>JACRMA010000094.1:30247-36682 GCA_016235085.1 Candidatus Zixiibacteriota bacterium
CCCGGCGGTGTCGACCTGGGGCAAAACCTTGCGATGGATGTAATCGTTGCTTCTGACAGCGTCGAGCCGCAGGCGCGTGTCGAGATTCGAATGCCACAGCCATTTCGGATCGCGGCGGTAGTTCTGCCCGTCGCGGCGTAACTCCTGGTACCTCGGGATCGCGTCATAGGCCAGACGCTGGAAGCTCTCTCCCCAGCCTTCGGAGAAGGCCATGAACTCGTCGGTGATGCCCATGCTGACGTGCTGTTTGGGCGAGCGTCCTTCTGGACGCGCCGGCCAGACCGTCCACATCATGACATGGCCGAGTTCATGTGAGAAGATGTCGAGTTCGCCCGATCGCACTGATTGTGGGTTCAGCACCAGCTCGACATAGCGCAGGTCCGGCAGCTCACGTGTCTTGTTCCCGTCGCGAAGCACCAGCCCCTGACTGGCATAGCCGCCCTCGCGTTCGGAGGTGAAAAGCACATTGGGGCTGGTCAGATCGCCCGCAAAGTTGCGCAGGCATTGGCTGACCGTGATCACCTCGCGGTGAAATGGCAGGCGCAACTCTTCCAGAATCATCCGCGCCAGGGAATCCGTCTCTGGGAGAACATGCCCACAGGCAATCTTGCCGCTGCAGTTATCCGCGGTGACTATCTGGATTTCGTGAGCGGGATCGGGGAAGATCTGCGCGGTCGGTGTTTGTCCGTGAACAACACCTGCCGTACATATGACCATGATGGCCTTGGCCGCAATCAGTCTTCGAATCATTGGCACCTCACGGTGTGAGTCACACGCATTTCAGGAATTACGTCAATTCCCATCAGGGGTTGCAGGTGTTCAGCTAAATCACCGTAAATTGAGCTAGAATTCCACTCTCAGTTGCGTGTCCGCAGGAATGGATTCGTTGTAAGCCTTAAAAATGGCCGATGGGTCAGACAGCAAGGCGATCACTTTCTCCCTGTTGCTATCTCTCTCCAGAATCCTTCCCAGCATCCACCACCCCAGCGTGTATGCCATTGCCGGACGGTCGCCAATGTACCGTTGCATGAAGGTGACAGAGTCCTGGTCATGGGTGACCCGTTGCCAGTATTCGATCAGAAGCCGTCGCGGAACATCCTGCAGTGAACTGTCGTACCACGCACCAATCTGGGATTCGGTGATGCTGTTGTTTCGCATAGCGGCCACTTTCCCATTGAACTGGCTGATCCAGTAGCGCACGATGACAGTATCCTCCATCAAACTCCGCCGCACACCGGGCCCCACATTGCATTGCATGGCCACGCCCTCGCTGACGATGTTGCGGGTCAGGCGGTCGATCCATTTGTCTTGCCAGGTGGCGAAGGTGCGTCCGGGTGGATAGAGATAGCGTGCCGCATAGATGTGCTGCAATTCGTGAGCAATGATGAGCTCGATTTGATTGACATCCAGTCCGGCAAGATTCGCAAACCGTGCTGCTGGAGCCCGGCTGCCGAGGATGCTGCCATACAGGTCGAATCCAACCTCCCCATCATTGGCGAACGCGCCGCCGTTGCCGTCGTAGAGGAAGCGAATCGGGGGCGGCGGATAGTCTCCCGGAGGGAGCCACTCCAAGGCGACCCGCTGGGATTTGTCCAGATCGATGTGGGAAACGACGGCGGTGACCCATGAGCGCACGGAATCCAGATTCAGGCACAACTCGCGCAGGGTCCCACCGATATCGGCCGGACTGTTGATGCCCCAGTAAGGGAGCGCGCATAAGATTTTTCGATGAATTTCGGGAGTGACGTTGCGAAATTGTCTGTAATAGAGCTTGTACGTTGGCGACCCGAGGAGGCCATCAATTGCGCTCTTGATCTCGGGATCATCGCCGTTCTTCTGAGCCAGCCGCTGCAACTCGCTTTCCGCGCTATCGTGGGGCATTTGGGAAAGCCGGCTAATCGTGGTTTTATAGCCGGGATTCTTGCGCACCAGGAGGTCAAGAACATCGAGTAGCTGGGTGACTGCCGAAATGTCGAGTTGAGCCTCTGGTGATACGGCCTCACCCGCAGAACACCGTGACGCCCCGATAACCAGAGGAACGAGCAACGCCAAAGCGAGAAGTCTTGTCTTCATGATTTCACACCTCCCGACTGGTCATAGTATCGGGATGTATTGAAGTTGTCAAGTCGGGGGACTCCGCCCACGTTCCCCGCGGTAGGTTGCATTAGGTCATGCGGTCGGCGACGAACTGCGCAATGTCCCGGACCTGGACATTATCGCCGCGTCCGAGATCATTGGTCGCGTCGCGCACCATGATCTGGCAGAAGGGACACGCGACCGCGATCTGATTGGCATCGGTGCGGAGCAGTTCTTCAGTTCGTTCACGGTTGACCCGCTTGCCTTTGGTTTCCTCGGCAAAAATCATCGCGCCACCGGCGCCGCAGCAGAACGATTTCTCGCGCGTGCGTTCGGGTTCGAGCGCCGAGGTTCCCAGCGCCTGGTGGAGAATCGTGCGCGGCTTGGTGATGTCGCCGGGTTGCCCGTAGCGGGACAGATAACACGGATCATGGTAGACAACCTTCGCCGCTTTGTCGGCCGCGGGCCGGCCGTCGAGCGAAAGCTTGCGGGTCGCGATCAGGTCGTCGATCAAACGCGCGTGGTGTATGACCTGAACATCCGCATCGAGTCCGAAGTCCTTGTACTCGGAAATCGTGCGTACGCAATGCGGGCAGGTGGCCACGATTCTCTTCACACCGGCCGCTTTGAGCATTTCGATATTCGCGTTGGCCAGTTCTGTGAAGAGATATTCGTTTCCGGCCCGGCGCGCAGCGTCGCCAGTACACTGCTCATCGGGAAGAACGCCATACGAAACTCCGGCAGAATCGAGAATCTGTTTGAACGCGAGCGACACCTTTTGATATTGGACATCGAACCGCGCCAGACACCCCATCCAGTACAGCCACTCGTGTCCGTCGTATTTGGGATAATTGTTCTTTTCGATGAATTCATGCGCCTGTGGCGTCGGGTACGCCCAGGGATTCTGCAGCCGTTCAAGATTGCCGAAGAACGTATTGAACGTGTGCGGAACTTTTCCCTCGGCGGTCATGCCGCGGCGCGTTTCGAGAATCGGCACCACCTGATCGATCCCGACCGGGCACTGGTAGGTGCAGGCGCCGCAGGTCGTGCATTGCCAGAGGATTTCTTCCTCGATTGTCTGTCCCACGATGAGTTGCGATGGGTCCTTGAGGAATCCGTCGCGCAAATCGAGCATCAGTTTCTTGGGATCAAGCAGCTTTCCGGTCGAGCGCGCCGGGCAGTTGTCGTAGCAGCGGCCACACTCGACGCAGGTGAATGCCCCCAGCGCCGTGTGTGCGGACAGGTCGGACAACTTCACCGCCCCGAATTCTTCCTTCTCGAAATTCAGCGGGCTGATTTTCGCCAGCTCCAGATCCTTAAGGAAAGTCGTGACCGGCGACAACACGAGGTGCAGATGTTTTGAACGCGGGATCAGTGCCATGAACGCGAGAATCGTCAGCGCGTGAACCCACCAGTTGACGCGTGCGGCGGCCGTTGTCGGGTCGGTGAATACGTACAGGTCGAGCAAATAAGTGACCATGAGAATTTCGATGAACATGGCCACGACGCCCGATTCGAGCTTGATCGCTCCCAGCGCGGCTGGCCGCGCGATGTAACGACGCAAAGCGAGCCCGGTTATGCCAATGATCACCGCGACCGCGAGAACGGCCACAGCCGAGGTAACCAAGAAACGCAATGTGCCGTGACCGAGGAATGTCCCGCCGTAACCGCGTACGAAGTGGTCGATCGTCACCGGGATGAAGGCGAGAAATCCCCAAAAGACCAGCGCGTGCATCGTGCCGGCAAACGGACGCTGGACGATGATTTTGTCTTGAAGCAGAACTTCGGAGATAAACCGCCCGATGCGTCGCCCAATCTGATCGACGCGGAATCCGCGCGTGGTCGCGTGGATGCGCCGCAGGCGGAACCACACCGGCTGGACGAACAGATACAATCCGGCGAGAATCGCCACGGTCAGGATGATGCGTTCAACAACCATCGTCTACCCCTAATGCACCGGCACGCCGCAATGTACGGAGGGAGGGCGAGGCTCCTGCCGAGTCATGTGTCTGCGCGGACAAGAGGCCAGGCAGGAGCCTCGCCCTCCCGGGCTTACCCTAATCTTCGATCAAACGGAACCCAAGCTTGATGATCGCCTGATACTCGGTGATTTTCCCTTCCTTCAATCCGCCGCGCATCTCCTTGACCTCAAACCATGCCAGTCCGGTCAGCGTCTTCGACGCTTCGGTCACGGCATTCTGAATCGCATCCTGGTAGCTTTTCGCTGAGCAGCCTACAACTTCGATCACTTTGTAAACCTTATCCATGACGAACCTCCTTTTGCCGGATCTGAAGGTAACCACGCTGCGCGGCCTCGGACAAGCATGTCCGTGCAGCCCGGTGGGCCATTCGTGAATCATTGTCACCGGGTTTTGTGAACCGACAACGAATCCGTCCGTAGGGGCGCCCCTACGGTTATCTTGAAGGTTACAGGTATTTCAGCACCAGATCGAAATCCGGGAGGTGGCCGATCGGTATCGCACCATCGGCGACCGCACGGATGGTGGCGGGACTGGCATCGGCGGCGACCATGAAGACCGGACGCGCCAGATCACGCGCCTGGCGGACTGCCTCCATTGTGCCCGACTCCGGCGCGTGGACACGCACTACGACCACGGCATCCGAGAGGGCCACGATCATGCGATTGCGATAGACGAGCCTCGATTTGGTGAGTGGTGTACGCGGCGGATGTTCTGAAATCAGTGCGCCCTGGTGTTCGATCTGCTCGGCCAGCACGCGATGTTCGGGCGGGTAAATGTTGTCGAAGCCGCTGCCGAGCACGGCGACCGTGCGTCCACCCGCGGCCAGTGCTCCCATGTGACCGCCGCCGTCGATGCCGCGCGCCAGTCCGGAAATCACCGCGGCTCCCCGCAACGCCAGGCCTTTCCCCCACGCCACCGCCTCCGCGATTCCCTCGGCGTCAGCGTGATGCGATCCGACCACGGCCACCGCCGTTTGGACTTCGTCCGGCATTTGGCCGCGCACATAGACAATTGTTGGCGGATCGGGAAGATGTCGCAGGCGGTCGGGGTAGTCGTCATCGAGAATTGACAACGGCATGGTACCGCCATCGACAATCAGTTCCAATTCCTCGGCCAGCGCATCGGTGAGGCCGCGCGCTTCGACCAGACGCTCGGTGGCTGCTTCGCTCAGATGAGCGACCTGCGCCACTTCGTCAATACCTGTATCCCAAATCGCGCCGGGATCACCGTAGTGAGCCAACAAGGCCGCTACCGCCTTGGGTCCCAGCCGTGCCTCGGCCGCGAGGGCAAACAGGATTATCAACTCACGCGAAACAATCATCGCTCATCTCAGCCAGACAAAGCGCACGACCTCGGCGCCGCTGCGGCGCAGCATCCGCGCCAGGGTGCTCAATGTACGTCCATGATGGTAGCGCCAGTCAATCAGCAAGACATGAACTCCGGCAAGGATGCTTTAGGAGCTGCCCTTGATGCGATAGAGCCCGCTTGGTGGCATCTTGGCGTGGGGAATGACATCAGGATGAGTTGGATACGGTGCACTCGCGGCGAACAACTCCGGCACAAATCGCGCTTCGAGAATTTGTGCCAGGCGCGAACCCAGCCAGGGCAGCACCGGAAGTGATGTGTAGACCGGCGGTGGGGGAACCATTGCCACCAGTGCTGCATTCCAATCATCGCGACGCGATTGTATGAATCGTGCCGCGACATCCACCAGCCGCCACCCGCAATCGTACTCTTCATTCTGTTCGAATCGGAACGCTTGCGCGCCAATCGCTGTCCGGCGGCGATGCCATGCCGGTAACCGTTCATTGTCGAGGATCCAGACCGGTCCGGCGTCATCATCAGCGGCGATTCCCGCCGGCGCGGGGACACTCCCGCAATCATCGGGTTTCGGCCAAGAGTCGGGGTCGGTCGTCAAACCGAAGATGTGGCGGTCGAGCAACAGTCGGGCACCAGAAGCGAATCGATCAATACGGAGGGCGTTCACGTGGCGATGATGTTAAGGGGAATCGTGACCGTAGGGGCGTATTGCATACGCCCTTCTTGTTTCCATTCTGCGACAGGGGGCAATTTAGGAGCAATCATCGCACGCGGCGTCATTCCCGCGAAAGCGGGAAACCAGTCCTGACTCGCGGCACCCTGGATTCCCGCTTTCGCGGGAATGACAGATGAGGCGGGCAAGACAGATGAAGGCGGGAACAACACTCCGATCCAATCGTGATGCAACACCGTGACCGTAGGTACGATGAAAGCGCTTGTGCGCCGCTCTCTGGTATGTGGGATTGGGAGCGGGGAATTGACGAAGGAGGTGCACAAGTGTTGTACGTGGGAGTGGATGCGCATTTGAAGACGTCCAATTTTGCGGTGATGGACGCGG
>JACRMA010000095.1 GCA_016235085.1 Candidatus Zixiibacteriota bacterium
ACTCTTCTGCCAGCCGGGTGTCGCGTAGGACCGGCCATCGAATGTCACGCGCGCTTCGGTGATCCCTGGATACTGCCAGCCCGGCGGGAGAAGGCGATACACCTCCTCGAAGAATCTGTCGAGGTGGAACGGATGGCGGCTGGCGGCTTGCGCGATACCGTAGAGGCAGGTCAGCTCCTTGACCCGTTCGCGCAGCGCCCATTGGGCCTCATGATGCGCGATACGCCGGCTGATCATCTCGGCAATCGCATTCAGCAGATGACGTTCTTCCTGGAGGAACGGGCCTTCGAATGCTTCGGGCATTCGTTGCGAATAGAAGACTTCGATTGTTCCGCGCTGTTGGTCTGCGACTCCGATGTCGGCGGATTGTGATTGCGGACCCGCCTTGAATCCCCTGCTGGGGTACTCACGTCCGCCGAGGGTGATGCGAGCGGTGGTCATCTCCGGGTATTGCCATCCGGGTGGAAGCAGTTCGACGATCTCCGTCAGGAACTCGTCGAGCCCCAACCCCGGGCGCCCGGCCACGCTGGCGATGCCGTAAAGGCATGTCAGTTCCTTGACCCGTTCGCGCAACGCCCACTGGGTTCCCTGATGATCGAGCGCGAACCCCAGCGTCTCGGCGATTGCTTCGTACGCCTGGATATCTTCCTTGGTGAAGAAATCGTGCCGGCGGCTTGCCAGGAATAGAACGCCACGGGACTTATTGCTCAATGGAATCAGAACTACGGCCAGCGAGGCGAACTCCCCGCCGATCACGACCGTCCGATTGGCCGGGTCCGCTTCCGGTTCCTTGTGAAGAAGAATCGGGCGCGCCGAGTCGCTCGTCCAGAAGCTGCGTCCGGTCGTAAACGATTGGGCGGCGGCGGAGAAACTTCCAGACAGGATGGCTTCGAGAATCGGTTCGGAGATCGGGTCCTGCGCCGCGGAGCTTCCGGGCGCTGACCCCTCACGGGAATTGAAGATTTCCACGTGATCGGTGCCGTCGGGATTGATCGTGGCGCGGCAACGCGTGGTGCCGCCGTTCTCGTCAATGCGGATGCTGAGGACGTCCGATCCGGAGAAGCGCAAGAGCGAGGCGCAGATGCGCTTGAGCATCTCAGACCGCGAGTAATCGCGCACCGAATGGGACAACATTTCATGCAGCAACTCGCGGAATCCGAGCGGGACATTCCCTCTCAGATGACGAACACTCATCGTTCCCGTCCTTCCTGCGAGTGTGCTTGCGGCAAGGAGGGGAGAATCTCGTGATTCTCCCCCCGTATACATACGTTCAGTGATTCCGTGCCGGTTAGACCAAACCTTGATCCATCATGGCGTTGGCCACTTTGATGAATCCCGCGATGTTGGCGCCCAGAACATAGTTCTCCGGTTCGCCGTATTCTTCCGCGGTTGAGCGGCAGGCCTGATGGATCGACTTCATAATCAGGTGCAGACGCCCGTCGACTTCTTCCCGCGTCCACGACAGCCGCATGCTGTTCTGCGACATCTCCAGTCCGGAGGTCGCCACGCCACCGGCGTTGGCTGCCTTGCCGGGACCGTAGAGGACTTTGCCGTGCATGAAGGCTTCGATGCCCTCGGGAGTCGTCGGCATGTTGGCGCCTTCGGACACACAGATGCAGCCGTTCTTAACAAGCGTCTTGGCGTCTTCGCCGTCAATTTCGTTTTCGGTGGCGCAGGGAAGCGCGATATCGCATTTGACAAACCACGGCCGCCGTCCATCATGGTATTCGGCTTTGAATTTGTCGGCGTACTCTTTGATGCGTCCGCGCTTGACATTCTTCAGATCCATGATGAACTGCCACTTCTCAGGGTCGATACCGTTCTTGTCGTAGACGGTGCCGTTGGAGTCGGAGACGGTCACCACTTTGCCGCCGAGCTGATTCACCTTCTGAATCGCGTATTGCGACACGTTGCCGGAACCCGACACGGCCACGGTCTTGCCGGAGAACGACTGATTGCGCGTCTTGAGCATCTCTTCGGCGAAATACACGCAGCCGTAACCGGTCGCCTCGGGACGAATGAGCGAGCCGCCCCAGTTCAGGCCTTTGCCGGTCAGCACGCCTTCAAACACATGCGTGAGTTTCTTGTACTGGCCGAACAGATACCCGATCTCGCGTCCGCCCACACCGATGTCGCCAGCCGGGACGTCCACGTCGGCGCCGATGTGGCGATACAGTTCATTCATGAACGCCTGGCAGAAGCGCATGACTTCGTTGTCGGATTTGCCCTTGGGATCAAAATCACTGCCGCCTTTGCCGCCGCCCATCGGGAGGGTGGTCAGGCTGTTTTTGAGAATCTGCTCGAAGCCGAGGAATTTCAGTTTGCTGAGATTGACGCTCGGGTGGAAGCGCAGACCGCCCTTGTATGGACCGATCGAGTTTGAGAACTCCACACGGAAGCCGCGGTTGACCTGGACGTCGCCGCGGTCATCCTGCCACGCCACACGGAACATGATGATCCGGTCCGGCTCGGACATCCGCTCCATAATCTTGGATTGCAGATACTCCGGGTGCCGCTGCAGACACGGGCCGAGCGAATCCACCACTTCACGGACAGCCTGATGGAATTCCGGCTGGCCGGGATGTTTGGCCATCAGGTTTTCCATGAACTTTGAGGCGAATTCCTTTGTGTTGAACGCGAACATTCGAACCTCCTTTGGTCTTCACGACCGATGTCGAACAAGGAACATTATGGGTTTTCGATATTGAATTGGACACGTGGGTGATTCCGCCCCATTCGGCGCCTTCCTGAAGGAGAGGGACAGGCCGAAGCGGGCAGATGGTTCCGAAATGTGCATCACGATCAGCTATAGATGAGTCTGGTAGAGCCAGATTGAGGAGAATTAGGGCTAAATCGGTACATTTTTACCCATCCTGCGGTACATAAGATACCGCTATGCGGAAATTTGTGTCAAGTGGTGCCTACGTTCGGCAACTCGGTTTTGACATCTTGCGATTCGCGTCTTCAGAGCGCTAACGTAATTAATTGATAGATAATCGCTTATGTCTTGGCTGCCGTGGGGGCGATACTCCTGGCACCACGCTTCTTTGATTTGATTTTGGAAGGGGCTTTGATTTGGTCAGCTATTATGCGGTAAATGCTTGCGGAACAAGCGGTTTTGTGCTTGGATTGGCCTGGAGCTAATGATGCAGGATCGCATTCTTGATGACATTCTGGGGTCACCGGGGAACGCCGATCCGCCCTATGGTGCGCTTATGCCGCGCCGGGTCAGCAACCTGCTTTTGGTCAGCAGCTCCTACGATTGCTTTACCATTATCGAGGACGGCAAGCTCTCGGAGATGCTTCTCTCCGAGTATCTGGATCTCGATTTGCGATTCACGCCTTCGGTCGAGCGGGTCTCCACGGCGCAGGAGGTGTTGGAGATGCTGCGTTCCGAATCGTTCGACCTGGTGATCTCGATGGCCCGGGTCGGCGGGATGAATGTCCGCGAGTTTGGCGAGGCGGTGCATGCGATTCATCCCGATCTGCCGATCGTGATCCTCGCCTCGAGCGCCCGCGAACTCAGCATGCTGCCGCGTCTCGAGGATCTGCGTGAAATCGACACCGTGTTTGTCTGGTCGGGCGATGTGCGCCTGTTTCTGGCGATTATCAAATACATCGAGGACCGTTACAATGCCCTGCACGACGCCCAGACAGCGGGAGTGAGGAGCATCATCCTCGTCGAGGATTCGGTCGTATTCTATTCCTCGTTCCTCCCGATGCTCTATACCGAAATCTGGAATCAAGCCCACGCCCTGACCGATCAAAGCGCCAATCGCGCGCAAAAGATCATGCGGATGCGGGCGCGTCCCAAGGTGCTGCTCGCGCGTACGTATGAGGAAGCGATCAGCCTCTGCGAGCAATACCAGAAGCATCTGCTCGGCGCGATTCTGGATGCCGCCTTTCCCCGTGAGGGAAAGGTCGATCCATCCGCCGGATTCAGCGTCGCGCTCTGGCTCAAAGAACATGTTCCGGGTCTGCCGCTTTTGATGCAATCGGAGGGGATGAACGCACCGCCGGCACGGTCTCTCGGGTTGAAGTTCATCAGCAAGAACTCGGCAACGCTGCTCGCCGATGCGCGCGATTTTATCCAACATGATCTGGGGTTCGGGGATTTTGTGTTCAAGAACCCCGACGGCTCGGTCATCAGCCGGGCGCCAGACCTGCGCACGCTGGAATGGGCGCTCCAGGCGCTGCCAGAGGAGAATATCCTGGCCAATCTGTCGCGCGATGACTTCCACTCCTGGCTGATGGCGCGGACGGAATTTGATTTGGCAGAGCAGATTCGCACCATTCTGCGTGCGTCCGTCGAAGACCGTGGCGCCCTGCGTCGCGATCTCATCGGCGCCCTGCGTTCGGTGCGACAGCGCGCCATGTCGGGCGTGGTGGCGGAATACTCCAGCCGTACTTTCGAGGGGGGATCCGGCTTTGTGCGGATTGGCGAGGGCTCGCTCGGCGGCAAGGGTCGCGGCCTGGCGTTCATCAATTCCTTGATCAACTACTACAGTTTGGAAAAGCGCTTCCCCGGCGTGCGCATTTTCGTTCCCGCCACCGTGGTCCTGACCTCGGGTGTTTTCGACCGGTTCATGGAATACTCCGGACTGTCGAGTTACGCTTTGAAGGAACGTGAAGACGCTCAAATCGCGCAGACTTTTCTGGCGGCCGCGTTCCCGCCCGACGTACTGGAGAACTTGTGGGACTTCCTGCAGTGGGTGCGGTATCCGTTGGCCGTGCGATCATCGAGCCTGCTCGAGGATGCATCGTACCAGCCATTCGCGGGAATCTACCGGACCTACATCATTCCCAACAACCACGACGATCCTGAGGTGCGTCTCGAAGAATTGTGCAACGCGATCAAGATGGTGTACGCCTCGACCTACTACGCCGATGCGAAGGCGTACATGGATTCTCTACCGAACCGTCTGGAAGAAGAGAAGATGGCGATTGTGATCCAGCAGGTCGTGGGCAATCGCCATGAGTCGTACCTCTACCCCGATTTCGCCGGGGTGGCGCGATCGACCAACTACTACCCGGTGCCGGGTGTGAAGGCCGAGGATGGTGTGGTTTCGGTGGCACTGGGGATGGGGAAGATGGTTGTGGATGGCGGACGGTGTGTCCGGTTCTGCCCGGCGTATCCCACCAAGCCGGTCCAGTCATTCTCGCCGGAAGAGTATGTCGAGAACTCGCAGGCGAATTTCCTCGCGCTCGACTTGTCCTGTGCAAAGTACGAATGGGGACGCGGCGGGGGCGTTTACCCGGATCTGGCGTTGCTGGAATTGGCGGTCGCAGAAAAGCACGGGACACTGGGACCGGTCGGGGCGGTCTATTCGCCGGACAATGACGCGGTCTACGATGGCATCTCACGGACGGGCGTTCGGCTGGTCACAATGGCCGGTGTGCTCAAGGGAGGTGTTTTCCCGCTGGCGGAGATATCCAAGTTCCTCTTGAAGATCGGAACGGCCGCATCCTCTTGCCCGGTGGAAATCGAATTCGCGGTCAGTCTGTCGAACAAGCCCGACATGCCGCACGACTTCGCGTTTCTGCAGATCCGTCCTCTGGTACTTGGCTCGGAACTTCAGGAGATCAAGACCGATCACGCCGATGCCAAGCACGCGATCTGCATTTCCCACCGCGCGCTCGGCAACGGGCTGATTAGCGGCGTTTGCGATTTGATCTACGTGCGCCGGGAGAATTTTGACCGTTCCCGGACACCGCAGATTGCCGAGGAGATCGGCGCAATGAACGCCAGTCTGCGACAGCAGAAACGGCCGTATATCCTTATTGGTCCCGGACGCTGGGGGAGCACCGATGCCTGGCTCGGAATTCCGGTGAAGTGGGCGCAAATTGCCGGGGTGCGTTGCATTGTCGAAACCGGATTCGAGGATATGCAGGTCGATCCCTCGCAGGGATCGCACTTCTTCCAGAACATCATCTCCTTCGGAATCGGCTACCTCACCGTCAACCTGCGCGAGCCGGAAGGAGACTTCCTCGATATGGCCTGGCTCGACGCGCAGACGGCATGCGCCGAAGGCCAGTATCTCCGCCATATTTGCTTCGATGAACCGGTGCGGATCGCGCTGAACGGCCGCAAGAACTTCGGCGTGGTGATGAAGCCATAGATGGTGAAACCGGTGATGAGTCAAGCGGGCCAATTCTATGGCTGAGCATGTGTGCCCGTGGTGGGTGGGATATCTGCTCGCCAGCCCACTGCGCCGGATGATTCAGAATCCGGATCGGATTCTCCAGCCCTACGTACAAGCTGGAATGAGGGTGCTCGATGTCGGCAGCGCCATGGGCTTCTTTACCCTGCCTTTGGCCCGGCTGGTTGGGGAGCAGGGCCGAGTTGTGGCGGTGGACTTGCAGGAGAAGATGATCCGATCGCTCCGGCGCCGTGCCATCAAAGCCGGGCTCGAGGCGCGAATTGAAACGCGTGTTTGCACGAGTGCTTCGTTGGGAGTCGATGACCTGAACGGAAGCATCGATTTCGCGCTGGCGTTCGCGGTGTTGCACGAGATGCCCGATATCCGTTCGGCGCTGATTGGTATCACACGAACACTACGGCCTGGCGCCCACCTTCTGATCGCCGAGCCGGCCGGGCATGTTTCTCATGATGATTTTGGCCGCACATTGGAGATTGCCTCAGCGTGTGGACTGGAACCCGCAGGCTCGCCCACGATTCGGCGGTCCCACTCGACCGTGTTACGAAAGCCTATCCCGTGATGCCTGTGCGATGGAACAGGTTTCCGAAGGGTCCATCCACATGTCATGGATGACGGACGGTGAGCGTGGCGGCCGATGCCAGCCAGTTCCGTCTTCCTCATTGCTTTCCGACCCTGATTCCATAGTTTTGTGCGACGAGTATCATCTGTGGTTGGCTGGCGAAGCCACGGAGTGAGTTTGAATCCGCCAAGCGGAGGCCCGCGATGAGACTGCCGTCCTTTCAGAAGGCTTTAGAGGAAGCTGATCGTACTCTAAGGCGTTTTCCCTTTGTTTTAGCCTGCGCGGCTCTCGGAACCGCCGCGGTGTTGATTCTCGTCGACCACGAAGGGCCATCCGAGCCCTCGGTTCTGTTCAAGATTCTCTTCGCGGCCATCCTGGGATTGCCGCTACTGACGGGCCTGACGCTTTTTGCCGAAAGGCGACGCTGGTCCAGAAGCGTATCTCTGGCCGTGCAAATTGCCGGCTCGTTGGCACTGGTGGGATATGGATTCACGGTGCCGTGGGAGATGGCGGGAGCACCGGTCTATCATGTGCAGCGTCTGGCCATGCTGGTCATTGCTCTGTGCGGATTCCTTGTCATTGGCCCGTACCTGAGACAGGGTCAAGTCAATGGATTCTGGCAGTATGGCAAGGTGTTGGTTTTCAGAGCGCTTCTCGCGGGCCTGTACTCCGGAACACTGTTTGCCGGACTGGCGATTGCACTCGCCGCGCTGGATAATTTGTTCGGCATCAATATTCCGGGAAAGCGATTCCCCGAATTGTGGTGCTTGATTGTCGGCATCTTCGCGACCTGGTTTTTCCTCGCGGGAATTCCGGAGAACCTGGATGAACTCGACAGTCATGAGGACTACCCGAAAGGGTTGAAAGTCTTTGCCCAGTATGTGCTGCTGCCATTGATGTTTGTGTATTTGCTTATTCTCTACGCATACCTCGGCAAGATTGTCATCCAATGGAGCTGGCCGAAAGGGTGGGTCAGCATGCTCACGCTTTGCTTCGCCGCGGCGGGCGTGGTGACGATACTGCTTTTGCATCCGATTCGCGAGAAGACCGAGAACATGTGGATCAAAGCCGCCATGCGCTGGTTTTGGGTGATCATGATTCCGCCAATCGTCATGCTGCTTCTCGCGGTCACCCGCCGCGTCTCCGACTACGGAATCACGGAGGGCCGCTATATCGGCTTTGCCCTGGGCATCTGGCTGGCAGCGATGGCAGTGTATTTCATCTTCAGCCGGGCCAAAAGTGTCAAAGTCATTCCGGGTTCTCTTGCGGTCGCCTCGTTGTTGATGAGCTTTGGTTCTTGGGGAGCGTTTCATGTGTCCGAGAGCAGCCAAATTAGCCGGCTTAAGACGCTGTTGGCGGGGAATGGAATCCTCGTCAACGAAAAAGTGCAGAAGGCGCCGGGAATTGTCTCCTCGCACGATGCCGCACAGATCAGTTCTATCGTCAGGTATCTGAGCGAGATTCATGGTTACGACGGGATTCGGGGCTGGTTTACAGAATCACTCACGCTGGACTCAACGAAATCCGGCGGACGATCCAAAGATCCCTATGACGTTACGACGATGATGGGCGTGGAATACCGGCTGGAGGTCAGTATCGTTGGCGCGAGGTTTCTCGAAATCAGTGCCGACCCGAACCTGGCTGTGAGTGTTCGTGGCTATGAGTACATGCTGATTGGCCAGCGGTTCAATCCCGGGAAGCAGGGTCAGCCAGAGAGCAGCAGCAATCTGACCTGCAATTTCGATACCGGGACGAATGTCCTGACATTAGATCACAAGTCCAATGGCCACACGGCGGACTCACTACAAATACCACTGGAGCCCCTGGCCGACTCGCTGCTCAGCCACTTCGACGAGAGCAGTGGCGGAATCTTGCCACCAGAGAAGATGACGATCGTTGCGGTGGGGAATCGATTGAAAGTCAAGATCTGCTTCCGCAGTATCCAATTCCGAAGCGAGAAAGACAGGCTGCGGCCATTCGGCTTCTATGCCGACATCCTCTATTCAATCGGTGAGCCTGTAACGCCAAACGAATGATCGATCGGTTCCAGGTATTGGTATGACCGTACGCAAATACGGACAGCCGCCATTTTCTGTCGCAGTGCTTCACGGCGGTCCTGGGGCTCCGGGTTACATGGCCCCCGTGGCCCGCGAACTCGCGATGTCAATGGGGGTCCTCGAACCGCTCCAGTCAAAAGACTCACTGGACGGACAAATCGAGGAACTCCGCCTGCAGTTACGAGACAATGCGGCCACACCAGCGGTTCTCGTTGGCTCCTCCTGGGGGGCGGTTCTTGCGCTATTCCTGGCGGCGCGCCGTAGTGAGCTCGTCGGCAAACTCGTCCTGATCGGCTGTGCCGTCTTCGACAAGCGCAGTTCGGCCAGAGTCGAAGCAACCCGTCAGGAGCGGCTCGACCCGAAAGCACGCCGGGAAAATGAATCGATCAGGAAACGGCTGGAAACGGCCGGACCGGCGGATGCCCAAAGGCTGATGGATGCGTGGGGGGCAATTCTGTTCGACGCCGACGTTTTCGACCCAATAACACGTGACCTGGAGGTCATTGAAACGCAATTCGAACTGCACCGCAGGGTCTGGCAGGACTTCGTTTGCCTGCGCGACAATCCCGGTTTCCTCGAACGGGAATTCTCCAAAATCCGCGTGCCCACCCTCGTAATACATGGTGAATATGATCCGCATTCCATGGAGGGAATCCGCCCGTTGCTCACACATTGCCTGCCCCAAGTCCGCTTTCAAATCCTGCCCCAGTGCGGCCATTACCCATGGATCGAGCGGATGGCGAAGGACCGATTCTACGCGATCTTGCGAGAGGAACTCAGGGAGGCAATCGTGCCGCCTGATCCATTGGACTGTCGTGCCCATGATGTATAGTCATTGTATTGTGGAAGGGAAGGTGTCGAATGCCTGGGAAGAAGCCGGTCAGGAAAGCCGTCAGGAAACCGTCGAAGGCCAAGCCGGCGAAGGGCGGAGCCTCGAAGGGGACTGCACGGTCCAAGTCAGCGCCAGCGAAGAAGCTCAGTGACAAAGCCCGAGTGGAAGCACTGGAGAAACGAATCCGGAAAGACAAACTGGCACTCGTTGCCTTGCGCCGCAGCATCGCTCCGGAGCCGGTCAGCGATTACACTCTTCTGGCACACGATGGGTCGCCGGTGAAGCTGTCGGAGTTGTTCGGGTCGCGTGATGACCTGATCCTGGTTCATAACATGGGCAAGGGGTGTGCCTACTGCACGATGTGGGCGGATGGCTTCACCGGGCTGGTGAAGCATCTGGAGAATCGCGCCGCGTTTGTGGTGGTGTCGAAGGACCCCGTCGATGTTCAGCGTGCGTTCTATCAGGGACGCGGCTGGAATTTCAAGATGTACTCCAGCCATGGGACCGACTTCAATCGCGACATGGGTTACGAAACCGAAACCGGTTCGCAGAAGCCCGGTATCTCCGCGTTCCACCGGGATGCCGATGGGACGATTCGGCGCACGGGACATACCGGCCTCGGCCCCGGCGATGATTTCTGTGCTGTCTGGCCCATGCTTGATCTCCTGGCGGATGGCCCCGCCGGCTGGGGACCGAAATTCGCTTATTGATAGGCACGATTGATAGTTACCGTCCATCCATCGGTGCGCATCGCAGGGCTGTGGGCCGGCCATTTCGGTATCGACGTTCCAGGCATTTCAGAAAAGGATTGACAACCACCGGCCGGCAGGCGAGCATTGCACCCTGTTCAGTATGGATTTCAACTTATCAGGGAATCGTATTTCCAGAGAGGATGGGGACATCGTGAAGCGAACTATCATCGGTCTGTGCCTGGTGGTGGTGTTCACGGCGACCGGCCTTGCCCAGGATCAGAAGGCGGCGGACACTGCTGCCGCATCGGAGAAGAAGGTCCCGGTCCCGGCGGCTGCCACGCTGACCGCCGAAGTCCAGGTGTGCACCAGCATCACCGACCGGATGCCGACCGGCACGGCATCCAGCTTCGCCGCCGACGTCGGCACACTCTATTGCTGGAGCAAGATCACAGGTGCCAAGGGCGAGACTGCGGTCAAGCACGTCTGGTCCCATGAGGGCAAAGAGATGCTCTCCGTGGATCTGTCCGTGAAGAGTATTTCGTGGAGAACCTTCAGCCAGAAATCGATTCTCCCGTCGTGGACGGGGAATTGGGAGGTGAAGGTGGTCGATGCCGGCGGTGCCACGCTCGCGTCTGCCGCGTTCACCGTAGGTCAGACGTCGAGGTAATTCATCTCAACGGCTCAAGACAAGACTGGCTGGATCCAACCCGTTGCGACTTGGACGAGTGCAGGACGGCCTCTGACTTGTCTAGCGGGGACGGGAAATTCCGGCCAGTGCGGAGTGCACGGCTCGGGCGCAATCATCGAGCCTGACGGGTTTGGCCAGAAAATCACACGAACCCATCGCCAGCGCGGCATTGACCCGGTCGCTGGCCGCGAAGCCAGAGAAGATGATCGCCGGTAAATTTGGCGCGATCTTGCGAATCCTGATGAGTGTCTCCGTGCCGTCGATGCCGGCCATAATCATGTCGAGAATGGCAAGATCCGGGACGTGAGCGGATACTGCCGCCACGGCCTCCTCGCCTGACTCCACGGTTTGAACGGTGTACCCGAGTGATTCCAGCATGGACCGAGCGATCCGCAGTTGAAGCGGGTCATCGTCGGCCACCAGAATTCTCTGGCCGCTGCCGCGGGCTCTGCCAACCGCGGCGGGCTGTGCGGAGAGATCCGGCCGCATAATCGGGAAGTACAGATAGAACGTCGTGCCCCCGCCGAGCGAGGTGCAGACGTCGACATACCCTTTGTGATCCTCAACGACCGCATGGACCACGCTCAGTCCGAGCCCAGTTCCACGTCGGCGATCCGAAACTTTGGTCGTGAAGAAGGGTTCGAAGATCAGATCCAAATTGTCGGCCGGGACTCCGGGTCCGGAATCGCTGACGGCCAGACACACATATTCCCCGATCCGAATCGAATTGTACCGGCGAAGTTGATGGTCCAGATAAGTGTTGCCGGTTGAGATCGAGAGCTGGCCGATCCCTTCCATGGCCTCGACCGCGTTGACGATGAGATTGTTCAGGACGCGCGTCAGCTGGCCCGGTCCGCCGGCGATCAGTTGCAGATCGGGGGCGAGCTTTTTCTCGACTTTGACCAACGGAGGAATCGTGGCGGTACGCAGGGCGGATTCGATCAAATCATTGAGATTGAGCGCGGATTGCTTGTAATGGCCCCTCCGCCCCAGGGTCAGCAACTCCTGGTTGATCTCCGTGATTTGTAGCGCGGCCTGTTCCATATCCTCGAGCATACTGCATCCCGCAAAGTCCGGAGGTAGCAGTTCCCGAATCATTTCCGGATAGGTCACCAATGGGGACAGCAAATTATTAAAGTCATGGGCAATTTGCCCTGCAAGTCGCCCGGCGGATTCGAGGCGCTTGGCCCTGGCAATCTCCAATTCCAGGCGTGTCCGCTCTGTGATATCAATGACGGCGGTGATCATCGATGACCAGGTCGCTTCCTGGCCGGGTGGCACGATGCTCATCACTGCAACATTGGATGTCTCGCCGGTGAGCCTGCGGATGACAGTTTCTCCAGAGGCACGCGCGTCGCCCCGAAGATGCTGGCGAAGCCGCTCATACAGGAATTGCAGTGAGGCATCGGTGAAGAAGACAGAGAGGTCGCTTGGGATCGCCCCGAGGGATTGGGCTCCGATCAAGTCCAATGCCGCCTGGTTGAGGGCCTTGATATGGATGAGCTGGGCGATACCGCTCAGTTCCGGCGTGTCGCTGCCACTCTTCTGTCTCTGGGTTGACTGCATCTGCTCACGCACTTTGGAGCAGTCCAATTCCCAGAGCGCAACTGGGGAATTCTCGAATAGCCCCCGGTAGCGATTCTCGCTTTCACGCAACGCCTCGTGGCTCGCCTGCAAATCACGCGTCCGTTCCCGGATGACCTGATCCTGCCGCTCGTAGAGGAGGGCATTGCGCATCACGAGCGCGACAACCGTCGCCAGAGTGTTCAGGATTCCGACGGTCGTATCCAAGTGCGCCTGATCCGGCAGACCCAAAAGCAGCATGCCGCCAACCCGGCGCGCGCCCACGTTCAGCGGAATCGCCATGGAAAGGGCATATCCCTCCGAGTGCAGCAGTGCCGCCGCCACCGATCCATCGCCGGCCCGCCAAAGTGTGGTCACCGGGGCCTGGTGAACGAGCTCATACAATCGGCAGGCGGCAAGGGACTCCGCCCACGAGCGCCGGTGCGCCGGGTTCACTCCGGCCACGCGATGATCCTTCCCGGCCAGCCGGCCGGGACATTCGATGAAGACCACACACCGTGCTCCGGTGAGACTTCGGATTTCTTCGGTCAGGTACTCGGCCAGCTCGCTGGGGTTGTCGGCGCGGCTAAGGACATTCCCGAGAATGTCCATGGTCATCGCCGGGAATGCCGGATCATCGGCTGGGCTGCCGTATTTCATGCCTGAACTCCTGCCGGCGTGAGTCGGGATATTGCGTCCTCGATCGCGGAGTGGAGAGTATCCAATGACACCGGCAGTCTTTCCACGGGGAGGCCGCAATAATCGGCACAGTCGTTTACTGCCGCCGTGGGCTCAGGAACAACTCCGGTGTCCAGGTAGACGATCTTCCGGTGCAATTCCTGCATGAATGCCTTTGCCACCTTGGTGTCCAGGCCCAATTCCGTTTCGAACATTGTCCGCCAGCGAACGGCCCACTCCGGGCAAATGAAGAATGCCCCCTGGTGCGAGAGGCGGCGGTAGATGTCCCGCCCCAGGAGTATTTCGCAACAGTTGGTGCCGGAGGTTCGCGTCACGCCACCCAGATTCTCAAGAGACGACATTGCCGAGCAGCAGTCGCCAAAGGCCAGAACCACGCGGCGGCCGTCACGTCGCTCCCGGCTGACGAGGGAATGAAGTTGCGCGGCCAGGCGATCCGGACGCATGTGGAGCATCGAACTGACGATCACCACCCGCATGTCGGGCCAAGACTGCTTGCAACAGCTCTCCAATTCGCGCGCGAATATTGAGCAGCTAATGCAAGTTGTCAGACATGGACGGGGGCCCCGCACCGCGGTCTCCCTTCAGGAAGCAAAGTCGAGCGGCACAGCGCCGCGATGTTCTCCACCGGCGTGTCCCAGGGGATGTCGGGTCCGCAGCTATAGAGTATGAAGCGAGTGTCATCCGACCGATCCACCAGCATGGACAGGCAGACACTCTGAACCTCTTCAGCCGTCAGGCGGTTGAGCGTTGGACCAGCGGGTCCGCCAAAGAGTACCAAGTCTGGCCCAAGGATGGCACGTGCCGTGGCCAGATCATCCTTCTGATCCAACGCGAGCGCAATGACCGACGGAAGACCGGTGAGCAGATCCAGGTGGGCGGAAATGGTCGCACCCCCATGATGCAACATAAGCGGACCGTTGAGTTGGGACAGCGCCGTCTCGAGTGCAGGCCGCGAAAGCGACACCACTGTTTCCCGAGTGACGAATACCGGCGACACAAACGCACACGGTGACGCGATGACGGTCGCACCATCCGCAAAGAAGTCATTCGCCAATTCGACAAAGAACGGTGTGGTCACGGCCATGATCTCACGCGCCCGCGATGGGTCGAAGAGCATTGTCTCCAGCCATGCCTCAAGTCCCATGATCAACGCCGGGAGGTCGGTTGGGGCCGGCATCACGCCAACGATGGGAACCTCGCCGCGGTGCTCCGCGGCCATCTGGCGGATGGCCTCGCGAAAGTACAGTAAACGAGGGTGGGTATCGGGATCCGGCATCGTGATGTGGTCCCAGTCCTGGGCCGAGCGGATCGCCGGGCGTTTGATATTGGGGGCCTGGTCGGCGAAGTACTGAAGCTCGCTCCCAAAGGCGGCACCAATCGAGGCTAACGCGAACGGAGCGAACAAAGCATCCGGGTCGAATGTGGACCGGATGGCCGCCTGGCCACGGACATACGCGGCCGTATCATTGTAGTAAAGTTCCAAAGGGCAATCCGTGAGACGGGCGCCGTAAAGACTCAGAACGGGTGCGACCGCACGCCGATCGAGTGCCTGTCCCGCAACCGTTCCCATGATTCGTTCCATCCCATTCATAACAGTACCCCCTGCGCGGCGGAAAGGCCGGCTGGACGCGCGGCGCTGACCGACGCCTCCCACAACACATCGAACAATCTTGGGGCGTGGAGCGCACTGGCGGCGGTGCCGTCGCCGCCCACCTGATCGACAATGTCCGGACAAACCACAAACACCGCCCCCCCGACGGCCAACTTGAGCCTGCCGGCGAGCTTGCGGTTGTCAATCTCCGAGCGCAGTTTCCGGATTTCGTGGGCGGTGGTCAGAGTCATGGCCGAGACGCCAATCACGCGCGCGCCGGTCTGCAAGGCTGTCTCGACAAACAGGGATCCCGGCACGTCGTTTCCCAGATCGTGAACATTCCAGCCATTGGCGCGCAGGAAGATGCCGACCATCCGGCGGCCGAGCGAGTGGAAGTCGCCTTCGATGTTTCCGATGACCGCCGGCCTTCCCGTTGCGTTCTCGCTGCTGCGCAACTGGCTGGGTGTGATGATCTGATCCAGGGCATCTTCGATCACTTTGGCCGCAATGTATCCCTGAGCGATCGTGAACGACTCGTGCCGGCGCCAACCCTCTCCAATCCAGGCGAGAACCGGCTCGATGACCTCCGCCAGCAATCGCTCCGGGCCATGTGCGGCCGCCCAGGTGCGGAGCATTGCTTGGGCGCTGGTCCGGTCCGCGCGCTCGATCGCGTCGAGCAGCGCCATTTGGATCTCGACGAAGCCCTCTGGCATTTCGCGATTGGTGAGATTCGCCATGTGACCCTCGATTGGTGGTCGAACTGTTCAAATAGTCAACATCGCTGTGCCGACACTTCTGCGCCTCCTGTCACGGCCTTTGGCATCAACCGTCGGCTTGCATCCAATCGATGGTGCTAAGTCCAAATCTGAGGCGCTAAAGATAACTCCGAGCAAGAGCCAGCCGGGAGAAAAATTCGATCTCCGCTGCCAACACACTGGCTCATTATGGCTTATCGGCTTCCACCCCCGGACCTTGATTGGCCCTATAAATCGCTTTCCGACCTGTTTTCTCATTGGCGGAGTGAGCGGGGCTCCCTATGTTTGCCGCCAGACCATGGAACTCCCCTGCGGAAATGCGTATCATCCTCAGTGGAGGCACGCCAAAATTGTGTGAACGGAGCTGTCTGTGATCAATCATTCCATGCCTGCCAATAGCGGCAGTGGTACCCGGGGTGGAAAGGGGAAGCCGGCCAAGACCAAAGGCGGGGCCAAATTCCACTCCAAGACCAAGCCGAAGAAGTCCACCCGGACACGCATGACGCGTGAGGCCGACGAACGCATCCGCGCATCGACGTCAAGACGTCTTGGCACATCTAATACGAAGAAGTCCGCGACGTTTATGATCGATGCCCCCGAGAGCCTTGAGGTTGCCATCGCCGGATCGTTCAGCAATTGGGAGCCGCAGCCGATGATCAAGGGCCGCGATGGTGTCTGGCGCATCACGGTCCAGTTGATGCCGGGAACCCACCAGTACAAGTTCCTGGTCGACACCGAGTGGCACGAGGATCCCAATAACCCGCGCAAGGTCCCCAATGAATTCGGCGGGATGAATTCGATCTGCGAAGTGCTCTAGCGTTGAACGCCCTGCCGGTCGTGTCAATCCGCCTCTCCGGCGCTTGCGTGCGGACGGGCATCAATTCCGGCCTGCCGGTCTTTGCGGTCTGTTAGTTTCCATGGCACGCGGGTTCCGATGATTGCCGTGGAACGCCTGAAACATTCCTGTGCCTGGTCTGGTTACTGGTGTTACGAGCCCGGCAACCGGCGAACAGGGGAGATGCGTGTGCGGCAAATCACGAGTAAATTCATCCTTATTGCGATCTGGGGAATTGTTCCCCTGGCCGCAGCCGGCGCCGCCGAATACCATGTGGACACCACGGCGCCGCGAATGGTCAAGTTCACTTCCAAGGCTCCGCTGGAGAACTTTGACGGGACCACCAGCCGGATCGACGGATACGCGGTCACCCCATTCGACACACTCCGGGCAGGCACTGGATACGACAGCAGCAAGTTCTACTTCGAGGTTGATCTCAATGCGCTGGACACCGGAATCGGCCTGCGCAACCGGCACATGCGGGAAAACTACCTCGAAACCGACCGGTTCCCATTCTCCCAATTCGCCGGACGAATCTCTGAGGCCGGCCGGGCGGCGGACAGCGCATTTCATCTGACGATTGCCGGCGACATGACGATCCACGGGGTCCAAAAGCCCAAGTCCGCCACGATCCAGGCCGCCAAAGAGGGTTCGCGATACCATGTCCGCGGCCAGTTTCCTGTTGCCCTGCCCGACTATAAGATTAAAGTTCCCAGGTTGATGTTCCTGAAGATCAGTGACACGGTCCAGGTGCAGTTGGATTTCTATCTGCTGCCCGCAGCCGCTGCAAAGGATTGACGATGAGACGATTGATTGTGATTTCGGCCGTGGCCACCTTGCTCGCAAGTTCCGCCTCAGCACAGGATACCGGAACCGGCTGGAAACGCGCCAGCCCGCCGACCCAGCCGCCACTGCGTCTGTTTCATTCGACCCAGGCAATCAGTTTGCCTACGGCGGAGACGCCGGGCAAGAACGTCCTCCAATTCGAAATCTCCCATCGCTTCTACCCGAGGTTCTCGGACGGTTTCGATTATCTGTATGGGTTGGATGGACCGGCGCTCATGCGTCTCGGCTTGGGATACGCGCCCACCGACCGGCTGGTTATTACCCTGGCACGCAGCAATTTCGGCGGCAATGTCGACCTGCAGGGGAAGTATGAACTCCTGCGTCTGCGCAGCACGCCGCTGCCGTTCAAGATCGCGGTGCAGGCCGGCGGCGCCTGGAACACGCAGAAGCGAAGCGACCGGACACGCGGCGATTCACGGAATTTCCAGTACTACGTTCAGGGGATCGTCAACACAATGATCGGCAAGAGCATCGCCCTCGGCGTAGTGCCGTCGTATCTCCACAACAGCTCAGTGAACACCGAGAAGAAAGAGAATCTCTTCGCGGTGGGTCTGCATGGCCAGGTGTACCTCAATCATGTCCTCAGCGTCATTGCCGAGTGGACTCCGCAAGTGTCCGGCACCGAGGTCATGCGGCACCGGCCGGCATCATTCGGTCTCGAACTCGAAACCGGCGGCCACTTCTTCAAGCTCGTCGCCACCAACTCGGTGTATCTCAATCCCTCGCAGTATCTCGCCGGCACGGAGAATGTATTCGGGGCGAGGGAACTGCGATTCGGATTCTTGATCACACGTCTCTTGCGGACGTAGCGACGGATCTTTTCCGTTCTCATTGGAATCTAACGGACTGAATGCAACGATTCCGCCCTGTGATGCGACAGGGCGGGCTCGACAGCGTGTCACTCGTTGTTGCCTACAGCCAACTGCACTGATCCATAACCGTGCCGTCTGGCATGTACGTAGTGCTCGATCCCGAGCCGTCGGAAGTCCAGATAATCTGTTGGTACAGCCAATAGCCCGGCGTTGGTGTGTCGCTCCACATATAGTAGTTCGTGGTACCGGAGCTGCCGTCCGCCGATTCGTGAGTCACCCATTTGAGGGCACCAACGAGTTCAAAAGTTACATTGACGGAACCGTCTGTCTCGGTCGACCACAAGGTTTGATATACGATGTCCGTCGTGTTCGGATTATAGATCTTGATTGATCCTGTTTTTCCATCAGCGCTGACCGTGCCTTCGAAAAAGACCCACTGCAACTGCCGTTCAACTTCCAAGTCCAATGGTAATCGCTACCCTCCTGACATACCTTGAACTCGGCAGTGCAACCTTCTCCAGATGCTCCGCTCCAAGTCCAGCAGCCGTCAACCGGACCACCCTGATCCAACGAATCCAGGTAGCCAAAGTAATCTCTTCCCTGTGTTACCCAACCCTGCACAGATGATATTCCTAACTGTGCGATCTGGTAGGCATCCTTGGCACATTGAGTCGTTGTATCGAAAACGATATCATGTCCTACGGTCGGGAATGAGATGTCGGGACCCGTCTGCGGCCAGTTGTGCTCGGTGACGACATTGCCCTGTTCCCCGTACTCGACCCAAGTCCCCGACGAATCCGGATTCCAAGCGATATGATCGCTGCGCCAGAATGACTGCGCACCGGCCGAGGAGCCTGCCGACCAGGAATAGATGTCCATCGTCCCGGTCTTGGCATCGGAACTCGCGGTCAGCGTCCATTTTGCCGCGGTGACCGACGATGCGCCGGCGGCCAGCGTGAACGAGCCCAACTGTTGGAATGTCCAATTGTTGGCGTTACCCGCGCCCTTGGTCCACTGCAATTGGGCGACCAGATTGCCCGGGGCTTCCGCTCCGGCATAAACCTTCCAGTTCTTGGTGTTCTGGTCTCCCGAAGTCGTCCATGCCCACACGGAATCGACGTCGGTGGAGTTGTTCTTGAAGGCGCGAATCGAACCCGTTCCGCCGTCCGCGTTGCGGCTGCCATCGGCGTCCACCCAATTGGCATGGTCGACACCGCTGCAGTTGCCGTTCCGGGTTCGGCTCCACTCATACGTTCCAGCCGTGCTGTCACACATCTTAAATGCTGTTGTGCAATTTGATTGGGCCGAACTCTTCGACCAGCACCCGTTGACCTTGGCCTCCCACTGGCCGGCGTTCAGCGCCGTCGCAATCGCCTTTGGCGTGACAAGCCAGGGTGCAACCAGATCGATCTGGGATTGGACCTTGGCTTTGGCGCTCTGGATGGAAGCGTCGTTGCCGACAAAGTTGACGGTTTGGCCGAACGGTGGGACGGTCAGGACTGGGGCGCCGCTGTTATCAGGGTTGGTGCCCGAGTCCTTCTTGCTGCATGAGGCGATCAACAGAAGCGGGATCGCGAGGAGAGCGACCACAAGGCCGCGCATCAGATGGGACTTCATTCGAACTCCTTTCGGGGTGTTGTTGCCGGAGACGTCATCGCCCGCGTGAATCCATCACGGCTTCCGCTGCCGTCGGGGGAGACATGAGGCGAGTTGTCCACGATACCATTGTGCCATCAAACTGATCTTGATGTTCGGTCTCAACGAGCGCGTTGCCACACTCGACCTGAACGGAAAATAGTGCTCTGCGTTTTCACGCAAATCCGTTGGTCAACTTCACGTCAGTACAGTCTAGCCGTTTGGCGCGGTTGGTACAAGCAAAATCAGTACATAATTACTCCCGATATGGCATGCGTGCCCAATTCCATGGGCGCAAACAGGTTGCGCGCGCAGTGCGCCGCCCGGCATTTGGCTGGATCGGACGTTGCTGGGAACGTATCGTCTGATCCGAGGCCGGGATTGGCCGGGGAGGAAGAATGCTGACCGGGATTCACTTCCTGTTGACCTACACCTGTACCAGCGAATGCGATCACTGCTTCCTCTATTGCAGCCCCGATGCCCAGGGGACATTTACCAAGAGCCGCATCGCGGATGCGCTTGATCAGGCCGCGCAGATTTCGTCGGTTCGCTGGGCCTACTTCGAGGGTGGCGAGCCATTTCTGTTTTATCCGTTAATGCTCGATGGAATCCGCATGGCGCGGGATCACGGATTCCAGACGGGGATTGTGACCAACAGCTACTGGGCCACCTCAATGGAAAACGCGCTTCTCTGGCTCGAACCGCTGCGTGATCTGGGGGTGGCCGATCTGAGTCTGAGCGATGACGCCCTGCACTACGGTGCGGGAAGCGATACGCCAGCCAAGATTGCGCTGGCGGCCGCGCAGAAGTTGGGAATCCCTGCGTCGCCGATCTGTATCACGGCGCCGGAGGCTACATCCGAGGCCGATGATCCTGGGGTCAAAGGCGCTCCCGTGACCGGCGGGAGTGTCCGGTTTCGCGGACGGGCGGCGGAGAAGCTGACGTCTGGTCAGCCTCGTCTGCCCTGGCAGGAATTCCGGGAGTGTACGCACGAGGAACTGCAGAGTCCTGAGCGCGTCCACGTCGACCCGTTTGGCAATGTGCACATATGCCAGGGGTTACTCATGGGCAACATGTGGGAAGTTCCTCTCGCGAAATTGATCGCCGAGTACGAAGCTGACCGTCACCCGATTTGCGGGCCGTTGCTTCGCGGCGGGCCGGCGGAATTGGCGCGGTTTCACGGCGTCATACCCCAAAACGGGTACATCGATGAATGCCACTTGTGCTGGGAGACCCGCCGGACACTGATGGAGCAGTTTCCGCAATACCTCGCGCCAAAGCTGGTGTACGGAATCGCCGAGTGAGCATGGGACGCTCGGAGCCTTGATCCGCTGTTCGGAGCGCACAGCAGATGCTTCGCTCCCTTCGGTCGCTCAGCATGACAAGGTGGGAATGGTCGCTCAGCATGACAAGGTGGGAGTGGTCGCTCAGCTTGACAAGGTGGGAGTGGTCGCTCAGCATGACGAGGTGGGAGTGGTCGCGCGGCATGACGAGGTGGGAGTGGTCGCGCGGCATGACATCGTCAGTGCGGCGCCCAGGGACGAGTCGGTCACCGCGAATCCAATTCCTTGGAAGACGAATACCCATGTCACCCTGAACGAGCGGAGCGAGTGAAGGGTCTGCAGTCGTACCCCTGGGCGACTCTATGCTCTTGGCGCCGCTTGACGGTGCCCTTGGAACGCTTCCAAGGAGCACCCCCCCGCCGCACAGCAGATGCTTCGCTCCCTTCGGTCGCTCAGCATGACATGGGAGAGCTGTGCAAAGGGGAACCACACTGTGCACGGGAGCAGAACGCTAGATCCCGGCACCGGCGTGGAACTGCTCGTGCAACACCATGGCCTGGGTAATGCGCGCGCCGGGCGGAACGCTGTGGGTCAGCCAGACATTGCCTCCGATTGAGGAACCGCGTCCGATCGTGACTCGTCCCAAGATTGTGGCACCGGAGTAGATGATCACATCATCCTCGACAATGGGATGTCTCGGAATCCCCTTGATGGGATTACCGTCCGCGTCAAGCGGGAAGCTCTTGGCGCCCAGTGTCACACCCTGGTAGAGCCGCACGCGGTTGCCGATTACGCAGGTTTCGCCGATCACGACGCCGGTGCCGTGGTCGATGCAGAACTCCTCGCCAATGGCCGCACCGGGATGGATGTCGATTCCGGTGATGCTGTGCGCATGCTCCGTGATCATGCGTGGCAGAAGGGGGACATTGAGGCGGTAAAGTTCATGAGCGATCCGGAGATTCGCGATGGCTTGAATGCCCGGATAACAGAAGATGGCTTCGTCGGGAGACGTGGCCGCCGGATCGCCCTCATATGCTGCTTTCACATCGGTCGCCAACAGCCGCCGGACCTCGGGCAGACTCGCGAGAAAGGCCTTGATGATCTCCCCGGTTTGTTCTTCGGGCACTGGGTCGCTTCCCGGATTCTGCTCGTTGACAAACGACAGGCAGCGTTCCACCTGTTCGCGCAGCGTGCGTAGCACACGGTCTAATGTCGCGCCGACATGGAACCGCAGGCTTTCGGCCGTCAATTCCGAGGTGCCGAAATAGCCGGGAAAGAGGACCGCCCTCAATCCTTCGACCACCTCCACCACTGCGTCTCGCGACGGGAGTTTGTGGTCGCCGCCATTGGATGCCTTCGTGTGGGCCAGGTGATCACTGGTCGAGCAGAGACGATCAACCACGCTTTCCAGCGAGGCGGGATCAATGACGGGTGAGGAATCTTGCGACTTCATTGCGATAACCTTCTTGGGATCGAATCGGTCGAATAGGCGGCGGATCAAACGAACGCGCCACTCCCTAATATAACTTCGGCGTTTCGGGAGTGTTCCTGACTCGAACGCCAAAGATCCGACCGTGC
The DNA here is from genome assembly GCA_016235085.1 of Candidatus Zixiibacteriota bacterium. Taxonomy (GTDB): domain Bacteria; phylum Zixibacteria; class MSB-5A5; order WJJR01; family WJJR01; genus JACRMA01. Next base: position 22,587 of record JACRMA010000095.1, read on the forward strand.
GGAATACCGTTTGGTGAACCTATTGGATATGGGGAGGGCAAAATGGGAGGGCGAGGCTCCTGCCGAGCC
>JACRMA010000082.1 GCA_016235085.1 Candidatus Zixiibacteriota bacterium
GTACCCGCTCCGCGTAGCGGAGGGCGTGTACGTCTTTTCGAGGGAGGCCGTCCGCTGGATCCCCGAAGGCGTACGGTTTGACTTTCCCGACTTGGTGCTGGCATTACTCGATGCTCGGCAGAAGGTGATCGCCGTGAGCCACGATGGTCTATGGCTCGACATCGGGCGGCCCGACGACTACGAGCAGGCGCAGGAGCTCATTGCCGCCCATCCTGAGCGTTTTCTCCCGGAATCCATCAAAGAGGAATCTCGAGTCAGTGGCGCCCCGGATTTGGCGGGTGCTGTGATCACCAATACGCAGGGGATTGAACATGCGGTCCGCAGGACACCGCGGACGCGTGCTTGAGACGACGGAGGGGGACAGGACAATGCTGACAGAGCACCAGACCAAGCGAGGCGGGGAGACAAGCAACGCCGTTATGAGCACGCTCACGGCGGATGCCACTCCAACAGTCAATCGAACTTTGCATTTCCGACGCAATTTCTCGACCAGCACCCGGATGGCTGCGGTTGCGGGGCATGGGACCCTGCGTGGCAAAGTCGCCCTGGTCTCCGGCGCTTCGCACGGCATCGGTCGCGCGATTGCCATTGACCTGGCGCGTGAGGGCGCCTCCGTGGTCGTGAACTATTGTACATCGCACATGGAGGCCGAGAACCTTTGTACGCGGATGCGCGCCGAAGGCGGCGTAGCCTACCCGGTGGGATCCGATGTGGCGGATGCGGCGGCCTGCAACCAGATGGTCGAGGAAGCGCTCGCGGAGTTTGGCCGCATCGACATTCTCGTGAACAACGCCGGCGTCCGATCCGACGCCCCTTTTCATACAATGCACCGCCATCAATGGGATGCCGTCATGCGGACCAATCTCGATGGCATCTATAATCTCACACGGGCGACGATCAATCCCATGCGCCAACGCGGGTATGGCCGCATTGTGTTTATTACTGAATCCTCTCTGCGCCTTGGCGCAGCGGCTCACGCGAATCTATCAGCCTCCAAGATGGCGATAGCCGGCCTGGCCCGTGGTCTCGCCGAGGAAAATGCCCGTCTCGGGATCACTGTGAATTGCGTCTGCCCTGGTGTGATCGAAACCCGCCGGCTCGAGCGGTTCACCCCGGAGGAACGGGATCAAATTTTGTCCCGGATCCCGCTCGGGCGTTTCGGGCACGCCGAGGAAGTGGCCAATCTGGTGCGGTTTCTGGTGTCGGACAACGCGGCGTATATCACCGGTCAGGAATTTCGCATCGATGGCGGGCTGTCCCTCACCTGAGAATCCCACCATCCCGAATCGGTTTCTGTCACAACCGATTGCGGAACATGCATAACCGCTCATAACGCGATTAGCTATGGAATGCCATACATCAATCCTAAAGTGCCGTTTCAGATTGTCGATAATGGGAGTAAGCCGGTGAGAAGTGCTCCCGTTTTTGGGTTTGGATCCTCTTTGTAAGAATGCGGCCGAATCACAGCTATGCAAATCATACGCATTCAGTATGCGCGGGTGCCGCGAATTCAGATGTTGAATCACCGTTTCCGTCCGGACCTCAACCATTTGATCGTAACCCTGGACGTCAACGGCTATCGGCCGCCGACGACCAACGATTTCTTCAAGATTTACCGGGCGCTGTCCTCGCTGTTTCCCACGCTCAGCCACCACTCGTGCTGCGAGGAATGGGAGAACACGCCGCTGTTTTTGCACGAGGAACCCGGCGTTTCGATCAAATCGGTGGGCGAGGTGGCCGACGTCGCCCATCTGGTGGAGCATGTGATCGTCGATTTGCAGTGCGCGGTTTCCGGGATGCGGCAGTGCTCGGGGATCACCTGCGGCCACCGGTCGCCGGAGAATCGGTTCGATCTGTTTGTGGAGTGTCTCGATCCGCGGGTCGGGGTGTTCGCTGCCATGTTTGCCACGTCGCTCGTGTCCACGATGCTCAAGAGATCGCGGCTGTCACAACGGCATCGCCATCTGGCCGCCGCGGCGCGTTTGATTCTGGAAGATCCCGATCTGGCCGCGAATCCGGCCGTGCTGTCGTTGAAAATGCAATGCTGCCCGACCATGTCCCGCTGGGCGGTGGCCGAACTGGCGTCAATGGGAATGGTCAATCTCGAAGGGAGTGGTGCCCATGAACACACTCGTAAAACCACTCGTTCGCGTACGAATTCGCGAAATCAGCGAACCAAACCCCGAACCCAGAGGGGATGACTTCTTTGGGGATTCCGATCAGGTTCTCGATCTGGGCGAATCGGAGTACCGCGTGATACTGAATTGTCACCGCCGGCACGCGGCGGAGAAGAAGGATTCGCACGAACTTCAATCAACAACTGAGCCTAAAACCATCCAATCGCACAAGAGGAGGTGAAATCATGAGCAAATTCACGTACAACGACTTCCGCTTTTTGGAGAAGTGCCCGACGTCGCCGAAGACCCTGCAGGTGGGTATCAGCAATCTGGTGTTCTCCTCGGTGAACACGCGCGCGAAGGTTGAGACCTGCAATCCGGAGACGGGTGAGTATCGCATTGTGTTGCAGGGTACGCTGGACATGGACAACCCCATGTTCGGACACGGGACCAACTTCTAATCGTCGACTTTGGCCGGGTGTCTGCTCCGTCCGGGCAGCCACTCGTCAGAGGAGGAGGAGCAGACATGACGTACAACTGGACGATTAAAGACATTCACACCGTCGAAAAGGCCCCGACCTCTCCGTCACGGCTTCAGTGGAAGCTGTCCGAGGTCCTGTACAA
>JACRMA010000083.1:0-27383 GCA_016235085.1 Candidatus Zixiibacteriota bacterium
AATAATGAGGATGGAAATCTTAGGATCGACCTCGAGGTAGCGTTCGACCACTTGGTAGATGTCAGCCCCTGTGGGGAGCAGGCGGATGTGCTTGCGCTCGAAGAAATGAGATGTGCAGCAGAAGTCGCACCCGTTGGGACATCCCAACCCACCAAATACGATCCCGGTTCGGGAGGCCTCCTTCCCGAACACGCGGAGGGGATTGATGATCAAGGGGTGGCGATACGGCATCTGGATTTCGGGTTCGCCGAGGAGGCGACGCATGAAGCCGACTCCCTCCTCGCGGCAGATATGGTCGCAGTATGGGAGAAGTAACTCGTCGGGTGCGACCGTCCCGTATCCGCCCAGCACAATCTGCGACTGTGGCGAATGCTCCCGGATCAGAGCCACAACCTCTTTCATCCGGTGATATGTAGCCAGTACGAACGATACACCCACAACTGCGTACCCGTGGCTGAGTTCGCGGGTGAGTTCTCCTCGCGAGGGATACTGGAGCACGCTGGTGGGGGCCTCGAGGTTCTCGGCGATGTACTCCAGTGAAAACTGGATGTGATGAGAGCGAGGACTAAACAGACCCCCTGTTCGTGGAGCAACTCGTAGCCGACACTTGGGGCGTCGCCGTGCTTGATCCCCAACGGACGGCATACGGTCGTTAGCAGGACCTTTCGTGGCGTAGCGTCTTTCGCTGCCGCGTTTCGTGAACAGTCTTGAGCTGGGAGGGGGCTACGCGCTATGAGTGGTGTCATCATGCCATCCGAGGATCAATCATACGAGGTGAAGGTTGTGGACACAAGGATTGGTTTGGTTGGTTCCGTCGGATGGCGGTCGAGGTGGACCTGGTGCCGGTTCAGCCGAATTCAGACGCCTGAAGGAACCTGGCAGGATCAACCTACCTGCCCCCGGTGTCCGAGGAAAGGCGGGGGCAGGCCAGTTACCAAACTTGGAAAACTGACTTGCTGACAGCCGGGCCAAGGCCTTTCTTGCGGTCCAAAGGAGGCACCGCGCATCATGAACGAGGCGAGTTCTGCCGATCAGGAAGAGCGTCTTCGGAACATCGAGGAACGGCTCGCAGCGCTGGAGGCGCGCCAGCCCCAACCACGATTAATTCCCCCAGCGCCACGACCGCTGAGTCCACCGATCATGCAACCAAGAGTGGAGGTCCCGGCCACCACACCTCAGACCATCGAGAAAGAAGAGTCTGGATCGCCGGTAACCACCGTCTTGGGATGGGGAGGTGTGGCGGCCCTCGTTCTCGCGACGGCGTACATGATCCGCCTGGCGATCGAAAACGGCTGGCTGACGCCTGCCCGCCAGGTGGCAATCGACGGGGCATTCGGACTGGGATTGATCGTTGCTGGAATCGCAATCAGGAAGTCCTATCGCTGGTACGGCAGCCTGCTCCCCGCCGGCGGGATCGTGGTGCTCTTCCTGACGGTGTACGGCGCTCATCTATACCACCGGATCGTTGGTCCCTGGCCGGCGGCGGCAGGAATCCTGCTGATCTGTCTTGGTGCATTGGCATTGAGAGAATTCTATAAGAACGATCTGTTCACGTTCTTCGCGGTCGTAGGTTCGTTCACGGGCCCTCTGCTGTTGCACCTTCTCGCGACGCGCCCCGCAGATTTGGTCATATACTTTGGCGCGTGGGATCTTGTGTTCTGCGCGTACGCTTTCCGGGCACGCTCGCGCGCGATCTACCTGGTGTCCGCCTACCTCGCGTTCGTCGTGTTCGACGCCACTTGGCGGATGGGCGGGCTGACCGATTGGACTTGGGCATTTGGATTCCAAACCGTGCAACTTCTACTTTATGCCTCCGCGACCGCACTCTTCTCAATTCGTAGGCGAACGCCGCTCCGTGAAGGCGAGGGCGCGGCGCACTTGCCGGTACTGCTGTTCTACTACGCCACGCAGTACGCACTGCTGCACCAGCACGTACCTGGGTGGGCGCCATGGATTGCCACTGCCAGTATCGTGCCGCTCGGCTTGGTCTATGCCGTCGCACGCCGCCGTCTCGGCGTCGATGCCAGGTCCGGAGAGTTCATTGTCACTGCCTACGCGGCCGTGGTGCTCTTCCATGCCGTCTACATGGAGCTGGTGCCCAAGGAATGGGAGGGGCTGGTTTCGCTTCTTGCCGGAGGTGCGATCCTGACTGTTTTGCTTGTGCAGTCTGCGTGGATTCAACGATTCTGGCCGCTCACGCTGGCGTTCGCGGTCGCCATTTTGCAGGGGTATGGGCGCCTGGTTAGTGGAATCCACCTGGAGCAGATCGTGGCTTGGCAGCCGCTCGTCATTCTTCATGCCCTGGCGTTCTACCTTGCGTACGCGTTATTCCGGAAACGCACGCGCGAGCCGATTCTTGCGGGCGCGCCGCTCTATTTGGGTCACCTCGGCGCGATAGCGGGCGCAGTGCACCAGTTCGACAGCCGTCTCGCAATCTCTGTCGTGTGGGGACTGCTGGCGGTTGCGACACTGATCTGGTCGACAAGAATCCGAGATCGCACCCTCGGACAATCCGCGCTGGTTGTGTTCGCGGCCTTCGCCGTCAAGGTACTGTTGCTCGACTTGTCCGAAAGCTCCTCGCTGGTGCGGATCGGTTGTCTCGTCGTGCTCGGAGTCACGCTTTACGTTGGTGGTTTGCTCTACCAAAGAATCGAGGGGCGATCGGAGGCCAAGCATGCTCGATGAGCAACGGAAGTATCGCCGCACCGAGCCGTGATGGTTCATCGCCATACGTTGGAAGATGTCGACATGCCCACACAGCAAACCGTTCTTCTCGTTGGCGGCACCGGACGCACGGGCGGGCGTGTGTTGCGGCAGCTCCTGAGCCGCGGTATCAGAGTTCGTGCCATCGTGCGATCGGGCCGGGGGCTCCCGCCCGACATAGCGGACAACCCCTGCCTGATGGTGGTCGAGGCCACCCTGTTGTCGCTGAGCGAAGAAGAACTGCAGAGGCACGTGCGCGGCTGCGATGCGGTCATCTCCTGTCTCGGTCATGTCCTCAGCCTCAAGGGCATCTTCGGATCGCCGCACGACCTTGTGGCGAGAGCGACGTCGCGTCTGTGCCGTGGTGTCGAGGCGCTGCAGCCCCCAGCGCCGGTCAAGTTCATCCTCATGAGCAGCGTCTCGGTGAATCGTCCAGGGCGCCTCGACGCGCGCCGTGGCGCCTTCGAGCGGGCGTTTCTCTGGGTGCTGCGCGGCCTCCTTCCTCCAGCTAAAGACAACCAGCGCGCCGCGGACTTCCTGCTTGCGAAGGTCGGTCCGAATAACGCGTTCGTTCAGTGGGTGGTAGTCCGGCCGGACTCGCTCCTCCCGGGCGAGGTCTCGGAGTACGCGTCACACGAGGGCCTCGTGAACAGCCTCTTCGCGCCCGGCAGCACGAATATGGCCAACGTCGCGCACTTCATGTGCGAATTGGTGACGAACCCGGAGACGTGGGCCGCCTGGAAGGGCAAGCTGCCGGTGGTCGTCAACGCTTCTTCGAAGCTCGCCTGATCGCCATAAGTTTGTGCTTCTTTTGCTCACGTCTCCAGACCATGCAGAATTGTCGATGGCCTGTGAGACATCCTTCCGCGTCCCACCATCCGCGCATTCGCCTGCGGCGCAGGCGCTCCTGGTGGGCCACCCCGGCGGAATCCATCCCGTCAAAATCCCCTGCCGATCCTCGGATTCACTTGACCAACTTGCCAGCTTGCGCGTACATACTGGTGGCAATACGGCCTTCGGGGCGAGGTGGAATTCCTCGACCGGCGGTGATAGCCCGCGACTCGTCACGCACACAAAAGCGCTGACGACTGAACCGGTGAAATTCCGGTGCCGACGGTACAGTCCGGATGGGAGAAGGCGCGGCAGTGGTCCATCTGGTCATCGGTGGCCCACGAGATAAGTTCTTACAGGCCATAGCATTGGGCCTGTCAGTTAACCCCGCGCTTTATCTCGGACGAAGGTCCGGTGAGGCTGCGGGGATTTCGTTTTTGGGACGCAAACATGGTAGCGAACATGATGGATCAAAAGGATATCGACCGGCATTGGATGACTGAGACACTCGAGCTCGCCGAAAAGGGAGCCGGACTAACCAGTCCGAATCCCATCGTCGGCGCGCTGATTGTCAAGAACGGGGAGGTCATCGGGCGCGGATTTCACCATCGCGCCGGCGGTCCGCATGCCGAGGTACTGGCGTTAAAGCAAGCCGGTGAGCAGTCCAACGGCGCCACACTCTACACCAATCTGGAACCGTGCACGCACTATGGCAAGACGCCGCCGTGCATCGAGGCGATCATAGCGGCCGGAATCTCAACCGTGGTGTGCGCGATGGTCGACCCCAATCCCAAGGTCAACGGCCTCGGCGTTCGCATACTTCGCGAGAACGGCATTGGCGTGCGGGTGGGCGTGTTGCAGGATGCGGCGGTCCGACTCAACGAGGCCCACGTCAAGTATATCGTGACCGGCCGTCCGCTGGTGACGCTCAAGATCGCGCAGACCCTGGATGGGAAGATCGCCCCAATCGGCGGCCGTGGCGTGATGCTGACCGGCAACGAGTCACAACAATTTGTCCATTCGCTGAGGTCCCGTTCCGATGCCGTACTGGTCGGCAAGAACACGGTGCTCGCCGATGATCCGCGTCTGACTGTGCGGGCGATCAAGGGCCGTGATCCGATCCGTTTGATTCTGGATTCGTGGGGAAAGATCCCGACCTCCGCCAAAGTCTTCGCGGGGAATGATGATAAGAAGACCGTGCGCATCGGCCTGACGATTGGCCGCCGTCCGCCGACCACGCCGCATCCCGATTGTTTCGACTGGTGGGTGAATCCCGATGACCGTCATCAAGTGAACCTGCACGAGGTGCTCGAGACCGCCGGGCGCAACAACATCACCAGCATTCTGGTCGAAGGCGGCGGTGAGGTTTTCGGTTCATTCCTGCGCGAGAAGCTGGCGGACAAAATCCATTTGCTGATCGCCGCGCGTTTCCTCGGCACCGGAGTCAATTCGCTGGGGAAATGGAAGGCAACCAGCCCCAGCGATGCGGTGCGTCTCACCGATGCCAACGTGCGCTGGCTGGGACGCGATCTGCTCGTGACCGGGTATCCGGACTATGACCCGGAGCCGGATGCTCCACCCGCGAAGGTGGAGACGGACGAGCGCAAGTCTGATGTCGCTGTGCCAGCGGCGAGCGCGGAAGGGGATACGGCCGTCTAATGTTTACCGGACTGGTACAGGAGATCGGGACGATCACTCGGGTCCAACGCATGGCGGGTATGCTGCGCTGGACAATCCGCGCGCCCGAGTCCGTGGGTCAATTACACACCGGCGATTCGATTAACGTTGCCGGTGCATGCCAGACAGTGGAGACCCTGGACAGAGATTCGTTCACCGGTGCCGCCATTCCGGAAACCCTGGCCAGGACGACGTTTCTCGAATGGAGGAGCGGCACCCAGGTCAATCTCGAGTTGGCCCTGCGAGCCAGTGATCGACTGGGCGGGCACATCGTCACTGGTCATGTGGACACTGTCGGAAGTGTGGTTCACATTCGGAGCGATGCGCGAGGAACCCGATTGAGCGTCGCGTTCGACCGGCGTTTCGCCAACTTGGCCCTGGCCCAGGGTTCGATTGCACTCGATGGCGTCAGTCTCACGATTGCCGAGAAGACACCCGGCATGGTTACGGTGGCGCTCATTCCTGAAACACTGAAACGCACGACGTTGGGCGGTCTTGCCGCCGGCGACATGATCAATATCGAGTTCGATCAGGTGGTGAAGGCGATTGTCCAGCAATCCAATGGTCAGCCGGGACAGAAATCTCATATCGATTCAAACCTTCTGGCGAAGGCGGGATGGAATTAGCCGGGAGAAGGAGTCTGACAATGTCAGGTGAACTTACGATGAACAAGCAACCCGAATCGCTCCTCGATCCCGTGGAGGATGCCATCGCGGCAATCGCGCGCGGCGAGATCATCATCGTGGTCGATGATGAAAACCGCGAGAACGAAGGCGATTTCGTTATGGCCGCCGGGAAGGCCACACCGGAAAAGGTGAATTTCCTCGTCAAACACGGGCGGGGATTGGTGTGCGTGCCGCTCGAAGCCGAACGGCTCGAACATCTGCGATTGCGTCCCATGGTGACCCATAACACGGCGCGTCTGCAGACGGCGTTCACCGAATCGGTGGATTTCGTGCACGGCACCACAACGGGCATCTCGGCATTGGATCGCAGCCTGACAATCTGTGCGCTCGCCGACACCGAAACGCGTCCCGGCGATCTGGCGCGTCCCGGCCACATCTTCCCATTGCAGGCCCGCGAGGGTGGTGTGCTCGCGCGCGCCGGCCACACCGAGGCCGCGGTCGATCTGGCACGGTTGGCGGGGCTGGTGCCTGCCGGTGTTCTGTGCGAAGTCATGGATGATGACGGGTCGATGGCGCGCTTGCCGAAACTCCTCCAGACCGCCCGGGAATTTGGACTTAAGATCATCTCGATTGCCGATCTGATCGCCTATCGCCGCCGCACCGAGAAGCTGGTGGAGAAGATCGAGGAGATCGATCTGCCGACCCGCAATGGTGAGTTCCGGCTGCATTTGTATCAGTCGACAGTCGATCAGGAGTGCCATGTGGCGCTGGTCCGTGGCGATGTCCGTGGCAAGGAAAACGTATTGGTGCGCGTCCATTCGCAATGCCTGACCGGCGACGTGTTCGGATCGGACCGTTGCGACTGCGGGTCACAACTGGTGAATGCGTTGCGCATGATCGAAACTCAGGGCGAAGGTGTGTTCCTCTACATGCGCCAGGAGGGACGCGGGATCGGACTTCTGAACAAGATCCGTGCGTACCATCTGCAGGAGCAGGGACGTGATACGGTTGAAGCGAATGCCGATTTGGGATTCGCTCCCGATCTGCGCGATTACGGTATCGGCGCTCAGATCCTTTTGGATCTCGGATTGTCCACGGTACGCCTTCTGACCAACAATCCGCGCAAGGTGATCGGTCTTGGGGGCTACGGGCTGCAAATCACGGAACGCGTGCCGATCGAAATCGTCCCCTCCGACCGCAATCGCCGGTACCTGATGACCAAGCGCGACAAGCTGGGCCACTGGCTGGGGGCGCTGGAGAGAGTTTAATCGGATCGGAATTCGAATCACTGATGAACATTTGCCCGAATGAATCTTAAGGGAAGGTGGACCCCGAACCATGCCGAACATTATCGAAGGTCAGCTTAGCGCCACCGGGATGAAGTTTGCCCTGGTCGTTTCGCGCTTTAACCATTTCATCACCGATCGTCTGGTCGAGGGATGTCTTGACGCGCTGGTTCGTCACGGCGCCGCGGATTCCGATATCACCCTGGTGCGCGTACCCGGATCGTTCGAGGTTCCGCCGATTGCTAAACTTTTGGCGAAATCGGGCCGGCATGACGCCGTGATCGCGCTGGGTGCGATCATCCGCGGCGATACCCCGCATTTCGATTATCTCGCCGCCGAGGTCACCAAGGGACTCGCGCAGGCCGGTATGGAGACTGATACACCGGTCATCTACGGCGTGATCACGACCGACAGTCTCGAGCAGGCCATCGAACGCGCCGGCACCAAAGCGGGAAACAAGGGCGCCGATGCCGCCAAGAGCGCGATTGAGATGGTGGACTTGAAGAAACGCCTCAAGTAGATGTTGTCATAGCGCAACGATGAAGAGCCGTAGGGGCGGCCCTATGTGGCCGCCCGTGTTCCGCCGGATCGTTCGAACGCGCAACGTCGGGGTGATCCCACCGCGGCGCACAAACGGCCGCACACCTCCCGATTGCGGACAAGGGGCTTTTTGCCCCTTGTTCTTTTCAATTACGCGTGTGGCTGGACATCACTGATGCTTCAGCGCAGAATTCTCATTCCCAAGTCGGAAGCGGTTTGTGCGGGGCGGCTCAAGAGGCTGAAAGCCCCTTGTCCGCACTCGGTTTCTCGCGGCCTGGTGGCGTGACGACGATGGGCCGTTTGGGCGGCCCTATGTGGCCGCCAGCGTCTCTCTATATGGCCGCCCGCGGCCAGCCGACATTCAACAGATTCGTGCGTGACCGGGGCGCCCACACAGGGGCGCCCCTACGCCGGCGGCTCTACTTCTTCTTGTCGAACTCCTCTTTCGTCATCACCTTGATCGGCGTCAGATTGTTGCCCTGAAGTTGCGTGTTGATCTGCGCCAGATCTTTGTTGGTCATCGCTTCGAAGTCAGTGTTGGCCTTCTCGATCTTCCTCTCGAGGACATTCATCCGTGACAATTGCGATTCTGTGGGCCGGCCGCCGTAGCCGCTTACACTTCCATAGAGATCAACCACATGTTCGCGCAATTGCTGTTCGCCGGTGAGGAATCCCTCCTTGGTGGCCACGAGGGTTTTGTGGAGAGAATCCAACCGTCCCGAAAAGGCCGTCAGCGTCTTCGCCAGTGCATCGCCCTTCTTGAAACTGTCGGCGCGCGATTTCGCATCATCACGTACACCCACAATCGCATCATTGATGAACGCGAGCCGCTCCTGCATTTCATAGAGCTTCCAGACCGTCTTCTGCTGCAGTTCGCGATCCGCGTTGGAGTGTGGCAGCGACGGATCCAGCACAACTTGTATTTGGCCGATCAGCGTGTCGGATGGCCGTTCCACTTTGACCGTGTATGTCCCCGCGGGCACCATGGGCCCAAACAGCGCTCCGCCCGCGAGTTCCGGAGATGGAGGCACTTTGGGTGGTTTCATCCGCATGAACCAAAAAACACGATTGATCCCGCGCCGTTTCCCGCCGGGGAGCGTGTTGAGCAACTTGCCGTCGGCGTCGAAGACTTCAACCTTCAGGTCGCCAAACATGTGCCGCTGTTTGAGGTAGTAGGTGATCGCGGCGACCTCCGGTGGGTTATCACCGGCGAAGACGCCGTCCCCGGGGAAATTTTGCTCGTACGCGGGAATCGTAATCGGTGTCGGCCGGGCACTGAGCATGCAGGCATCCGATTCCAGAACCTTCGGCGTGAGCTGGCGGAGCGGTGTGATATCGTCGATGATCATGATCCCGCGTCCGTGCGTGGCAAGTATTAAGTCTGATTCACGTGGCTGGATCACCATGTCGAACACGCCAACGTTCGGCAGCTTGCCGGTGAAGTGCGCCCACTGCGCCCCGCCATCGACCGAGACATAGAGGCCGAACTCAGTGCCGAGGAAGAGCAATCCCGGATTGACGAGGTCTTCGCGAATCACATGCGCGTAACCTTTGATCGAGTCCGAACCAATCGATGTCCAGGTCTTGCCGAAATCGGTGGTCTTGTAGACATACGGTTTCATGTCGCCCGTGCGATGGCCATCGAATGTCGCGTACGCTGTCGCGCGATCATGGTGGCTCGGTTCGACACTGCTGCACCAGGTGCACTTGGGCAGGCCGGTCATCCTGGCCACGGTGTTGGTCCAACTCTTCCCGCCGTCCTGCGTTACTTGCAGGTTCCCGTCATCGGTGCCCGCCCAGATCACACTGCTGTCTTTGGGCGATTCGTTGATGGTGATGATCGTGCAGTGATTCTCGGCGGTCGAGTTGTCGATGGTCAGGCCGCCCGATTCGTCCTGCCGCAGTTTCTTCGGATCATTCGTGGTCAGATCGCCGGAGATCCGCTGCCACGAATCCCCCTTGTCTGTTGAGCGGTACAGGAACTGCGAGCCGACGTAAATCGCTTTGGGATTGTTCGGGCTCTGTGCGACCGGGGTGTTCCAGTTGTACCGAAGTTCCGGTTCACCCTCTTTCGGGAACGGCCTGATGTCCTTGTATTCACGGGTCGATTTGTGAAATCGGTTCAGATTCCCGCCCTGGAATTCGGCATAGACGATGTCGTGGTCTGCCCGATCCGGGAGAACACAGAACCCGTCACCGCCAAGCAGTGGTTGCCAGTCACGGTTTTCGATTCCACCCGGGCTGCGCGAGGGGCCGTACCACGAGCCATTGTCTTGAATTCCACCGTAGACATTGTAGGGACGCTCGTCATCACAAGCGACATGGTAGAATTGGGACACGGGCAAATTCTGCATGAAGTTCCAGGTGTTCCCCTTGTCGTGGGATGCGTACACCCCGCCATCCGTCCCGATCAAGATCTCCTTGGTGTCGTTGGGATTGATCCAGAGTGTGTGGTGGTCCGGGTGGATGTTGCCGCCGCCACGGAATGGCGTCGTGAACGCCTCGCCGCCGTCATCACTGACCGAGAGCGTCAATCCGGGTTTATAGACGCGATTGGAGTCGAGCGGATCAACCGCGACATGCGCGAAATAGAACGGGCGCATTTGCACGTTGATCGACGTGCTGACCGATGTCCAGCTTTGCCCGTAGTCGATCGAGCGATAGAGGGCGTTCTTCTCCGATTCGATGATGGCATAGACGTGCGATGGGGCGGAGGGCGCCACGGCCACGCCGATCCGTCCGAGTTCACCACTCGGCAGGCCCTTGGACAGCTTGGTCCAGGTCGCGCCGCCATCGGTGGACTTGAATAAGCCGCTTCCCTTGCCACCCGACGTGAAGAAATAGGGGAGACGCCGGAATTCCCACATTCCAGCGTAGAGCGTTCCCGGACTTTTGGGATCGATGGCGACATCTGCGCAGCCGGTGTTTTGGTCGACGTACAAGACGCGCGTCCACGTTTTGCCACAGTCGGTCGTCTTGTACAGTCCGCGTTCTTCATTGCCGTTCCACAGGTGGCCGAGAATGGCGACATACACGATGCTCGGATTGGTCGGATCGATCACGATGCGGCTGATCCGCTCCGAATCTTTGAATCCGATGAACTCCCAAGTCTCTCCGCCATCGGTGGTGCGATAGAGACCGGTTCCGACGGACACGCTGTTGCGAACGCATGATTCGCCCGTGCCCACCCAGACCGTGTCGGGATGTGATTGATCGATGGCAAGTGCGCCAATCGACTGGGTGTACTTGTCGAAGATCGGCTTGAAAGTAGTGCCACGGTTGGTCGACTTCCAGACACCGCCGCTGGCGGTTCCAACATAGACAATGCGCGGGTCGGCCACGACCGCGTCGATGGTCATGATCCGGCCGCTCATCACCGCCGGGCCGATGGGACGCGCTTCGAGGGCACCGAATGTGTAGGAATCGATCGAGACGGCCGCCAGCGCCGCCGCCGAGTGCACCAGCACAATCGTTGCCACGACGGAACCCAAACGCCGGATGAATCTATCTGCACGCATACGCTTCACTCCTTGAGCAAAAGGGCGGGTCTGCGACCCGCCCTGCGAAATCCTGTCCCTGAACGATGACATGGATCGATGCCGATTCAGTTGGCTTGTCGTTACTTCTTCGTGGAATCCGGCTTTGCCTCAGGCATGGTGGCCGCATCGGCCTTGGCGGGGGCTTTCGCGGTGCTATCCGCCTTGGCCGGCATCTTAAAGAGCGAATCCGGCAGATCACCATTGAGGTCAATCTTGGAAATCGTGATTTGCGACACGGTTTGGTCTTTGACTTTGCTTTCCATCGCATGCGGCAGCATCAGTCCGCCGACGTCTTTGTAATCGCTCATATAGGTGTCGATCTCGATTTCGGCGCCCTGCGTCTTACGTTTGGAGGATTCCTTGACTTCGAGGAAATTCTCACCATCGATGTAGATATCGCGGATGTCGCCGCTCTTGAGCGTCACGCGGATCTTGTAGACCGGTGTTCCCTCCATGTCTTCCTTGCCGACGAGTTCAACCTTGTGGCCTTTATCCTTGTAGTCCACGAGCGGTCCGTCGAAATCCGACTGCTCCTCGACGTCCTTGGCATCCTCGGCGGTCATCTTCTCGGCTTCGGTCTTGCCCATGAACGGCATGATCATCCACGCGGTCGTGCCGTCGTAGGCCTGGATGCCGGTCATTCCCTGGAGGGTGAATTCGATGCGCACTTTGCCCGGCCGCTTGAACATCAGGGTTGCCGGGGCTTCCATGCCCTGCATGAACATCTTGGCCGTGATCTTCAGCGTTTTGGCCGCTTTCAGCTTATCGAGGCCGCCACGCGCCTTGTTGTTCTTGGCGATTAGATCATCGACCGACTGAGCCGATGCAAGGCTGCACAGCAGAATGGGAATGGCCAGCGCGAGCAAGATTCTGCGAAACATTCGATTCCTCCTCTCCGGGCCGGATGCCCGGTTTGAATATGGATGAGTGATTGATTTCATTCCTGGCGGGAAGATTCGATCCTGGAGGGCCAACTTCCCGGTGAAGATATGCGCTGGCAAGGCGCCCAAGTCAATCCCCAGATTTGCGGCCTAAGCTCGACTTCCAGGAAGAGACGGGAAAGATGGGAGAGATGCGACGCAACGGTGGCATGGGCATCCTGCCCATGGCCCTAAGGGGAGGGCATCCGGTTGGCGCAAAATCCCGCGCCCGCTACTTCGCCGAATCCGGTTTGTAGAACCGATCCAGCATGGCCAGCAAATCGGCCATTACCTTATCCCCCTCGTGCCCGTCGAGGACCGAGCGCGTGCTGTCGGCGGCCATGACAGTCTCGCCTTTGTGGAAAAGCATCACGACCGGAATACCCGGCAGACCGAACCGCTTGCGGAATGTCTCATTGCCCACAGTGCCGTCAATGTCGGCATACGCCCAGCGGATGCCGTGATACTTGGGCAGCGCCGAGGCGCTGTCGTAGAATGGCCGAAAGGCGCGCGAATCGGGACACCAGTACGTGGAGAAGTTCACCGCGAGCCAATCGTGGTTGGCCAGCAGGTAGTCGATGTTGTCTTCAACGTAGCGATCACTCCCAAGTTTGGTCGTGTCCGCCGTTTCGCCTCGAATTTCAACGATGGGGGAGTCCTTAATGATTTCGCGGTAGCGCTGGGCCAGAGCCGAAGTGGCAAGAGTCCCCGTGGCCAGCAACGCAAATGCAGCAAGAGATAGGAATCGTTTCATGGCATGTCTCCTCTAACGCCTGTGCGAGCAAGTGTAGGGTCTCTCAGTTGGGCTCGAGGGGCGTATGCAATACGCCCCTACGGCCAGCATCTCGATTCCTTAGTAGTTTGCAGCCAACGGTAGGGGCGTTTTGCATATGCCCACCCCTCGAGCACGGCGCAGATCCGATTTCGTGTGATTCATGGAAGTCCATGGCGCGCCTCCGCATCCATTGTCCGCAGCACCGCCCGCACCGGCGAGCCATCCATGCCGGCGAACTTCAACGGCAGGGCAATCAGTTCGTATACTCCCGGTGGCGCGCCTGCCAGGTTGAGATTTTCCAGAATCGCGATTCCGGCATCTCCCAGGATCTTGTGTGTTTCCATTGCCTCCGAATGAGCGCTATCCACCGAGGGTGTGTCGATTCCGGCCAACTTCACGCCGCTTCGGACGAGCAACCGCGCGGCGTCAGGAGTAATGTATGAAAAACCGGGATCGAACCGTTCGGCAGGGAGGCTGCGTGTGCGAAAGAGAACTCGAGGAGGCAGACCGGCAGTGAATGGCTGGATGTGACTGGCCTCAATCGATTTCACATTGAGTGCGTTGATGACGCGTGCTTCCCCGATATACACCGACAGATCGGCATCGGCGATGGACGCGCCATTCTTCTGGAAATGCAACGGGGCGTCGACATGCGTCCCGGTGTGGAGGCTCATAAGGACACTGCCGACGTTGCACAGGCCGCCATCTTCAATGCGTGCCATCCATGACGGTTGAAACTCGGTGTCGCCGGGCCAGACGGGCATCCCGGTTCGCAGGAGTTGAGAGATGTCAATGATTTGAGACATGATTGCGCTCGGCGGCTCATGGAACTCGAGTCGCCCGGGCGCAAGATGCAGCATTCACCCGCCCGCCGCAAATCCGATCGCGCCAGAGCTAGCAGGTTGCTGAAGAAATCGTGCAAGTGATTTGAGAATCCAATTGTCATGCTGAGCGAAGCGAAGCATCTGCTGTGCTTTCATAGGTAGAAAAAGCAGATCCTTCGCTTCGCTCAGGATGACAATTCCGGTCAATACGCGAGCTGAGAGGTTTTTCAGCAACGTGCTAGAGGAAGAAGCTCAGTCCGGCGACGGCTTCGAAGAGATTCAGGCTCTTGCCATTCTTAACAAACAGATGCCTGATGCCGGTTTGAAGCCGAACGGCTGCGAAATCACGGAAAAAGGTTCGAGCACCGATTTGTGCCCCGAGGTAGGGGTCAGTCTCATCATCCTGGTGACTCGCCGAGTAGGAGATCATCCCGCCAACCACGCCAATGAAAGGGACTGTCTTCGCATTCCGATGGGCCAGATTCGCGCCCACACCCGTCTCGAGATTCAAGATGTTCACGCTCTCGCCACCGCTCGCCGCTGTCAGCAGCGAAAAGCCGAGGTCCAGCGTGACCGCCGAGCGAGTCCAGAAGGTGAGGCGCCAGACCGGTGGCACCGGCGTCATAACGATCGTCGCCTCATCGCTATTGTGCGTGCTCGTGGATGCGAGGACGAATCCATGCATGACGGAAATTTCGGTCCCCCCATGGCCATTGGACTGTGCCCGCGACAAGATCGGATGGAATACGGCGAATGCTGCCAACGCCGTGGCTATAGCTAATACGCGATACGATCTCATGGTGACCTCCGCTTGCAATGTGAGCTTGTTCTCCGAGTCCTGAGCCATTGTGGATAAGTGTCGGAGTGGCAATGAACATACGCTCTGATCGCCGTCCGGTCAATCGGTTCGGTGGCTGATGGTATTCCACTATATATTTCAAGTACTCTGATGCGGAAACTGCTTGACAAGTACGGCCAGGACGATTAGATCTATCGTCGGTGAGAGCATAGTTTAGTTGGAGTCGCGGCAGGACAATAGACTCGGCCGTTAACGCCCGGTGGCGTCGCCATCCGGCGGGTCAAAGACGTCAGTTCTACAGGAGGTGGCCATGCCCTTGGTCAATTCGCCCCTGCTGAGCACCGTGCTCGCTCTGGCCGCAACACTTCTGGCGCTGTCGGTCGTTATTCAGATCTTTCAGGAGATCTACAAGTACCTCACCCAGAGCAAATCGCGTGCGTACGCGAATTCGCTTAAGGACTTTCTTGGACCATGGGCGAACCTGTTGTATCGCCCCGGTGTCCTCTTCAATCTGGAAGTCCGGGGACCTTTCCAATTCAAGCGAATCAGTCCCAGAGGCTCTCTCCAGCCCCTGGCGAAAGATGATTTATTGCGGGCGATGGAACGGACCTGCCCGCCCTGGGTGCAACGCGCTGCCAAGGCGCTGGAGCTTGAGTGCCGGCTGGATCAACGCACCGAATCCGGAGCGTCAGCAAATTGGACTCAGTTCCTTGCGGAATTAAGCAAGGTGGAGCGTGCCGAAACCGGATACTGGGACGCATTCGAAGTTGCCAGATTCCTCTCCGCCTGGGGGCACAATTGGGAACCGGGTTCGTCGGAGGGAAGCATCGGTGAGATTACCGTAGCGGGTAACCGGTTTGTCCCTGCCAACGTTCGAATCGCGTTCCGGCAGCGATTCATGCCTCATATCGAGAGGGCCGCGACCGACTACACGCAATTCGAGCGCAATGTCGACTTCTCCTACCAGCGCCGAAACCTCCGTCAGACATTTGTGCTGGCGTTCTTGCTGGCCCTGCTGTTCGATCTGCCGTTTTACCGGCTTTACAATATGGCCAGAGCGGTGACCCCGGATCAGGCAGTGGCCGTGGCGGAAAACGCACTCCGGGCCGACTCCACGTTCCAACGAGCGATTCGCACAGATTCCGTGACGGAGGACATGGTCCGCGAATGGGCCGCACAGGCCAGGCAAATTCTGGCAGACAGCACACTCCATGCGGACGACCTTGTCAGTCCGGCCCGGCTGGAGGAAATCGGGCGTCACGGATGGTTTTCGCATTTGTTCTCCTGTCTGGTGACCGCTTTGCTGCTCAGCTTTGGCGCTCCGTTCTGGAACGATCTGACCTCATCACTCCTGCAGTTCCAACGCGGCCGCAAGCGCGGCACCGCTTAGAGGGAGGTGGGCTGACGATGGCGAAACTCAAATTTCCCCCCTTGGCGGGAGACCGTGGCCCCGGTTATTGGATGCGGCCGGGTAATGTCTGGGCGGCGCGGCGGAAGATCTCCCGCCCTGATCAGTCCACGATATGGCGCGACAATTTCTCGGGGACTCTGCGCACGAGCCGGACCGTTCCCTTTGCCGGCCTGCTGACCGCCGAAGTGGCCAGAAGTGACCGCTTCCGCTTCCTAATCCTCGGGGACACCGGCGAGGGAGACCGTTCGCAGTACGGGCTTCTGCCGTTGATCCGGGCGTTGCATCCCGATTTCATGCTGATCGCCGGCGATGTGGCCTACCCCGCAGGTCGCACCAGCTCGAATCCCCGCCAGGACGACTACATTTGCGGCCTGTTTCAACCCTATCAGGGTTTGAACTGCCCGATCTGGGCGGTCCCCGGCAATCACGAGTACTACTCGGAGTCCAAGGGCTTTGAGTTCTACCAGGTCTTCTGCACCGATACATTTGCGGACTATTGGCACAGGTACGGCCTGCATTTTGTTTCCCAGCCGGGCACATACTGGGAGTTGGCGGACGGCGATGCGGCGAACGACCTGGTGGTGATCGGAGTCGACACCGGCCAATGCGCCAATCTGGATGGCGGCAGGCCATGGTGGCAGATTTGGAAGTCCAAACCCAGGAGGGACGAAAAGCAGTACACCTGGCTGAGCGAACGCCTGACACGGGCGGACGATCGCCTGCAGAAAGTGATCGTCATCTTTCACATCCCGGGGCTGGTTCGCGGTGACCACGATAAGAGCACGCGCTTCGCGGAGTTGCACAAGATGCTGGCCTCGCATCCGTGTGTGCGGCTGATCGTCGCGGGGCATGAACACAATTTCCAGGAATACGCACCGGCCCAATTCGCTCGTTACCTGGAGGTGGTCCACGGCGCCAAACCAGCGGCCGGAGTCGCGCCCCGGTATCTGGTGGCGGGCGGCAGCGGCGCGTATCTCACGTCCACCGAATTCAAACCCGGACGGTTCCAATGTGTCGCGTATCCGGCGACCGACCAATGGCAGGAGTATGCCGGTATCGGACGCCAATTAATCGCCAGGATGGGGCTCGACAAATCCCCTGTGGCCAGAGCCGCCGCCCTGGCCGAGAAGAATGTCCTGACCGATTCTGACGCCGCCAGCTATTTGAGCTTTATCCTTGTCGATGTCGTCAAGGCATCCGTCACCGGACCAGCGGTAACAACTGTGACTCCGGTCTTCATGGATGATCTGGAAACGCTGTATCCCGGCGACATGGACGTGGATGTCCAGGCGGGCATACCGCCGCTGGCGCCGCACTTTGTCGCTAAGTGTATCCAGGCGCACCGCAGTTTCGATTTGTAGGAGAGGAACGAACCATGCCGCCGTTGCCCATTGTCGATGCCCATGCCCATGTTGGCCTGCTCGGCGACCGCTGGCCGCATTGGGGACGTCTCTCGCCATGGTATCGCCAGCAAGTCGTCTACCGCATTTTCCTTTTGTACAGCCGCATCGCGGAGGATCGCGTGTGCGACCGCAAGTTACGGGAAGCAACGATCGAAAACATCGCGCGCAGCATGGTCGACAAGATCGTCTGCCTGGCGCTTGATCCGGTCTACGATGAACAGGGTGCCCGCCGGGAGGATCGTTCGCACATCTGGGCCGACAACGACTACGTCCTGGATTTGCGCCGTGAATTGCCCGACAAGATCCTTTTTGGCGCCTCGATCCATCCCTACGACTGCCTGTTCCGTGAGCGGTTGCGCCAATACGCTGACGCCGGTGCGGTCCTGATGAAATGGCTGCCGTCGGGCCAGCAGATTGATCTCTCCCGGCCCGAGGTCCGGCGTGCCATGATTGATCTGGCCACCGCCGGTCCCGGGGGGAAGCCGCTGCCGCTGCTCTTGCATGTGGGGCCGGAGTACGCCATCATCTCCTCCGATCCCTCGACGACGTCATATGACTTTCTAACCTGGACTGGGTGGGACAAATTCTGGAATTGGTGGCGGGGCAAGAAACGCTGGCGCACACCGAGGCTGGAGCTCATTCACGATAATATCCGCGCCGCACTCGGCGAGGGTGCGACGATCATCTTTGCCCACTGCGGACTGCCGTACTTCTCAACTGGTTTGTTCGGGAACTTGCTCGAACACTCCGATTTCAAGACTGTGAGGCACTACCTGGCGGAAAACGCATCGGAGGGCCGTTCCGGCAAGTGTTATACCGACATCTCGGCTTGTTGCACGCCGTTTCGCAGGAAGTTCTTTAAGGATATCGCGGCACTTCCAAAAGAATACGTGCTGTTCGGCAGCGATTTCCCGACACCGTCCTTCGAACTGTCGAATGACTTTGAGGACCTGAAGTCTGATCTCAAAGCCGTATTGGCGGGATACTTGGATCGGATTATTGTCCCCGAGGGAAATCTGATTGACGTCAACTACCGGGAGCTCGAGCACTACTTCCCCGGTCACCCGCTCTTTACGAATTTCAACACTCTCCTGCCAGCTCCCTAGTTCAATCCACTTCGTCCACACTAATCCCGTTCCACTGCGGCCCAGCCCGCGACATGCCCGCTCGACCACGCCCACTGGAAATTGAAACCGCCGATGCGCCCATCGACGTCCAGAATCTCGCCGCACAAATAGAGCCCGGGAATCTTGCGCGACTGCATTCTGCGCGGATCGATCTCATGAAGATCGACCCCACCCGCGGTCGCTTCTGCGTGTGAGTAATCACGCGTCCCTGTAACCGGCAGGGGCAGGTCCGACAGCATTCCCGCCAATCTCAGTCGTTCCTCGCGAGTCAGATGGGCGAGGGTGCGCGCGTCGCCCAATTCAGCCGCCAGTGCTTTCGCGAATCGGTCAGGAAACAAAGTCGCGAGGATTGTCGCGAGATGCTGCCTGGGATGCTTCGCAGCTTGTTGGATCAGCCAGTGATCCGCCGCTTCGGTCGATGAGAGCGCTGGCGATCCCATGGTCACCTGCAACGCGGCCCGCTCGTCTGCAAGCCTTGCACGAAGCCAGTGGCGGGAGAGATTCATGGCGACCGGACCGCTCACGCCGAAATGCGTGAACAAAAGCGCACCCGTCAACTCGGCAATCACTCGACGGTTGCGCCTGAGCCGCAGTCGCACCTCCATCGATGCGCCCGAAAACTCTGAGAACCGTCCTCCGAGGTCCGGACTCTTGCCGAGAATGAGCGGCGCCAGTGCCGGCGTTGTGGGGACGACCGTGTGTCCGAGGCGCTGCAACATTGACATACCGGCGCCATCACTCCCGGACTTCGGGAGCGCCAGTCCGCCGGTAGCGATGATCACGCGGCGTGCGCTGATTGGGCTGCCCTGCGACAAACCTATCTCAAAGTGGTCAGATCGGGGTGTCAGGCGCGTCACGCGCGTGCTGGGAAGCAGTTGGATTCCCAGTGTCGCGACTCGTTCCAATCGCGCATCCAGCACTGTTTGCGCATTGTCGGTCACCGGGAAGTACTTGCCATCGGGCTCAAGCTTGAGCCGCACGCCGAGTTGCCTGAACCATTCGATCGTGTGGTGAACGTCGAACGCACCGAGTACTTTTCGAATCGTTGGACGCGGTCCGCCCCAGAAGTCTTTCGGGGATACCACTTGATTGGTCACATTGCATCGCCCGCCGCCGCTCACCAGAATCTTGGCGCCCGGCTTGCGGGCACCTTCGATGATCACGATTCGCAGTCGCGATCCAGATGCGGCCTCTCCTGCGGCAATTGCCGCCGCCATTCCGGCCGCTCCGGCACCGACGATCGCGATATCGTACTCAGTCATCCGTGGAGAAGAAAATAGGAGGGAGGGCGAGGCTCCTGCCGAGCCTCTTTCCCGCGCGGACGCAAGGCTCGGCAGGAGCCTCGCCCTCCCGGCGGGACGATCTTTCGAATCTCATTGCCAACCCGTTACTTCCGACACAACGCCACAAACTCATCCACGTCGGCCATCGTGCGCGCCACTGCCGCATCCCAAAAATCATTCTTCGACAGATCGACTCCGAGATGTTTCTGCGCCACTTCATCGGTGGTCATGCGGCCGGTATCAGACAGAAGCGCGCGATAACTCTTCGCGAACGACGGCCCCTCCTTGAGGGCGCGGTCGTACACGCCCTTGGCGAAGAGAAATCCGAATGTGTAAGGGAAATTGTAGAAGGGCGTGTCGGTGATGAAGAAGTGCAGCTTCGATGCCCAGAACAGCGGGTGGTAGCCGTCGCTGGGGTCCAGAAGGCCGTAGAACGCTTCCTTTTGCGCCTCGGTCATCAGCGCATCCAGTTGCGCCCGCCCCACGATCCCCTTCTTCCGTTCCGCGTAAAACCGGCAATCGAAAATGAATCGCGCGCGAATGTTCGAAAAGAAGACGAACGCCGACTGCAGCTTCTGATCGAGCAACGCCAGCTTCTCCTCACGCTTCGCGGCTGTGGCCAGAGCCGCATCGGTTACACGTAGCTCATTGAAGATCGATGCCGTTTCGGCCAGGGTCATCGGATACCGTTGGGCGTATGCAGGTTCATCGCGCAAAACGAAGCCGTGGTAGGCATGGCCGAGTTCATGTGCCAGAGTTGAGAGGCTGTCGTAGTTTTCGGAGAACGTCATGAATACGCGCGTCTCTTTGCGGATCGGCACGCGCGAGCACCACGCTCCAGCACGTTTGCCCGCCCGGTTCTCGGCTTCGACCCATTTCTTGTCGATGGCCATCCGGGTGAAGTCGCCCATCTCCTTCGAGAAACTGCCCAGGTGCTCCACCACGAAGTCGCCGGCTTCGGCGAAGGTAAAGGACTTCTCGATTGTCCCCACCGGTGCATCCTGATCGTACCAGCAGAAACGGTCGATCCCCAGGAACCGTTTCTTGGCGGCGACATAGTCGGCGATCTTGCGTCCGCCGGTCTCGATGGCGTGCCACATGGCGTCGAGCGATTCACGTTTCATGCGGCAGATGATCAGCGGTTCATCGAGGGGGGATTCCCAATTCCGGTTGCGATAGAGCGAGAGCCGGAATCCGCCCTGGGCGTTGAGCGTCATCGCGGCAAGTTCGGCGCGCGATTCCCACGCCTCCTCCATCTTCGTAAAGGCGTCGTGGCGAACAGCCCGATCCGGGCTGGACAATCGCGCCGAGTTTTGGCCAAGTGAGATGCGTTTCTTCGCGCCGTTTTCATCGACTTCGACCCGAAGGTCTCCGGCCATCTTTTCGTAAAGCGTGTTCCAGGCGTGATAACCATTGACGGCCAGCTCCAGAGCCAGCTTCTCCTGAGTTTCCGACATTTTGATGCGGGCGATGCGCCGCATCTCGTCGAGATAGAAACGAATCGAAGCGATCCCGTCGGCGGACATCAGGCGGTCCCAATCGGCGTCGCTCTGGGATTTGGCAAACGACTCGAGTGTGGCCTTTATGATATCAAGTTTCGATTTAAGCTCGGTCGTGTGCGACACCCACGCTGTCGCGCCGGCGTCGTCCACATTCTGGCTCACCAGGCACAGGGCAAACATCGAGGCCAGGTGTATCCGTTCCGAGATTCCCTGGAGTTCGAGAATCCACGCTGCCCAGGTGCGCCGACCGGCATCGTTCAGTTCACCCGGCAGTCCCGGAGCCTTCGATTGCGCCGCGCCGAGATCGGTCTCGATCTGCGCGCAGAACTCCTTGTACTGCTTCGATTCCGATCCGCCGGAGAAAATCGAATCGATGTCCCACTTGGGTGCTCGGTTGCCGTTTGAGGTGGAAGGTGTCAACGTTCACACTCCTGCGATTGGTTCAAGTTTCGGGGCCACGATGGGGGAAGAAAAGCATCCGCTCGGGCGGAATAAAGCGCAATTGCACGTTGTTTCGATCAACCGCACTTCCCGGGGGCCATTGATACAGCTCCCAAGAGAAGGATGGTCTGCGGCCGATGGCTGCTGCCGCGGAGCGCGTCAGGGGATCCGGATCACTTCATCGCCTGATGGGATTTCCCGCTTGTGCACGACTTCGAGAGTCTTCCCATCGCTGACAGGGAGGCGTCCGCTCGCGAGCACGCCGTCCAAGTCCTCTGGTTTTACGGAGGAGAGGACGGTGAATTCGGTGAAGACATAGGGAATACCTTCGGATGCTAAAGGCGCCGGGCCATCGATGGCGTGGATGTGCAGGTGCGGGGCATCAGAATTTCCCGAGTTGCCGATGTAGCCGAGCACGTCGCCCTTCTTCACCCTCTGGCCCTGCTTGACAGTGATTTCACCGGGTTTGAGATGGCCCAAGAGGACGAATTCCCCCTCGCGCAATTTGAGCACGACGAAATTGCCGCAGATGTTCGCCCGCGTCATTCGCACCGCGCGAGTGGGGGATAAGGGCGTATTCTCCTGAATGCTGTCGCAGATTTGGACCACTTCGCCGTCGTCGACAGCGAGCACCTCCTGCCCGTAACCGTACCAATTCTCGTTTTTGGCCGGGTCGGTGTGCCAGAGCCGCCCGTCATCTCCCACCTTCATCAGGTCGAGCGCGAGTCGTTGCGCGACAAAAGTGCGGCCATCGAGCGCATGCATGGCCCGGCGGTGATCGCTATTGACGCTCGGCCCGTTGGCCTCCAGCCATTGGCCGCTATGAATCGGCCAGGCGTAGGGGACAAGGTCCCGGTCGACCACGGGCGTAATCCCGCCTTCCACCATCCGTGCGACGCGCCCGCCTTTCGGCTCGGCGATCGTGAAGATCAAACGATGCGTCAGCGTACGCGGCACATCCCGTCCCTGCGGCACTTGCAGCCAGAACAGGATCACAATCCGCTGCCCGCCGTGGACAATGCGGGGATCTTCGGTCTCCGCCGGCGGCGCACCCGGATGCCAGACTTTGGCGATGGGGCCGTCATCCGGATACCGGGCAATCGGTTTCACCGAGTCGGCCACGTCGTAGACCAGCACATGTTCGAGCGAAAGATCCATTGCCCGGAAGTTCGTCACGTGCAACTCGTACGACAGGACAACCGCTCCATTCGCCTTCACCGGGGTGGGCGGGGTCCGTACGAATACCTCCACTGGCAGATCCGATTCTATGACGGCACTCACAGTGCCGGGGGCGATCACCAGCAGCGCCAGTGCCGTCCATAAAGCACTGGTGATTTTCAGACTTGCTGGCGTTTCACGCAAAGTTCTGTTTCTCATGCGATCTCGTTGAACTTGGCTTTGGAGGCGCCGCACACCGGGCACTTGTCGGGGGCGTCGCCGATCACTGTATGGCCGCACACTTCGCAAACATAGATACGCTGGCCGGTCAAGTCCGCTCCCGCTTTGACCGACGCCAGTGCCTTGGAATAAAGCTCGTGATGGATTCGTTCCACCGCAAGGGCATGTTTGAATGACGACACCGCCGCCGAGTTTTGCTCTTTTTCACCGGTGGCCACAAATTCGGGGTACATCGTCTGGAATTCGTACGCCTCGCCGGCGATGGCATCCTCGAGATTGGCAATCGTAGTCTTTACTCCTCCCATGACGCGGAAGTGGGAATGCGCGTGGACGGTCTCGGCCGCCGCGATGGCACGAAACAGTTTCGCAACTTGAGCGAACCCTTCATTGTCGGCCTTCTTGGCGTAGGCCAGGTATTTCCGGTTGGCCTGGCTTTCGCCTGCAAACGCCGCCTTGAGATTTTCCGAGGTTGGCATCGTTAATGCTCCTTTTTGTCTACGAGGTTAATCATGGGCTCCTTGGCACTGTCTGGCTTGAAAGAAACTCCATGGCGGCTGACGCTGTCGACCAGCAAGTGGGGGGGATGGCCCAGAATTGTCACAGACTTGGCATTACAAGTCAACGGCAGTCATGCTGGGCGACTGCTCATGCGCATTGTCCGCCGGCACAAGTCGATGGCGGTCATGCTGAGCGACCGAAGGGAGCGAAGCATCTGTAGTGATTGCCTCGGGCATGGGAGCGGACAGCAGACCCTTCACTCGCTTCGCTCGTTCAGGGTGACAGCGCGAGCCGATGCGCAGGATGAATGCTGACTGCCAACCGGCGGTATGGACAAGCGCGGGCTTTGGACGATTTCCAGGTCGCACCGTTGCCCATTGCTTGAGAATACGTTCACAAAGCATGTTGTATTACATCATGCCCCGTAAATGATAATTCGGGGCATTGCCATGGTGGGAAATCCTCCTGTGCGCAGAATAAGTTAGCGCTATCCATCACAATCTCGTACAACAGTTGGACAGACAAAGACCGGATCTTCTGGGGTGGGTGATGGTCAAAGGAGGGGTCGTGCGACGCCTGTGGGCGCTCGTTTGGGGAGTCGGGATTGGCCTGGGCAGTATTGCTATTCCCGCCGGCAGCTCGGCCCAAATCGAGACCGCCTGGATGAATCACTACGATGGCTTCGGACGTGGCGGCAGCCTGCCCGATGCCATCGTGACCGACCGAGCCGGAAGCGCGTACATCACCGGACGAACCTGGAATGGATCGGCATTTGATCAGGTTCTGCTGAAATACGACCCGAATGGTATTCTGCTGTGGGAGCGCAAATACGACGGCGCTGCGGGATTCAGCGGTGACGCGACGAGCCTGGCCATCAGCCAGTCCGGCAACATCTGCATCACGGGCGCCAACTCCTTCGGCAGTACCCATCACGGATACTGTGTTCTGACGTTCGATCCATCAGGGGATCTTATCGCCGAGGACTGGCGTAACTGGCCTGATTTTGGCCCCACGCACATCCAGGCGGTACAGACAGATGCCGCCGGGGCGGTCTATGTGATCGGTTTGCATGAGACATCGGTGGGGGACACCGACTGTTTTGTGATGAAGTACTCCGCTGCCGGCAAACTGCTTTGGGATAACCTGTTTGATGCGACGAGCCGTGCGAGCATGGCCACCGCCCTGAAAGTCGATACGTTCGGCCGGGTCGTTGTCGCCGGCGAATGCCGAAACCACGGCGTAAGCCAGTTCCTTACGATCCAGTACAACCGCTATGGAGATCTGTTGTGGAAGGAGCGCTTCCACCCCGAAAAGGATGTCCGGGCGGTCCCGAGGCAGATTGAAATCGGCGAAGCGGGAGAAGTCTATGTGACCGGCTGCAGTCATGGTTCGGGACCGGACTGCGATATTGTCCTGCTCAAGTACACTTGGGACGGGCGCCGGGACTGGCATCGGACATATAGCGCAACCGGACACTCGCCGGACCGTGTCGGCGGGATGGCGGTCGACGCTTCCGGCAACGTGTTTGTGGCGGGATTCAGCCGCGATGCGACAACGGACTTCGACTACCTGACCCTGAAGTACGACTCCGTTGGAGGCCTGGTGTGGGAGACGCGATACAACGGACCGTCCGATTCGCGTGACCAGGCCCGGGGAGTGGCCGTCGACCCCGAAGGGAACGCCCTCGTCACTGGAGCTTCGTGGCTCAACGGGCTCGGCTATCGATTCGTTACGCTGAAGTACTGTGCCGACGGCCCACACGGGCGGTAGGCGCTCTGAGAACGTCGGGGCCCGCTGTAAGATCATGGGGGCAGTTGTGCCGCGTCGAGTTTGCTCCGCCCCCCATTCGGACTGGATGGGAGCGGGGGGGGGGGGGGGTGTGAAATATAGTGCAATCTACTTATCCTACTTCGAGATATCGCCGAATTGATTGTCGCGAGAGCGGGTCCCGTCCGGCATGCTTCTGGTCGTTCGCAGTTCCCAGATTTACCTACGAGAAGTTGACCGGCCTGCGCCCGGGGTTGGCAGCAGATTTGCGTCAGGTCGACCGTCAGAAGCTTGTGACAAATTGAACAAAATTACGTTTGCATTGGGACGTCGCGTCGTAGATAGTGTGTGGGAGCTCGGCCCGCAACACTTGGCGACCGGGCACCAATGCGCGGAAGACCGCGCGAGCGCAGGCCAGGCGGCCTGTAGCGGGTGTGCCGACTGAGGCGTCGGTAAGCGGGTGGGTCTCGCGCCCCCAGGGCGGACCCACCCCGAAAAATGCCGGCCCGGCGACCACCCCGCTTGTGATTTCTCCGGAGGTCCCGCATGACGAGTTCCCTCACCGAAACTGCGCCTGTTTCTGCGCCGGAAATGACGCTGGAAACGTTGCGTGATTTCCCCGAAGGACGGGAAGTGTGGACATGCATGCAGTGCGGCATGTGCGCCGGCACCTGTCCTTATGGCGATGTCATGGATTACCCGCCCCGGCGCATCATCGCCATGATGCGCGCCGGAATGCTGGAAAAGGTTTTCGAAAGCGAGAGCCTGCTGGCGTGCGTGGCGTGCTATGCCTGCATGGCCAAATGTCCCCGTGGCATCCAACTGACTGAAGTACTCTTGCCTTTGGTCAAAGAACAGGTCTTCGCCCGGCTCCCCGAACTTCCGGCCGAACTGCAGAAGGCCCTCGGCAACACGCTTCGCTACGGGAATCCCATGGCCGAATCGGCGCGAAAGCGGGCCGCTTGGACGAAGTCAGCCGAGGTTCCCATCCGGGTCCTCTCAGAGGACCCGACCCCGACCGACGTGCTCTGGTTTGTGGAATGCCACAACTCCTACTACCAGCGCGGCCAGGATGTCAGCCGCGCCACCGCGCGCATCTTCGATTCCCTGGGAATCGATTTCGCCATCCTGGGCAATGAAGAAAAATGTTCCGGCGAAGGCGCCCGCCTGCTGGGCGAAACAGGGCTTTTCGACACGCTCATGGATTACAACATGGCCGTCTTCCAAAAGTACCAGTTCAAACGAATCGTGACCTCCGGCGCCCACGCCTACGACGCGTTCAAACACCAATACGCAAGCGCCGGCTTCAATTATCCGGTCGAGCACACCACGCCTTTCCTGGCTCAGCAACTGGATTCACTGCGGCCGCTCCTGCGAAAGAAACTGAATTACAAGGTCACGTATCACGATGCCTGCGCGCTGGGACGTCACAACGGATTCTACGAGGAACCGCGCGCTCTGTTAAGCGCCATCCCCGGCGTGAAGCTCGTGGAGATGCCCCACAATCGCATCAGCGCCATCTGCTGCGGCGGCGGCGGTGGCGGCATGTGGCTGGATACCTACTACAAAGCGAAAGGGTACGAGCGGCTCTCCGAGCGGCGGGCACGGGAAGCCGCCGCCACCGGAGCAGACGTGCTGGCCGTGTCGTGCCCGTACGAATTATCCCGCTTTGAAGACGCATTCAAGGTCCTGGGCTGCGACGCGAAGATCGCGGTCCGCGATGTGACCGAATTGCTGGCCGAAGCGATGGAGGTATGATCATATGAACATCCTCGTCTTGTTGCGAATGGTACCCGACGTCGTGGAAGAGCTGGAGATCGCCCCCGACGGCCGGACGCTCGATACGGAGTACTTGCGCATGATTGTCAATGAGTCCGACGATCATGCGCTGGAACAGGCGCTGATTCTCAAAGAGCGCAAGGGCGGCAAGGTCACGGTTTTGGCGCTCGATGCTCCCGACGTGGATGACGTGCTCTTTTCCGCCGTCGCCAAGGGCGCCGATCGGGTGCTGAAGATCGAAGGCGGTGATGGGG
>JACRMA010000083.1:27407-57385 GCA_016235085.1 Candidatus Zixiibacteriota bacterium
ATGGGGGAGTGACGACACGCGCCGCCGCCGGGATGTTCGCCGAAATCATCCGCACCGAAAAGGACCTGCAGCCGTTCGACATGGTGCTGACGGGGGTGCAGGCCATCGACGATCTCGATGCGTTGGTCGCGCCGATACTTTCACACCGTCTGGGATTGCCCTATCTCGCCATCGTCACCAAGGTAACCCCGGATGACTCGGGCAAGTCGGTCACGGCGATCCGCGAGTTTGCCGGAGGTGTGCGGGGCGAATTTGATGTCCCCCTGCCTGCGGTGCTGGGGATCCAGGCGGCCGAAAAGCCGCCACGGTACGTGCCGGTGGCAAAAGTGCGGGCGGCGATGAAGACCAGCAAGATTGAGTCCATCGGTGTGCCCACAATGGCGGACGGCGGGCAGCCGTTGTTGGACGTCTCGCACATGCGGAAGCCGGTTGTCTCGGGCCACGCCCAAATGCTCGACGGCGAGCCAGAGGACGTTTCGAAGAAGCTCGCCGGCATCTTCACCGAGCGCGGTTTGCTCTGAGGAGGATTTGATATGTCTGGGAATATCTGGATTGTCGCGGAGCAATGGCGCGGGAAACTCTCGGAGATCACGTTCGAATCGCTCGCACTGGGACGGGAAGTTGCCGACGGGTTGGGCGTCAAGCTTCAGGCCGTGCTTCTGGGACACGATGTCCAGAGTCTGAGCACCTCGCTCGGCATGGCGGACTCCGTCATCTGTGTCGACCACACAGAACTGGCCGATCCCGGGGCCTCGGCACAGGCCAGCGCACTCGCGCAACTCGTTCGCCAACAGAAGCCGCGCGCCGTCATCGTCCCGCTGACCAACGTCAGCCTTGGGACCGGCACACTGCTCGGCGAGCAGGTTGGCGCGCCGGTGGTCAACTTCTGCAAGGACCTGCGCGCAGTCGATGGCCAACTCGTGGCAGACTGCGTGCTCTATGGCGGCAAGATCGAAGCGACGGTCACGCCGAGAGGTGATCTGACGGTCATTGGGCTCTGGCCGGGATCGCGCCCTCCCGACAAGGGGAGAAGCGACCGAAATCCGCCGGTGGAAACGCAGGCAGTGACATTCGCTGATCAGCCATCGGTCAAACTCCGGTCTTATATCGAGCCGGATGCCAGTGATGTGGACATCACGCAACAGGACGTGCTGGTGGCGGTCGGGCGGGGAATTCAATCGCAGGAAAATGTGGCACTGGCCGAGGAACTGGCCGCCTCACTCGGGGGAGCCGTGTGTGGCTCGCGTCCGGTCATCGATCAGGGATGGTTGCCGCTATCGCGACAGGTGGGGAAGTCGGGTCTCAACGTAAAACCCAAATTGTACCTCGCCTTGGGTATCAGCGGCGCGCCGGAACATCTGGAGGGGATGAAAGACGCGCCGCTGATCGTCGCGGTCAACTCCGATCCCGACGCCCCGATCTTCAACATTGCTCATTACGGAGTGGTGGCCGACGCCATGGACATGATCCCCACGCTGAAGGAGACAGTGTTAGCTCTGAGAGGATAACGCGTCATGCACGACCCCGCGACTGCAGAGTACTTTGGACTGCCGGGTTTCGCCTACTTGTGGCTTTTCGCCCTGGTGAGTTTCTTTCTGTTCGGCCGCCGTGTCTGGCGGTACATCCAGACTCTGATTGAAGCCAGAAACGAGCCGCGTTGGGATCGAATTCCGCGGCGGCTTGGCGCTTTCGGATTAGACGTACTGGCCCAGCGCAAACTTCTGCGCGAGCCGGTTATTGGTGTTGCACACTTTCTGATCTTCTGGGCGTTCGTGGTCTTCGCGGTCAGCTTCTTTTGGAATCTGATCCGCGGATTGATGCCATTCCTCCCGATACCGTACGCCGATGACGTGTCGTGGATGGCGGCGGCGCTCACGGTCATGGGCATCCTGGGTGTGGCGGCGTTAGTGGTTGCGGCGGTGCGCCGCTACATCTTCCCACCGGCTGGTCTGGAAAAATCGGGCGATGCCACGCTCATTTTGAGCCTGATCGCAATCGTCCTGCTGACCTCGCTGCTGGGGCAGGCAACAAAAGAGGGGTCACCGCAACTGGCCCAGGCGCTGTGGTGGGTGCACATGGCCACGGTGCTCGGATTCCTGGCGTATCTTCCGTACTCCAAGCACCTGCATCTCCTGGCATCGCCGTTTGGCGTATTGTTCGGCGCGCTCAAGCCGGGTGGGATTCCGCCACCATCGGAGGGCGCGTCCTTCCGTGATGATTTCACCTGGCGCCAGTTGTTCAGCGGATTGGCTTGCGCCGAGTGCGGCCGGTGTGAACGCGGCTGCCCGGCATTCCAAAGCGGCGAGCCTCTGTCACCGAAAGTCCTGATGCACCACTTCAAAGAGCTGGTTCGCTCTCCGTCGCTGGTGCGCGACGGCGATGGCGTCATCGGGAATCAGGTGCAGCAGGAGGAAATCTGGGGCTGCCGGACCTGCCTGGCGTGCATGGACCGCTGCCCAGTCGCCAATGAGCACATCCCGATCATCGTGGAGATGCGGCGATTCCTGATTTCCCAGGGCACGGTCGATGGGCATCTGCAGAGCACACTGGTGAATCTTACCCGCTACGGAAATTCGTTTGGCGCTTCACCGCGCACCCGCGCCAAATGGACCCAAAATCTGGTGTTCAAGCCAAAGGATGCCCGCAAGGAGAAAGTGGAGTATCTGTGGTTCGTGGGTGACTACGCTTCCTTCGACGCGCGCCTCCAACCAGTCGTGCAAGCTACGGCGCGCCTCTTCCACGACGCCAATCTGGATTTCGGAATCCTCTACGATGGCGAGAACAATTCGGGCAATGACGTGCGCCGGGTTGGCGAAGAAGGCCTCTTCGACATGTTGCGGGAAAAGAACCGGCACGCATTCGACAAATCGTCTTTCGACCGGATTGTAACCACCGATCCGCACAGTTTTCAGGCACTCAAGAACGAGTATGGCGAGTCGAACGGGCATGTTCAGCACTACACGCAATTGGTGGATCAGCTCATCGATGACGGAAGACTCGTGGTCGGGAAACAACTGGGCATCAAGGCGACCTATCACGATCCGTGTTATCTGGGACGCTACAACGGGGTTTACGATGCGCCGCGGCGAATCCTCAATCGGATCGGTGTCGAGATGGTTGAAATGCCACGCAACCGCGCGGATTCGTACTGCTGCGGGGCGGGCGGCGGACGAATCTGGATGGAGGATGTCCCCTGCAGCAAGGAGCGGCCGGCGGAGAGCCGGGTGCGTGAAGCCGCCAGTCTGCCGGGTGTGGGGACACTCGTCGTGAGCTGCCCCAAGGACCTGGTGATGTTCCAGGATGCCCTCAAGACGACAGGACTGGAAGACAAGCTTGTGGTGAAGGATCTGGTGGAACTGGTGGAGCAATCCTGCCGGCCAGACAAGGAGCGAGTTGAATGCCCGACCTAATCAGCGGCAATGGCTGCGGCGTCCGCATCGGTGTCTATGTCTGCCACTGTGGCACGAATATCGCCGGGACCATCGACGTCCACGCGCTGGCCGAGTTTGCGGCGACACTTCCCGGCGTTGTTCTGGCGCGCGATTACAAGTATATGTGCTCCGACCCTGGGCAGGAGTTGATCAAGAAGGATATCGCCGAGCAGCAGCTCACCCGGATCGTCGTAGCGGCTTGCTCGCCATGCCTGCATGAAAAGACCTTCCGGCATGCGACCGAAGAAGGCGGCCTCAATCCGTTCTTCTTCCACATGGTCAATCTGCGGGAGCATGACTCCTGGGTGCACACCGACAAAGTGGCCGCCACCGAAAAGGGCAAGGATTTGGTGCGCGCCGCGGTCCGGCGGGTCAAGCACCACAAGCCGCTCGAACGGCGCCAGGTTTCGATCAATCCCGACGCGCTGATTGTCGGCGGCGGCATTGCCGGCATTCACGCGGCACTGACGATGGCCAACGCCGGCAAGCATGTGTACCTGGTCGAACGCGAGCCGACCATCGGTGGCCACATGGCGCAGTTCGACAAGACATTCCCGACACTCGACTGCGCCGCCTGCATTCTCACGCCGAAGATGACGGCGGTCAAGACGCATCCGAACATCACACTCTGGACGCTCTCCGAAGTCGATAAGGTCGAAGGATACGTTGGCAACTACAAAGTCAGCGTGAAGCGCAAACCGCGTTACATCCGCGAGGACGTTTGCGTCGGCTGTCTTGAGTGTATCGAGGCGTGTGTCTACAAACAGGCCAAGGTGCTCGATGAGTTCAACATGGGGCTGGGCACACGCCGCCCGATCTATATCCCGTTCCCGCAGGCTGTACCGCAACTGGTGCTGATCGATCCCGAATCCTGTATCGAGTTCAAGAGTGGTACCTGCAAGAAGACGTGCGTGGAGGCATGCGCCGAGCGCCAGGCGATCGATTTCAAACAGCAGGAACGCTTCGAGGAAATCGACGTCGGGACGATCATCCTGGCCACCGGGTTCGACGTCTTCGATGCCGGGCGCATTCCTTACTACGGGTACGGGATCTACCCGAATGTCTACACCGCTTTGGAACTGGAGCGTTTGGTCAACGCCTCCGGCCCGACGGCGGGGGAGGTCCTTCTGAGGGATGGCACCAAGCCAAAATCCGTGGGGATCATTCACTGTGTCGGCAGCCGCGATGAAAACACGAACAAGTACTGCTCGCGTGTCTGCTGCATGTATTCGCTCAAGCTCGCGCATCTGATCAAAGAGAAGACCGACGCAGAGGTATACAATTGTTACATCGATATCCGCGCACCGGGTAAAGGATTCGAGGAATTCTACAATAGAGTCTCCGAGGAGGGAACGCACTTCATTCGCGGCAAAGTGGCCGATGTCTTTCCGACCGAGGGGACAAACCAACTCACGATGCGGGTGGAAGACACGCTCATGAGCATGGTCCGTCAGATTCCAGTCGACATGGTCGTCCTGGCCGTTGGGTTGGAAGCTCAGCCCGATGCGCAGGATGTGCGGCGCCGCTTCAACATCTCCTGTTCGACCGAGGGGTTCTTCCTCGAACGGCATCCCAAGCTGGCGCCGGTGAGCACGTTCACCGATGGTGTCTTCCTGGCGGGCTGCTGCCAGGGACCCAAGGACATCCCGGATACCGTCGCGCAGGCTGGAGCGGCGGCGGCCGAGGCACTCGCCCTGATCGACGCCGGCGCCGTTGAACTCGAGCCGAACACGGCGTTTATCGAAGAGGAGTTCTGTTCGGGCTGCAAGACGTGCATCCCGATGTGTCCCTACTCGGCGATCTCGTTCGTAGCGGAGAAAAAGAAAGCGGCCATTAACGAGGTCTTGTGCAAGGGCTGCGGCACCTGTGTCGCCGCGTGCCCGTCTGGTTCAATCGTGCAAAACCTGTTTGAGGACGTGGAAGTCTTTGATGAAATCGAGGGAGTCCTGGCCTATGCCTGACCAATTTGAACCGAAGATCGTCGCCTTCTTCTGCAACTGGTGCACGTACCTCGCGGCAGACCTCGCGGGGACGTCACGGCTGAAATACGCGCCGAATATCCGGGTTGTCCGGCTGATGTGTTCCGGCCGGGTCGATCCCCAATTCGTCCTCGATGCCTTCGCCAAGGGGGCGGATGGTGTTCTGATCGGCGGGTGCCATCCCGGCGATTGCCATTACCAGGAGGGCAACTACAAAGCACTGCGCCGCGCGCACCTTTTGCGAACCGTATTAAGGGAGATGGGAATCGAAAACGATCGATTCCGCCTCGAATGGATCTCCGCCTCCGAGGGAGATAAAGTGCGCACGGTCGTCAATGATATGGTTGCCAAGGTCAGGGCACTGGGGCCGCTGCATCTGGATGCCAAACCATCCCCGCAGGTGGTCGCGACGCACGCGCGCGCGGTGACTGCCGCGGCAGCCGTCGGAGGCGTGTGATGAGCAAGCCAAAGGTCGGTTTCTACTGGTGTGCTTCTTGCGGTGGTTGTGAGGAAGCGGTGGTCGATCTGGCGGAGGACGTCCTTAGAGTTGTGGAGGCAGTGGACATCGCCTTTTGGCCCGTGGCGCTCGATTTCAAGCGGGCCGACGTGGCGGCAATGGCCGACGGGGAAATGGCGGTGTGTTTCGTCAACGGTGCGGTCCGGACTTCGGAGCAAGAAGAGATGGCGCGGCTCATGCGGCTCAAATCGCAACTCATCATTGCGTTCGGAAGCTGCTCACACATGGGCGGTATTCCGGGGCTGGCCAACATGACCGATCGTGAAACCCTCCTGCGGCGGGTCTATCAGGAAGTTCCCAGTGTCGCCAATCCTGATTGTATCCTGCCGCAGGAGCGGTGTGAAGTGTCGCAGGGCAGCCTCACCTTGCCGGCGCTGCATGACACCGTGAGCTCTCTCGACCAGATGATCCCGGTGGACTACTACCTCCCTGGCTGTCCGCCACCGGTGAAATTGATCAAGGACGCTGTGACCGCGATTCTGCAGGGCGCGATGCCACCCAAAGGATCGGTCCTGGCTCCCGATGTGGCCTTGTGCACGGATTGCCCCAGGAAGGACAGCAAGCCGGAAAGGCTTCTCGTGAGCGCCTTCAAACGCCCGCATGAGATCCAAATTGACCCCGCCAAGTGTCTGCTCGAGCAGGGGCTGCTGTGCATGGGTCCCGTGACCCGCAGTGGCTGCGATGCCGCCTGCATCGACGGGAACATGCCCTGCACCGGTTGTCTCGGGCCGACGGGCCGGGTGCGGGATTTTGGTGCCAAGGCGCTGTCGGCGGTGGCGTCGATTGCCGACGCAACGGAGGAATCGAAGATCGCAGGAGTATTGGACAAGATCGTGGATCCGATCGGCACCTTTTATCGTTACAGCCTGCCCACGTCGATTCTGTTCAAACGGAACCGGCACGACGGAAACGGATGGCACTAAATATGGGCCGCACAATTTCAATCGATCCCATCACACGCCTTGAAGGCCACGGCAAGATCGACATTTTCCTCGATGATCACGGGGAAGTCGAGCGGGCGTATCTGCAAGTTCCGGAATTGCGGGGATTTGAGAAATTCGCCGAAGGGCGCCCCGCGGAGGATATGCCGCAGATCACCTCGCGCATTTGCGGTGTCTGCCCAACCGCGCATCACATGGCCTCCACCAAGGCCCTGGACGATTTGTACAAAGTGGAGCCGCCGCCGGCCGGGAGGAAGATCCGCGAACTTGTCTACAGCGTCTTTTACGTTGAAGATCATGCCCTGCATTTCTTCTTCCTTGGCGGACCGGACTTCGTCGTCGGCCCTGGTGCACCGAAAGCCGAACGAAATATCCTCGGTGTGCTCGGCAAGGTCGGCCTTGAAATCGGCAAGGAGGTTATTGGCTTGCGCAAGGAACTGCGTGCGCTCATGACGCTCGCGAGCGGCAAGCCCATCCATCCGGTCTTCGGACTGCCGGGCGGCGTGGCCAAGGCGCTGAATTCGGCGGATCAGGAGAAGTTCATCAGCGCCGCCGAGCATGCGGTCAAATTCGGCCAGTTCGCGCTGGGCATCTTCAACGATGTCGTCCTGAAGAACCCCAAGTACGTCGAGTCCATCCTCTCCGATGCCTACACGCACAAGACCTACTACATGGGAGTGGTCGACGCGCAGAACAAAGTCAACTTCTATGACGGCGATATCCGCGTGACCTCTCCCGGCGGCGGCGAATACATGAAGTTCAAGGCGCAGGATTACCTGAAGCACGTCGCCGAGCACGTCGAACCATGGAGCTACATCAAATTCTGCTATCTGAAAGATGTCGGGTGGAATGGATTCGCCGATGGCCCGCACAGTGGGGTCTACTGTGTTGCGCCGCTCGCGCGCCTCAATGCGGCCGACGGGATGGCAACTCCGCTGGCACAGAAAGCATACGAGCAGTTCTTCTCCACGCTTGGCGGCAAGCCGGTTCATCACACGCCGGCCAATCACTGGGCGAGGCTGATTGAACTGCTCTACGCGGCCGAACGAATGCGCGAACTGGCCAATGATCCCGACATCATCAATCCCAATGTCCGGACCATTCCGACAGAAATCCCGCATGAGGGTGTCGGCGTGGTCGAAGCGCCACGCGGCACACTGTTCCATCATTACGAGACGGACGACCGCGGCGTCATCACCAAGGCCAACTTGATTGTGGCCACCCAGAACAATGCCGCGCGCATCGCCATGTCCGTTGACAAGGCGGCGCGTGGCGTGATCAAAAACGGCAATGTCGATGACGGTATTCTGAATCTGGTCGAAATGGCATTCCGCGCTTACGATCCGTGCCATGGCTGCGCCACGCATGCGCTGCCGGGACAGATGCCGTTGATCATCTCTGTTTACAATCAGAATCACGAGTTACTCAAGGAGATCCGGCGCGACGGATGAAGTTTTCGAGCGGCATCCAAACTCGTCGGATGGGGCGGGCTTTCCCCGCGCCATTTTGCAAGGTACGCTGACAGCAGAACGCAGATGAGCATCCTGATACTTGGACTTGGCAATGAGCTGATCGCCGACGACGCTGTCGGGATTCTGACCGCGCGCCATTTGAGAGCGCTCCTGGATGGGGACATCGAGGTGATCGAAAGCGACTTGAGTGGCATCGCCTTGATTGAGTTGTTTGCCGGCCACGAGCGGGCCGTCGTGATCGATGCCATTCACACCGGGCAGCACACTCCGGGAACGATCCGCGAATTCGATTCCACCGACCTTGGCCCTGTGTTATCACCCTCACCACACTATTCCGGCCTGCCGGAGATCCTTGCATTGGCCCGCCAGCTTGAAGTAGACTTCCCCAGTGAGGTCAGGGTATTCGCCGTTGAAGCAATGGACATGACAACGATTGGCGGTCAGATTAGCGCCACTGTAGCCGATGTGATCCCGCAGCTTGTGGATCGCATTGTGCTTCAGGTTCGTGATTGGCAAAGGCAGAAGATTCATGCATGAGTTTACGATCATCAAGCAGTTGGTTGATACGCTGTCCGGTGAAATGCGGGAAAAGGTGTCCAGCAGGTGAAGGCAATTCACCTGCGGCGTGGCAGCACGTTCGCCGAGGATCCGCTCCGCCTCGCCCTGGAAGTTCTTGCGGAAAATACGCCGCTCAAGGGCGCCGAAGTGCGAATCGACTCCTATTCCGTGGAGCACAAATGCGCCTCGTGTGGCCGCTCGCAGGTCGTCACCTCCGATGACCTGGTTGGCCACCTCTTCATCTGTCCCGCCTGCGGCACCGCCAAAGAGATCGAGGAGGCACACGGCCTCGAACTCGTGTCGGTGGAATATTAGTTACTGTGCGCGAGGTGCGGCGCGATGCGAAGGCGGTGTGCCACTGACTTAAGGGATTGTTGAAAAACCGGGCAGACAAGAGTGTCTGCCCCACTTTTTGTTCTGGAAGTTCTTGTCTCTCAGTGGCGCGGACACTCCTGTCCGCGCTCTCGCCTCCAGATGCTGGGGTTTTTCGACACGCCCTTAAGTTAGTGGCACGCGTGCGTGTGTTCGTTTCCGCGCCATAATGCCCAGACCGTCTAATCCCCTTACCGATCTGCGCAGCCTAGGACCAGTCCGTAGTGTGACCCCAACGGGGCGTATGCAATCCTCCCCTACGAAATTCCCGGCGTCCCGGTGATTCGTCGCCCAACGATCTCCCGATTGTGCATTCACTTTCTCAACGTTAGATTGGGAATTCCAGGAGGGAATGTCACTCATGCCCGCACAGTCACGTACTCGCAAACTTCCGTCGCTATCAGTCCTGCAAGACATGCACAATGGCGAGTTCGAGGAAGTCATCTTCGCCCAGGAAAGACGAAGCGGACTCAAGGCGATCATCTGTATTCACAGTACGAAGCTCGGTCCCGCGCACGGAGGCATTCGGCGCATCGCCTACAAGTCGGAATCAGAGGCACTTGCCGATGTCATGCGCCTCGGGCGCGCCATGAGCCGCAAGACGGCGCTGGCCGGGATTCCCGCAGGCGGGGGGAAGGCCGTGATCATCGATCACCCGGGACTGAAGCGTAAGGCCGCTTACGAAGCGCTGGGACGCGCCATCGAACAACTCGGAGGCCGATTCTACACCGGACCCGACGTCGGGACGACCGAATCCGATCTCGCGGCGGTCCGGAGTCAGACCCGGTTCGTCGTCGAACGGCAGTCAGGGAGTGGTCCCGGAGACATCGCAGAGGCGACGGCGCGCGGTGTTATCGCTGGAATCAAGGCGACACTCACATTCCTCTATAGCGATCCCTCGCCGGCCGGCCGGAGCTTTGCGATCCAGGGATTGGGCGCGATCGGTGGACGAGTGGCCGAGTGGTTGTGGCGCGGTGATGCTCACTTGACCGTCACGGAGATTGATGCTTCAAAGCTCCGCAAGTGGCGGGGCAAACCCGATGTGGCGGTTGTGCTCCCGAAACGTATTCTGGAAGTGCCCTGCGACATCCTCTCACCCTGCGCCCTGGGGGGGATAATCGCCTCCAGCACGCGACTGAAGTGCCGAGCCATCATCGGAGCTGCCAACAATCCCCTGGCGTCCGAGTCGGTGGCCGATGTGCTGAACCGTCGCGGCATTCTTCTCGCACCCGATTTCGTGGTGAACGCCGGTGGGGTGATCGAGGGTGCCGGCCGGCATCTGGGATTCGCCGATCAGACCACGCAGAAGATTGACGGAATTGCTGAGACATTGATGTCGATCTACCGCCGTGCCCGGAGGATCGGAGCATCTCCCTATGACGTCGCGCTTTCGATGGCCGACGCCCGTCTCCGTTGAGCCCTCCATTGCCGGCCAAGTCGGCTTCGCTGACGGTCTGTGCCAAGAGGGGTAAAGAAATCATGTTTCAATCCCGTCTTTGATCTTGACAGTCTTTGGTAGAAACCTTGCCTTAACGCCGTTGTCACGGATACGGAACGCTCAGGAAGAGAACACGAACCTGCACGAGAGGAGAAGGGGATGAAGAGACTGTCTTTGAAGTTGGTGATCATCGGGCTTCTGGGTCTGGCCGCGTTGACGGCCGGCGGTTGCGCCATGGTCCAGGCACCCGTCATGGGAGCAATCTACACGGATGTTCAAGGGCCGGCTGGGGCGACCAGCAATTCCGCGTCATCGAAGATGGGCACGGCGTCCTGCTCGTCGATTCTGGGCTTGATCGCGACCGGCGATGCCAGCATTGCCACCGCGGCCAAAAGCGCCGGAATCACCAAGATTCACCACGTTGATTACTACAGCCAGAGCATTCTCGGCTTCTGGGCGAAGTACACTGTGAAGGTATACGGCGAATAGATCGCCAGACGGTGTTTGACACCATGAAGGCCATGTGCCCCCGTTCGAATTCGAGCGGGGGTACTTGCATTCAGGGAAGGAAGAAGGATCATGACGACGGGACCTGACCCTGGCACTTGGGCGGATTACTCGGGCGCGCTGCGCGCGATTCTCGATGAATACGCACGGGCCATCCGCGAACTGGAAGCCGTGGTTCTGGAGATTCCCCTGGAATCGTATTCAGCACAGACCGCACTCAGCGACAAGACCTTCGGCAACATGAATGTGATCATGGGCCATGTGATTGGCGCCGCGCACGTCTATGTCGATTACATCGACGATGGCGTACGCAAGACCGACGGCGGGCGGCGCACACACTCCTATGCGAACGCCACTCCCCAGGAGGCGATGGCCGCCGTGTGGGAAGCATTCGGGAGGATGGTCGAGCTACTGGGCCGATTCAAGGACTGGGGCGAAGACGAGCTGGAGAAGATCCAGTTCACTACCCGGTGGAATCAGCGCTACGACGTGGAACAGATGCTGGAGCACGCCATCGTCCATATCCTGCGCCACCGTCGCCAAATCGAGCGCTGGCTCGCCGCCTGAGCCTCACACCGAGCGGAACAGTATTCGCGATATCCGATTCCGGTGGCGGGCCAGCCATTGGTAACAGCGCTCGGCAACTGAGTTGACGACTCGGATCCTCAAGAATCGCGCCACTCGCTCCCAACCGAGTCGCTCGACAATGACGGCGATCCCGGCAGCCCCGTCGATAGCAGTTCCATTGGGATCAACAACGTGCATTGACCGGCGACAGCGCGCGTCCATTTCCGCGGATAGCGTATTGGGCGGGAGATCCTGGTAGGGGAGAAGCCGAATCGAACCGGAGCGGTCATGGCGGGCTACCCAGCCCGCTGCCCGGCGGCAAAGCCCGCAATCGCCATCCCAGATGACCAGACATGATTCATGACGAATATCGTCGTGATGCGTCCCCACGAATCCTGATACGCAGGAATTCTGCCAAATGCGAAATGGCTCGCGGTCTGGGCATCTTGCCCAAGCGTCACTACTTGATGATCACGATCTTCCCAACCTGCGTGCCCAGCCTCGAATCGACGCGGTAGATGTAGATACCGGAGACGACGGCCTGAGCATTACGAGTGATCAGGTCCCATCCCACCGAAGAGGGGTAGGTCGTGAGGAAGGGGTCGGGATGGTGAATCTCGCGGATGAGATCACCGGAGAGTGAGTAGATACGAATCAGCGCCGTGTCGGGGAGATTGATGAAGTGGATGCGGCGATCGTACTCCGTGTACTCCGGCTGCCCGATGGCTTCGTATCCCTCGTGGTAGTAGCTGTTCATATTTCCCGCTCCGTCAATGTACTGAATCTTGTACGGATTCGGGTAGACGCCGACTTTCAGGCCGGAGTCCTGGACGACATTGGTCGAGAAGATTGGTTGTGTGTACCGGTTGTTGGTCGAGGGTGAGGACTCCAGCGGCGCGACATTGTTCTGAAAGTCGCCGTAATCGAAGGTGGTGACGGCAAAGAACAACGGCACTGATGCCTGCAGCCGTTTCATCGTGAATTCATAAACGCCGTACTTGAGCGGCTCCCCGCCGATGACCGTGTCCCGTTCACCGATGCGTTGGATCAAATTCGTGTCAACGTTGCCTTCATTTTCATACGTGTTGCCGCGATTCCCGGCCTCGGGGTACCAATAGGAATAGCGTTCCTTCTCGGTGACGTTTACGACCTGACCCTTGCTGTTCCAGACCGTGTCGGGATAGAAGTCCCGAAACGCGCTCGCGAGATTCGCGGTGAGATAATGGGTCGGGGTGAAACTCGAATCGCGCATCAAAGCGCGCCACTGCGCCGCCGGGTACGGATCGGATGCCGCTGTCCATTCGTGCGTGTCGGGGTCATACGCCATGCGCCGGTAGTCTTCTTTGTCCCAACTGGTGATGAGCGAATACTGGTCGTCCTGGTTGTAACGGGCTGCATAGATGCGATACCCTTCGAAATCCCGTTTCGCCGAAGTGACATCCCGTTCTGTCTCGGTATAAATGCCGTCCCAGCGAAGCGTGACTTCGTTCGGCCGGGTCGTGACCTCGAAAACCGGTCCCGGCGGAGCGTGCGGGCCGGTGAAGTCTGCGATCCCGTCACCCTTGTAGAAGATCGAGTCGCAACCATTCATAATGGTAATGGGCACAATGGTGGTCTCCGGAGGGTCGCCCGTGATGGTCGTGTCGTACCCGAGGGTGTCGCCGACCGCGCAATTGTACATGTAATACTTGCCCCGGTACGGGTCGCCATCCTCCGGATCGGTATCGATGCCGGGTGAATCGTACACCCAATCCGCCCAGCGCGAATTGCGGATCAGATCACGGAAATCCAGATTGGAGAAGTACACCGTTGGGTCGCTGGCACTCCAGTTGTAATTGTAGTTCGTCGGGTCCGTGTGCACTTTGCCGCCGCCGATGAAGGCCACCGTGAACGGCACCGAATCGCCGGGGGGAATATTGCGAAACGGGCCGGTGGACAGAACCATCCGGCAGTCGCGCCCGCGGGCGAATCCCGATGAAACCCACTCTTGCGGCGGTCTCGCGCTCCAGCCCTTGGCGGTGTGATCGATGCCCGCGGTGATTTGATCGTAGTCCTGCTCCCCGTTGGTCATCATCTTGTAGCGGCTGCGATCTCCGAACGGCGAACCCTCCACGCGGAAGAAATTCGTCCGGTTGTGCGCCATGCGCGGGCCCCAGTCGTTCCGGCCGCCATCAGTCACCCACCAATTGAAACTGGACGGCCCCCCCGGCGAGCGCAACACGCGCACGCCCATCGCGCCGGTCACGCTGGAGTTATCATAGATGCTGCCGGCCGGCTTGCCGTCGATATCGATGACGTAGGCGGTATTGATGGTATCGATTGTACCGGGCAGCACTCCGGGAACCTCGCGCAGGAAACCGCAAAGGTCATCGGTCGATTTCAACGGTGGTGGCCATTCGTCCAGTTCGATCGTGCTGCGCCGGTACGTAAAGCTCCGAATCCGGCTGGGCACGTATTGCACGTCAGGATCGACGTAAATCCCCACGCACCCCTTCTCGATCGTCTTAGGGCCAATGTTCTTGATCCAGAAGTTTGTGATGATAAACCGCAGGGAATAATCGTCGGCCCAGGCGTAAGTGGTCTGGTGGACTTCGATGCCGATCGGAATGTGCGGCCGATTCTCGATCGCGTCGTAATAGAGTCCCGGATTGCGCCCCGGCTTCACGATCTCCGTGTCGGAGTAGGTCATGTAGAACTCCTGCGGAGCGCGCGCGGCCGGATTGTATTTCGTGTTGTTACGGTTGGAAGAAATTTCCCGGATCGGGGCGTAACTGTTCATCTCCCACTCGGGCTCACCCGGTTCCGAGGCCGGAACGCCCGGCCCCACACTGACCAGCGTGTCCAACCCGCGGATGCAGCCAAACATCAATTGCGAACTGTACAGGTAGGTCTGGCGGCTGCCTCTGGGAAA
The DNA here is from genome assembly GCA_016235085.1 of Candidatus Zixiibacteriota bacterium. Lineage (GTDB taxonomy): Bacteria > Zixibacteria > MSB-5A5 > WJJR01 > WJJR01 > JACRMA01. Next base: position 42,101 of record JACRMA010000083.1, read on the forward strand.
CTCGAAGCGCACAATTCCCTGATAGTTGGTGATGAGTGGGGAGACTTCGTTGACGTCGACGGGGTCCTGATCAAAACTGATCGCGGATTGCTCCAACGCCCGCTCTTCGGGAGACTGAACCGATAGCGTGTCTTCGATGCCGGCGAGCGCCGCATTGTGAAAACCCGGGCACGCGGCCAATGCCGCAACGGTCAGCGCCACATTGCTGAAGATCAACTTCAGGCGCCCGCACAATCTCCATGTGTCAGTTCTGCGTCCGGGCATTTCACCACGGTGGTTTCCTCGCCCACCACTGGCCATAACATAGCCAAATTGCCTCTGATTTCCAAGACGGCCGCTGAAGATGTTGCCAAACAGTCAGTGACGTGATCGCCCGGGTTCGAGAATTCCTGGAAGGGGAGCCGGGCGATTCTGGTTCACTCTTGGGCCATCGTGTATGGGGTTGGGGCCATGGCAAAATGCGGCATGGTTTTCGGCTTGACCATGATGGGGCCTCAATAACTTCGGGATGGTTGTGCAACTTCCGGGCGTGGCCATGCGGATTGCAATGCCGCAGGCCGGGCCGGGCTACGGGGGTGTCAGAGAAACAGCGCCGCTTCAAATCGGTGGACCTGACTCCCCGATTTCCCTATAATCTCCCAGTACACAGCCGATATAAGGAATGAGAGGATTCGGTGGAAACATGAAGGTTTCAAACGAGCAAAATCCGATTCCGCCCAGTGACTGGGCGAACAAACGCCCCCGGAAGGCGTCTGCCAGGCAGGAGACATCGGCACCAGTCACTGATTCGGCAGAGCTTTCTGCCAAACGTGCTGACCAGGCGCCCAAGAGCCAGGACACCGTTCATCGTGAAGCGGCTCTGCGAGAATCAGTTGCGAAGCTGATAGAGTCCGGAGATCTGTCTGCCGCTGAGGAAGGCGATGTCCGCCGTCAGCGCGTTGACGAGGCCCGCAAGAAGCTCGAAACGGGAGCCTATCGTGGGAATGACGTCATTGGCGGGATCGTTGATCGGCTTCTCGATCAGTGGAAGATTTGAGGGCGGGATTCGGATCCCGTAAGGATCTGAGTTCCAAGCTTGCATTATGGGCCGCAGGGACATTGCTGTTTCAAAAAGTTGCACCTGAATCACGCTTGGGTGGGAAGTGATGAAACAAGGCAGCTCGACAGTCGGGACCAATCGTCCGGTCATGGACCGCATTAAGGACATTCAATCACTCCCGACTCCGCCCCTCGTCTTTACCCAAATCAATCGCGTTATCAATGATCCGCAGGCGTCGGCGTATGACGTCGCCGCGATCGTTTCTGAGGATCCGGGAATCGCCGCCCGCATTCTGCGCATGGCCAACTCGGCTTACTATGGATTGCCGCAGCCAGTCTCATCGATTCGACAGGCCATTATCATTCTCGGCATGGATGCCTTGCGCTCTCTGGTTTTGTCGGTGTCCCTGATGGATGCGTTTGCGACATCGCCGCTGGAACGGGAATACCAGGACTTGATCTGGCGCCACTCGCTGTCCACTGCTTCCGCGGCGCGCCTGTTCTTCTGCTCACGGTTCTCGTCCGGACAGATTCGTGGTTCGGAGGAGGGCTTCGCCGCCGGATTGCTGCATGACATCGGCAAGATGGTGATTGCCTGCCATCTGCCCGCAGAGCGGTCGAGGATTCGGTCCAACCTCGACTATGGTGTCCTCGAAGACCGGTTCGTCGAACAGGAGACGATTGGTGTCACACACGAAGAGATCGGGGCGTACCTTGCCGAACGCTGGGAGCTGCCACCTATCCTGCAGTCCGCGATCCGTCATCACCACGACCTGAACGTCGCCAATCCGGACCATCGCCTGCTGTCCCGGGTGATTCATGTCGCCGATTATCTGGCCCATGCCGCATCCCCCACAAACTTGCGGGGCGCCGGCGTTCTGCCTACGATCGATCCGGAGACGTATGGCGAATTCCGTTTGGATGTCCAAACGATGGAAGAACTGGTCGCCAAGGTCCGCGAAGATTTCGGCCGGGCGGAGACGTTCCTGGAAATGGCGCGCAGCGCGTAACACGCCATCGACAATCTCAAACACACATTAAAAATCCGAGTTGGTGGCCCACCAGGAGTCGACTCCGCGCAGCGGACGCGACGGATGGCGGGGTTCTTCACGGCAGGCCCGGCGGGATCACCTTTCCACCAAAGAACTTGCGCCTTTTGACCGAACTCGGTATTATAGGTTGATGACAGTGGGGCGATTAGCTCAGATGGTTAGAGTGCTTGCTTGACATGCAAGAGGTCACTGGTTCGATTCCAGTATCGCCCACCAGTGTCTGCTCGTGCGGACCACACGGGTCTCTGCCCCATCCCAAATGGTATCTTTGGGCCAAGCGTAACACCGGTTTGGCCGATCACGTATGGTAGGGGATGACGATTGGTATGTCCGGAACGATGATTAAACTCACATTGCCTGATGGATCGGTACGGGAATACGCCTCGGGCGCGACCGGGGCGGATGTCGCGGCCTCGATAGGCGCTCGTCTGGCCAAAGATGCGCTTGCCATCAAAGTCGGTGACCGGGTCCGCGATCTGTCATGGCCGATCACTGCTGATGCGCCGATTCAGATTCTGACCTTTGATTCGCCCGAGGGCCGCGAGGTCTTCTGGCATTCCTCCGCGCACTTGATGGCACAGGCGGTGACCGAGGTGTTGCCGGGGACCAAGCTCGCGATCGGTCCGCCGATTGAAGAGGGATTCTACTACGATTTCGATCCGCCGCGGCCGTTCACAACCGAGGATCTGGAGAAGTTCGAAAAACGCATGGGGGAGATTGTCGCTGAGGATTCTCCCTTTGTCCGCAAGGAATGCAGTCTGGCCGAAGCCCGGAAGACATTCGGAGACCGCCAGGAGAAGTACAAGCTGGAGATTCTCCAAAAGATCGAAGGGGAAGAGCAACCAGCGAGTATGTACACCCATTCCCGCTTCCTCGATCTGTGCCGAGGTCCTCATGTCCCGTCCACCGGCCGCCTGAAGGCGTTCAAACTGCTGTCCATCGCCGGTGCCTACTGGCGCGATGCCGAGGGGAATCCGCAGTTGCAGCGGATTTACGGCGTGTCGTTCCCCGACAAGAAACGTCTCGAAGAGTTTGTCCAGCGCAGGGAAGAGGCGAAGAAGCGCGACCATCGGCACTTGGGCAAACAGCTCAAGCTGTTCTCGATTCAGGAAGGCTCCGGCGCCGGGCTGGTGCTCTGGCATCCCAAGGGCGCATTCATTCGCCGCAAGATCGAGGAATTCTGGTACAAGCGGCATCAGGAGTCGGGATACGAGCTGGTCTACTCGCCGCACATTGCGCGCCTCAAGCTATGGGAAGTCTCCGGTCACACGGGCTTCTACGCCGAAAACATGTTCCCGCCGTTTGATGTGGAGAACAACCCGCATCAGCTCAAGCCGATGAACTGCCCGTTCCATATTCTGATCTACCAGTCCGATCTGCAGTCGTATCGCGATTTGCCGAAACGCTGGGCCGAGATGGGGACGGTGTACCGGTTCGAGCGCGGTGGTGTTCTCCACGGGTTGTTCCGGGTGCGCGGTTTTACGCAGGATGACGCCCATATCTTCTGCCGCCGTGATCAGGTGGAAGAGGAGATCGGTACGGTCCTCGACTTTTGCCTATCAATTTATGGGGCATTTGGGTTCAACGATGTGAGCATCAGCCTGTCGACCCGTCCCGCCAAGGCGATCGGTGAGGAAGCCGACTGGCATATGGCCGAGGAGGCGCTTCGCAACGCCATCGTACGGCGCGGACGGACGTATAAAGTAGATGAGGGTGGTGGTGCATTCTACGGACCCAAAATCGACTTGCACGTCAAAGACGCGATCGGCCGGCCATGGCAGTGTGGCACGATCCAGTTTGATTTCAATCTTCCGGAACGGTTTGATTTGACCTACATCGGCACCGATGGCAAGAAGCATCGCCCCGTGATGGTGCACCGCGCGTTGCTCGGATCGCTGGAGCGGTTCTTCGGCATCTTAATCGAGCATCACGCCGGCGTCTTCCCGGTTTGGCTGGCTCCGGAGCAGGCGATCATCCTGTCCGTGACCGAAAAGGTCAACGATTACGCGGCCCAACTTCTGCGCGAGCTGGAAACGGCCGGCGTGCGGGTTCGTCTTGACGACCGGCCCGAGAAGATCGGCATGAAGATACGTGAAGCTGAAACGTTGAAGATTCCGTATATGTTAGTTGTCGGGGACCGTGAGTCCCAGTCACACACGGTGGCGGTTCGCGCCCATGGGGGCCAGGACCTGGGGACGAAATCAGTGGCGGACTTCGCCGAACTGATTCATTCCCAGGACGGGCCCGCAGGAGATTCCGTCACCCAACCGTAATGCCCCGCCCTGAGCGGGGGGAGGTATGTTTCCATCGCTGTTTCGCGCCAGCCTTCCACACGCATCAACAACCGCATTCGATTCCCGCAAGTACGCGTCATCGGTCCCGACGGCACCCAGCTTGGGATCATGGTCACCAAGGACGCCCTTAAGCAGGCACAGGACCAGGGGCTGGACTTAGTTGAGATTTCCCCCAACGCCCGTCCGCCGGTGTGCCGCATTCTCGACTTCGGCAAGTTCCAATACGAGGAAGCGAAGAATGCGAAGCGTGCCAAGAAAAAGCAGCACGCGACCCAGTTGAAAGAAATGCGTTTCCGTCCCAAGATCGACGAGCACGATATCAATTTCAAGACCAACCGTCTGCGCGAGTTCCTGCAGGACGGCCACAAGGTCCGTGCTTTCGTCGAGTTCCGCGGCCGGGAAATGACCCATACAGAATTCGGCTACCGTATCCTGGAACGCGTCAAAGAGAGCTTAGCCGACGTCGGCCTCCCTGAGCCCTCGGTGCGCATGGAAGGCCGCCATATGTCATTGATTATCAACCCCAAGCGCGGCCCAGTTAAATCAAAGGATGAGGAGCATCACCACGCCGAACCCAAGAAGAGCGAAAGCTCCATTCCGGCTCCCGCAGACGTGATCCCGCCGGTCGCGCCAGCCACGACTGTGGCGTCGGAGGGGATGTCGGCGTAGTTATTTGCGACTGATCACGATTCGATTTCGAAGCCCGGGCAGTGATGTCCGGGCTTTTTCATTTGGGTGTGTGTGTTGGGTGCCCCACGGCTTGCCGTGGGAGCGTGAGTGTCCCGAGCGCGTACGTTCATGGCGGTGAAGCGAGTCCAAGCCACTGCAAGCGGTGGGCAGCCTGGCAAAGCATACCTGAAAACGATGGAACTTAGGACGTGCACTATGTTTATTGCGCGAGATTGAGGAGTGGCATGCGAAGGAGAGTTCTGGTCGCCGCAACTCAGAGTTTCACACTTATGGGCAAAAGAAAGACACAGATTTCGAATTGGGTCCGAGACACGAGTGCCTATGTCGAGTGAGAGCTGGCGCAAAAGAGAGTTGACAACGATTGAATGCGTGGATCCGTTCGGATTGGGGGCGACGGTTCACAGCCAATACCGTGATGTGGAATGTCCGGTTGACAACTGTGGCCAGGCTTTGTGCCAACGTGTGGATCAGATCATGCTACGGCCGACCAATGCTCCTATGAGGCGCGAATTCGGTCTTGAGCAAAGTGCAAGCAGGGACGAGTTGAAGAGACTTGGGCCGCTCTTTGCGACTTCCTGGCTGGGTGAGCATGAATCCCGTCGTGAGTATCTATTTCCAAATGGAGGCCGATGGGTCGTGCATCATCGTTATCTTATCCGTGATTGCCCAAAGTGTAAGTCCAAGGTATTTCTACGCCTAACCGTCGTTGATGGATCCCGCCCGAATGGCGAACCGATTCCACCCACCATGCATATCAACCACGATTCCGATCTCTCTCGTCTCAAGAACCTCTTGGTTGAGTATCTGGGAGATCTCTCCAAACCAGTCTGCGAGGCAATGAGCGGGGGTAAGTGGTTCCTCAGCCTACACGGTAAACAAATCGCCCAGGAATTGTAGCAGTTCGCTTGAGCCCACCAGCGTCCAAGGAGAGAGGGGTCGGACATGCACCGCACAGATCCTATCTTGGTGTCCAACTGAGTCGACGAGGAGGACCAAGTTACGTTTGGGCTGATGTCCACGCTGTTGTACCGTCATGTCAAAGAGGGCAATCTGAGATAGTGTCCCCACAGGAGGCCGGAGTGCTCTTCAAGCGGAAGGTTTCAGTGAACGAGTATTGTACAACCCGCTTCGATCTCCTTTTCAGTGCGGAGCAGGCAGAGCGGTGGCTCGAGATCAAGCGATCCAGTCCCGATCCGGTGATTGCCGCGATTGGCGCCGAATTCTACCTGAAGCATCTGAGAGCAGTCCATTTCCTGCTGCTTTCGATGGCCGTCAGGGAACGGTACGCATGGGAATCCGACATCATGATGGGGCTAGACGTGTGTTCAAGAAGGTACCTGGAGAGCCACAAATCGACCTATGAAGGAAACCTTGCCGAACTCTACTACCAGCGATATCGGCGGTCTAATACCTTGCCAAAGAACCGCCTGTTCGAGACTGCTGAATTCATGTTAGATTGTCTATGCGATGAGAAGTGTAGCCAGGAGTCGGTCTTAGCGCTCCAAGAGCAGCTTGACTCGGCGTGTGCGTCTTTTCGCGCTGACTTCAGGGAGATCAAGTTAATTCCCTAAGTGTCTTGCCTCGCTGGCCGGGTACCTTTGACCTTTGCCGCGTGCACGGCCCGCCCTGGGGCCCAAGCGCATACGTTCGCGCCAGTGAAGCGAGAGTAACCCACCGCAAGGGTCGTGTTGAAAAACCCCTTGCGAAGATCGCTGCGCCCGGTGCCCCTGACGACAGGATTCGTGGCCCTGACCCCCGGTCAGGGCTTGCATAATTCACCTCATGGTTGGTCAAGCACGATGGTTCGCCAGATCGATCTTGAGTAGCGCAAGCCCTGACCGGGGGTCAGGGCCACCTGTCAATCTCACCCAACTTTGTGATTGACGCCCGAGGCCCGGGAATGTTTCACTCACGGAGCAATGCCGCAGGCGATGCCTGCGTTGAGAAGGAGTTACGCTCATGTCGAAGCTTCGGGTCAACGCATTTGGAATTTCTATCGACGGTTACGGCGCCGGTCCCGGTCAGGATCTGGAAAATCCGATGGGTGTCGGCGGTATGGCGCTGCATAAGTGGGTCCTCGGCACGAAGACGTTTCATAAGATGGCCGGCGACTTCGCTGCATCGCTCATTGGCGACACGGTTGCCGGAGAAGGCATCGACGACGACTTCGCCGCGCGCGGATTCGCGAATGTCGGCGCCTGGATCCTTGGTCGGAATATGTTCGGGCCGATACGGGGCCCGTGGACCGACGACAGTTGGAAGGGATGGTGGGGCAACAACCCGCCGTATCACGTACCCGTCTTCGTGCTCACGCACCATGCGCGTGCGTCCTTCACAATGGAGGGTGGAACGACGTTCCACTTTGTGAACGATGGCATCCATGCCGCGCTCAGACGAGCGAAGGAGGCGGCCGGGAGCAAGGACATCCGGCTCGGCGGTGGCGTCGCCACCATTCGCCAGTACCTCACCGCGGGACTGATCGACGAAATCCACCTCGTAATTTCCCCCGTGCTCCTCGGCCGGGGCGAGAACCTCCTCGCCGGCATCGACATCGTGAGCCTCGGCTACAAGTGCACCGAGCACGCCCACACGGACTATGCCACGCATGTAGTCCTGACGAAATAGCCCGGGGGTCGGCCGAGAACCGAGCGCCGTCGCTGGTGTACGCGTGGCCGCGATCTCTGATCGCGGTCGGCCGGAGGCCGACATAAAGCCCTCGGCATCAGTGAAGTGCGACCGATTGCGGAAGAGCCCCTCCCGGGTTCTGTCGAGATTGGGACGGTCTCGCTCTACGATGCTGACTTGAGCCGCCTTCGGCGGCCGCGATCAGAGATCGCGGCCACGCTTTGGGCCCTTCGGCCCCCCATTCGACCAAAATCCCCCCACTTTTTCTTGTTGACGCCCCTGTCCAAATCCCTATATTAGGCGTTTCCGGTCCGTTGGCCGGATCACGTTTTGTCACTTAGGGATGGTGCATCGATGCCGAAGATGAAGACAAACCGCTCTGCGGCCAAACGGTTCAAGAAGACCAAAAGCGGCGCCTACAAGCGCAAACGCGCCACCGCCGGCCATATCATGACCCACAAGACCACCAAGCGCGTGCGCCGTCTGCGCCATACCACCACGGTCTCGCACTCGGATTTGAACCGCGTCAAGGGGATGCTGCCGAACGGCTAAGATTACAGAGCGCAATTTCGAAGGGATACTGTCGTGTCAAGAGCAACCAACAACGTCGCCGCCCACCGCCGCCGCAAAAAATACCTGAGCGAGGCGCGGGGGAATTACGGCGGCCGGCGCAAGCAGTACCGTAGCGCCCGCGAGACGGTCGAGAAGGGGTGGAAGTACGCATATCGCGACCGCCGCAATATCAAACGCACCATGCGCGCGCTGTGGATCATCCGGATCAACGCCGCTGCCCGTCAGTTCGGCACAACCTATGCCCGGCTGATTGACGGCATGAAGAAGGCCGGAATCGAGCTCGACCGTAAAGTCCTGGCGCATCTGGCGGCCACCGACCCCAAGGGGTTTGAGGCTGTAGTGCGCTCGGTGGCGAGCGCCTGACGACGGGGCTAAAGCTCGAAGCCGTTCGCAAATGAGTGTTGACCCCGCTTCCAAAGCGGGGTTTTCTTTATCTGCCTCGGCGAGGTGTGGAAGATGCAAGAGGTGGTGTCATTCTGAGGAGCGAAGCAACGAAGAGTCTGCTGTGCGCGTCAAGTCCCACAACAGATCCTTCGTCGCTCGGAGTTAGGCCGGGGCGAAGGCCTCGTGGAGGGCCGCTCCTCAGGATGACAGTCAGTATCTAAACGCTCTTACTCAATCTGGGAACCTTGGTGATGGGTGTCTTCGAAGAAATCGATGCCAAACTGAGCGCTTTGGAGGAGGCGGCCAAACGCGAGTGGTCCGAAGCCCCCGCCGCCGAGCGCGAGAATGTCCGTTTGCGCTACCTCGGCCGCAAAGGATCGCTCAACGCGATTCTGCGTGGCCTCAAGGATCTGCAGCCCGAGGACCGTCGCACAGTCGGCGAACGCGCCAATCAGATCAAAGATACGCTCACCGCGCTATTTGGCGACTCAGAGCCGGTGGGCGACACTCAGCTCTCACCCGGATACGATTACACTTTGCCCGGCCGTCCCCGCCCACGTGGCAAACGCCATATCCTCACTCAGACCATGGATGAGGTGATGGACATTTTCTATGGCATGGGGTTCGAAATCGCCGACGGTCCGGAAATCGAAACCGAATACTACAATTTCAGTGCGCTCAATTTCCCGCCCGACCATCCGGCGCGTGACATGCAGGATACGTTCTTCCTCAACGACGAGTATCTCATGCGCACGCATACATCGCCAGTCCAGGTGCGGGTCTTCGAACGGCAGCGGCCGCCTGTCCGGATTCTGGCGCCGGGTCGCTCGTATCGTCACGAAGCGATCAACGCGCGTTCGTACTGCGTGTTTCATCAAGTCGAGGGATTCTTTGTCGACGTCGATGTCTCGTTTGGCGACCTCAAGGGAATCCTGCTGGCCTTTGCGATGGAGTATTTCGGTTCGGACGCCAAGCTGCGCTTCCGTCCCAGCTTCTTCCCATTCACCGAACCATCGACCGAAGTCGACGTCGTCTGTTTGCTTTGCGGCGGCAAGGGTTGTCCGATCTGCAAACACGAAGGCTGGCTCGAGATCTTGGGCGCCGGCATGATCGACCCGGCGGTCTTTGCGGCAGTCGATTACGATCCGAAAGTCTTTTCCGGTTACGCATTCGGCATGGGGATGGAACGGATCGCGATGCTCAAGCACGGCATCGACGACATCAGACTTTTCTATGAGAATGATCTGCGGTTTTTGAGGCAGTTTTGAGACGGCTGATGAGTAACTGTTTATCATACGCTTCGACGAAGCGCAAGGGGCTGAAAGCCCCTTGTCCGCACGGTGGTGCGACCGCTCTATCCTTGCGGACAAGGGGCTTTCAGCCCCTTGGAGTGACTGGTCGCGCGACGGCGTCGCCTTTGTGGCGCGGAGGTTGCCCGCAGGCCTTACGAAATGCGCAGAGGGAGGGCGAGGCTCCTGCCGAGCCTTGTTGCCGTCGCGCGAAGAGGCTCGGCAGGAGCCTCGCCCTCCCTCACCGCGCCATTCAGCATTCAATTGGGGTGTCGGCGATGAAAGTCGGATACAACTGGCTTAAAGATTACGTCGCGTTCGAGTGGAGTCCGTCCGAACTCGGCGAGCGGCTCACGTCGATCGGCACCGCGGTTAATGCGATTGAACCGGTGTTCGACCGGTTCAAGCATGTGGTCATTGGCCGGATCGAAAATTCGACGCCGCATCCGTCGCGTCCCGAATTGCGCGTTCTGACCGTCGATGTCCGTTCGGGCCGACGGACAATAGTCTGTGGCGCTCCGAATGCCCGTCCCGGCTTGATGGTCGCCGTAGCGCTGCCCGGCGCCGAGATACCGGCATTGCACGGCGAGGTTCTCGGTGCGCGCGAGTTTGATACGGTGACCTCGGAGGGGATGTGCTGCTCCGAGGCCGAGCTGGGAGTTTCGCCCGAAGCCGACGCGCTGATGGAATTGGACCCGGAAGAATTCACGGTCGGTGACGATCTCTGGCAGGTGCTGGCGTTGGATGAAGTCAGCCTGTCGTTCGAGTTGACGCCCAATCGCGCCGATTGCCTCTCGGTTTTTGGCATCGCGCGCGAGATCGCGGCGATGGTCGGTGCCCGCATGCTCCGTCCGGAGATTCGGCTTTCGGAGTCACGCGAACCGGCGGAAAAGCATGTCCGGGTCTCGATCGAGGATCCCGAGGGATGCCCGCGTTACGCCGCTCGGTTGGTGCGCAAGGGCATGGTGCGATCGTCGCCGTTTTGGATGAAGCGCCGTCTGCGTTCGGCCGGAGTGCGGCCGATCAACAACGCGGTCGACATTACGAATTTCGTGATGCTCGAAACCGGCCAGCCATTGCACGCATTCGATTTCAGCAAATTCCCCGATGGCCGCGTCGTGGTCCGTCAGCCGGTGACCGGTGAGGAATTCGTTACACTCGATGATGTCAAGCGCAAGCTTCCGGCCGATGCGGTGATGATCACCAATGGCCGTGACTCGGTTGCGATTGGCGGAATCATGGGCGGGGCCGACTCCGAGGTGACTTCACTGACGACAACATTTTTAATCGAAGGCGCCTATTTCTCACCGGCGCGCACGAGGCGTACGCGCACCCGGCTGGGACTTTTGACCGAGTCGGCACAGCGTTTCGAGAAAGGTGCTGACCCCAATGGAATTCCCTATGCGCTCGATCGGGCAGGGGAGATGTTCGGGCTTCTGACCGGTGGCGAAGTGCTGGGTCGAATCGTCGATTCCTACCCGCATCCGATTGATCCGGTTAAGCTCGACTTGGATCCCGAACAGGTCAATCGCGTGCTGGGCACCAGTCTGTCTACTCCGTCGATGGTGTCGGTGCTCGCCAGTCTCGAATTCGGCGTTGCGACCGGCAAGCCGCCGACAATTACGATCCCCACATTCCGTCCCGATGTGACCCGTGAGATCGATCTCATCGAGGAGATCGCGCGCATTCACGGATACGAAAAGATCCCGGTCACCCGCCGCGCCGCCGGGGCGGTGCCCACACGGCGCGATCCCGATGCCGCGTGCAAGAAACGCACGCGCGATATCCTGATCGGTCTGGGGCTGGATGAAGTCATCTGTAATTCGATGACCGATCCGGCGTCGACCTTTGTCGATGCCCATAGGCACGTTGTCCTGCGCAATCCGCTGTCGGCCGATCTGTCGATCTTGCGTCCCGAGTTGTTCGGTTCGTTGCTCACGGTCGTGGCTCACAACCTGAATCGCCAGGTCGATTCGATTGCGATTTTCGAACTCGGACGAGTCTTCCAGCTCCAGGATGGCGAGCCGTCGTATGACGAGCGCACCGAGCTGATCCTCGCGTTTTGCGGACAGGCGCCGACCGCCGGGTGGGGCGAGGCAGCCCGGGCGTATGATTTCTTCGATCTCAAGGCGACGCTCACCGAGTTCATGGCGCAATGGGGCATGGGATTCTCGATTGTCCCCGGCGCTTCCGCGCCATTTCTCGCCTCGCAAGGATTTGTGCTTTTCAGCGAGCCGCGTTCGTCGAGTATGGCGCTCGGCCAGATGGGATTGATCGATCCGGCCCACGCCCGTCGCTTCGGCGTCAAGGAGCCGGTCTGGTCGGCAGTTCTGGATTTCGAGATGTTGTGCGGGACCGGCAAGAAGAAATCGGTGCCGCAGTACGTGGCCCTGCCGCGCTTCCCGGCGGCCTATCGCGACCTGGCCATCATCGTCGATGATTCGGTGTCATGCGGCAACGTCCAACGGACCATCGCCATGGCCGGCGGCAAACTGCTCGACCGCATCCGCCTCTTTGACCGATACACCGGCCCACCGATCCCAGCCGGGAAAGTCAATCTGGCCTTCTCAATCAGCTATCGTCTGCCCGACCGGACGCTAACAGACGAAGAAACCGAGTCCGCCCATCGCCGGATTGTCGAGGCGGTGCTGTCGGCCCACGACGCGAAGCTGCGCGAGTAGGGTGGGCTCTGTCCACCGGGCTGTCGGAGGGGCAGGCGACGTTTTTGCGTGAAGTCCGGGCAACTCCCTCTTGCGTAACGAGTGGCAGCGATATCGGTAGGCCGGACACTCCTGTCCGGCCTACCGAATTCACGGGCGTGATACCTCTTGAACACATCCCTTGATCAGAATCACCAACTGCCACCCCCAAGATAGACTGCCCAGCCTCGCCGTTGATCGGCGCGCCAGACGAACTGAGTTCCGATGGCAAAAAACAATCGAGACTTGCTAAGTCTTTCCCCACCTGTTTCCGATCCACGTATGTCTGAGCCGCACCATTGAAATTCCGTCTGAAGACGCGTGTCAGCTCCTCCGAATCTGCCATAAGTGAGCGTCGCCCTAATGCGTTTCCTCGGCGACACGAATAGCGACTGTTCCGACCCGATGACTGCTCCTCTAACGTTCCGGTGGTCGGCGCGGACAACCGCGTAATCCTTGGGAAAGTCTCCCGGATGGTACTTTCTGATCTCCATTTTTTCATTTAACCACCCGTACCCAACAAGCGGTTCGAGTCGGACTCGGCTGCCGAGCATTCGAATATCAACGCTAGCTATTATTTGATAGAGCGAGTACTGGGCCAGCTTTTCGGGGAAGTCGTTAATAACCGGTGTGCCCAAATAGCTCATCGGCTTGAATTGAGTCTCGCACACTGCCCGCAACCCGACTGGACCCAGATAGGAATTGGCCCGAAGGCGAATCGCTGAGGAGGCGCGCCCAATGTGTCCCACTGAATCGTCGGTAATCGCGTAGGAGAGATCTTTGTACCCCCCGGCACCATAATCAATCTCAAGGCTCCAGCGGAAATCCCCAGGTGGCAACGTGTCTCTTGAGGCTGTGTTGGGTGAACTCTCCGCAAATGACCTCAAATCATGGTCTTTGAGAGCCTTGGCTTGATCATCGCCGAAGCTAACGCTGGAATTGCAAATGGTGGATGCCACAAGCGCAAGGCCCGTAAGCAAGCCGTCGTGCCAAAGCCGACTCATTCCCGCGACGAGCATCTGCATTTATTCGATCCTCCGCGGCCACACAGACGCGTACATCCTCAAACTAGGTAGCCACTTGCAGTTTCGCAACAACGTAAAGGAGCGTCCTCGTACGAAAAAAACCTTGGAGGTCTGAGCCAATCGACTTACATTATTTATCTTTGCGGGAGATAGACTATGGCCAAGACACGTACATTCCAGGATAAGCTGAAGAAAGACAAGGACGCACGTCTGTGTCCGGTCTGCGGAACCGCGATGACGGCAGTTCGCGCGGTCCGGCCGGAGGTGCATCCGACCAAAGGATCGTGGAGATTCCGCGATCAAATTGTGATTGTCTGCAAATGCAATCACAAGGAAATCTACGGCTGACGGCCAATTGGGCCGTTGGCGACGTACACCGTTATCCTGGCGGATTGGGCCGATCATGTGGGGAGTCAACCCACTGATCGGTCTGTTGTTAGAGTGTTTGATCTGATGACCAATCACACGCAGAAGTGCGGAGTCACCCTTCGCCGTCATTCCCGCGAAAGCGGGAATCCAGACGTGCGGGGGACTGGATTCCCGCAATCGGGCGTGTTGAAGATGTCCTTCGAAGAGCGGCGGAAGTTGTGCATGGGCGAGATTGCTTCGGCGCAAAGAACCGCGCCTCGCAACGACACCCCAGTAGTTGTTGGTACCGCAAAGGCACAGTTGTCGTTGCGAGGAGCGTCTCCGCCGAAGGCGGAGGGAGCGACGAAGCAATCTCGCCCTTGCACAACTGCCGCGACGTTGGAGACGGGTTCATCAGTACGTCCTCTCGCGGGAATGACGTCATAGGATCGGGATTGACCACACTCGACTTTGTAGCGAAGACATCATGCCTCTCCCTCCGTCCTTCTTTTATCACGTACTGCGCCCTGGGCGCTACCTTGGCGGCGAGGTCGATGGCTTTGGCGAGGCGCCGGTCGCCGATGCCAGACAGGTTGTGTGGTTTTATCCGGAACGTTACGATCACGCCATGACCGATCCGGCTTGGCGCCGGGCGTTCTTTCAGTTGCGATCCCTTCCCGGCATCCTGCCGTTACGTGCCGTCGAGTACGCCGCCGATGTCTGGCAACGTCTCGAAGCAAAATCGCTGGCACCATTTACGCTCGATGGCCACCACGATCTTCGGCAGGCTGGCAATATCGTCTTCTGGGTTCCCGACGTCTTCTGTGCCGCCCGCATTCCGGCCATCCTGAAACGAATTGGCGTTACCAGCCAGAAGATCGGCGTCGTTGTCGACGGCTGGTGGGCGCCGCGCTTTCTGAAAGACCATGTTGATTGGATTGTCCCGGCGACCTCGGGTTGGCTTCCCAACTCGGTGAAGGGGATTCTCTCCAGCTCTGGATCACCGGTCACTCCGGATTGCTACCACAAGGGTAGGGAGTGGGAGGGATTCTGGAGTGGGAACGCCGCCCGGCAGCCTCTTTTGATTCAATCGCAATCGCTGACTCCGAATTGGATTCCCCGAGTTGAGGTCGACGGCGCCGCGTTGGATATCGAGCTTTTTGAAGGTGGCGCCGATGGTACGCTTCATGCGCGTCCCGTGGCTTCGATTGTCGCCGACGCCGTTGCCTGTCTGCGTTCCACCGGTGCGGAGACGCTGCGCTTTTGTG
>JACRMA010000084.1:0-8360 GCA_016235085.1 Candidatus Zixiibacteriota bacterium
AACGGCGGCGCTACGCCACCCACGGTGCATGCCCGGGATTCCCACTTTCGCGGGAATGACGGAGGGCTGCCTCTTCATGCGATACAGACTTGTCCTCATTCCGTTTGACGCTCTTAGAAACGGCCCGTCAGGCTGACGCGCAACGTGTTGGCGAGCGGCATCCCTTCCTTTGTTGAGGGAATGTAGGCAAAGTCGAGCTGGAAGCGCTGGTAAGCCAGTCCGGCACCAAAGGTGACAGTCTTGATCTGGCCATCTTCGTCATTGATGTAGCCTGTGCGCAAGGCGATGACCGATCCGTACTGATACTCCAAGCCGGTATTGTAGATGATCTGTTTCAATTCGGAGCCGGTGCCTTTGCCGAGACTCACAAGTTCCTTGTTCATTTCGCCGACCAAGGTCACGCGATTGTACGGCGAGTTGACCAGCTTGTAAGCCAGACCCAGTGCGAGATTGCTTGGGAGATTGTCGGCCTGCTGAGCGTCAATGTAGGAGATCTTGGGACCCACGTTGGTGAGAGCGGCGCCGAAGGTCAGGCGTTTCCAGGGAGTGTGGTAGAGAATTCCGGCGTCCATGGCGAAAGCCGTCGCGCTGCCACTTCCGATTTCGGCCCCGGCGCCCTGATCGGCCAACCGCGAATAGATGATTTTTGCCGACAGACCTCCAGCGAGGCTGGAACTGAGGCGGGTGCCGTAGGAGACCGATAGAGCTCCGTCGAAAGAATGGAACAGACCCTGGACCTTTCCGCGTTCATCCGTACGGCTGATTTCGCCATAGGACAGGAAGGTGGCGCTCACGCCCACGGTCCCCCAGCCCTCGATATGGGTGGCGTATGAAAGATACTCATAATAGATGTCAGGAGCGAGAGTCGGGAGCCAGTTGGCGTGCATGAAGGTCACCTCACGGCGGGCCTCCATATAGACGACCACGCGGTTGTTCGTGACAAACCATATGTCTTTGCCGAGGGAGACGAGCGCATGAACCTGGTCGCGCTCGAGGTCGCGATGGTAGTATCGGGTCCAATCGCCGGATTTGACCTGGAGTTGGCCGGCATTGGTCGCGACGAGGAACTGATCCCCGGCAGAGGCCAGGCAGTTGATGGGCGCGGCCGCAGGATTACGGTACGTGTAGACGACACGTCCGGCGGGGATATTGCCATCGGCGTCGAGGTTATTGTACTCGGTGGTGATGCGGGCGAAGTGGGCGATGCGATCCGGCGTGCCTCGTCCGCCGAGTTGTTTCTCCGCGAGCGCTTTGGCCGTGGTCGCTTCTGTGGCAACGAACTTGGTATATCCCTGACTCACAAAATGTCCCTGGGAAAATCGAACCGCACCCAGAGTTGTGCCAACCCAGAGCCGTTGGAAGTCGTCGAGCGCGATGGCGGTTACCTGGCCGTGAATGCCCAGTTGATATGGAATCAAAAGCGAGGAGCCTGCCTCGGGGATGTAATCGGCGCCCTTGCCATTGACGGAGAGCACTTGTGATACCGCGGACGCGAGGTAGACTTCATCTTCGGAATCGAGGAATCTCCTGAGAACGGTGATCACGGAATCGCCAACATTGGTGACGGCGCCGAAATTCGGCGAGAACACGTCTTCGTTGAGCGCCGCGAGTCCCTTGTCTGTCATGACCCAGCCGGATCGGGAAGTACTGAAGGCCATCCGCGTCACTCTCTCGCTGGGGAGTCCTTCGGCGGTACCGTATCTTTTCCAATCGGATGTCAGACGCACCAGAACGCCATGATTGGTACCCACCCAAAGCCGTGGGCCGCTGGTCAGATCGAGGCAGTTGATACTCTCGGCAACCCAGCCGGAGTCGGTGGGAGCGGAGACGGCTTCCCAACGTGAACCATCGAACGCCAGAAGGCGGGACGGTGTGGCGACGTACAGGTGATTGCCGTCGCCGGCGAGGGCGCGAATCGAATGCCCAAAAATGTCCGCGAGCGCCACTTGGACGGATTGCGGAAAGACGCCGGTGACGCTACGCTCCATGGTGAAACGGACCCGGTCAAGGGTCTCGGCATTGGCGGGTCCGGATTGGGGCACCGCCGCCAGTGCGTTGCGCAGGTCAGGGACACGGTCTGGATCCAGCCGTCCCTGGCGGTAGGCCGCACGGAAATCGCGAACGACATTGGCCAGCACGCTGCGATCACGGTAATTCTCGGGCACCGCGTCGTTCACACGAGTGAGCATCGGCTCCAGCTGATCCATCGAGATTGCCATCAGATGGGCCGCGGCACCGGCCGCGATATTATCCGCTTCGTCTTCGGTCAGGAATGTGGCGTAGCGGCGAATAGCGGCGGAGACGCTTGAGACACCGGACGTGGGCAGGATCAGGAAGTTGGCCGCCCGACCGGCTGCCACGGGCTTGTTCGCGGAGCCTTCGGCCGTCGCGTCGCTCGCCTGAGCTGTTGCCGTGCGATCAGTGGACCCCATGACCATCAGGCCCTGATCGGTCATGATCCAAAGGTCAAAGGCGTTGGCGCCCTCATAGGGGAGCCCGTTTTTGATCACCGCGGCGTCGCGCACCTGACCATAGCCGGGGATGCGGAATTCGACCCACTGGCTGTTGAGCGGATACTCCCCCAGACCAGAGGGGTTCCAGTGTGTCGCGGTGGCATCGTCGGCAATCGCGACAAACGATTCGCCCATGCCTGCCGCTCGGGCCCCGGCGGCGATGCGCAGGAAGAGCACGCCCGCATTCACGGCCGCTTCGGCGCGGCCGGCGTTGAGCACCAAGCCGGCCAAGACCACCCATCCGATCCAAGATTTCATCAACCGCATTGTGTGTTCCCTTTCGTGTGTCCGGTATGATCGCGTATCGCCGACGGCGTTGCGCGAGATTTCAGATGCCGCCTCGAGGTATTTTCCGTTAGCCATCAATTCCTTGTCTGCGTTAACGATACGCCTCCCGCTCCGTTAGCGGGACACAACCACCTTGGTTTCCTTATATGCTTTTTTATCGACCGATCTGCCGCCTTCGAACACACGGCCATTCAGCTCGATTTGCGCCAGGTAGACGCCGTTACCGACCAGATCTCCCTCCTGATCGGTGCCATCCCAAGACGTCTCGCCATCGCGGGCAGCGTCAATAAAACGGATCATCCGCCCGGTCAAAGTGAAAATCCGGATGGCTGCGTCATCGACCGAGGGGCGGAAATAAAACGTGGTGCGGCCTGAGAAGGGATTGGGGTGGTTCAAGAACTCACTGACTTGAAACCCCGGGTTTTCGGCGATCTCGATCGTGAGTTTCTTTTCGGATGAGTTATTGGCGTTGTCCCATGCCTTGAACCGAAGTGTGTGTGTACCAAGGGCGACCGAAGCCAGGCTCAGCGCCGCCGTACCGCGACGAAATTCACCCTGCGTGTAATGGAAATCACCGGTCAGGTCGGCGAAGGGCCGGTCATCATCATCGAGGAAGACCTCGATCCCGTGGCCGGGGGATGCGGTCAAGTTGATGCCTGAGGTATCAGTGATCGAAACCAGCAGCTGGGCGCCGAATGGCAGCGCCGCGCCATCCACGACGGGCAGGCCATCAGTGGTGGCGAGAGCGATCTGCGGCCCGGATGTATCGGAGATCGTGCCGGTGGAGCCGGCCAGCCACAACGAGTCGGTTGCACCGCTGGCCATCCGCGCACTCGACGCGGCGTGGCCGAGAATCAGGGCACCACGACGGCCATAGGCGATATCCTTGGGGACCATGAAGCCGAAATTGAACTGCCCGTTCGTGACGGCAACGTCACCACGGTAGATTGTTCCTCCGGCGAGATCATAGTCGACCGACAGGCGGTCATTGATCGAATAGACACGGTGACGCGGAGCATCGCGGACCGTGACGGTCAAGGTTCCGTCGAAGCTGCTTTGGATTCCACCCACGGAGTCGATGATGGTGCCGGAGACATTTGTGAGCGCCAACGCCGACAGAGTTTCCGGTTGGACCGAAGCGAAGTTCACGCGCAACTCCGGAATCCCCAGCTTCATGGCCGGATCGCCGAAGAGCGCGTAACGCCGGTCGTTGGGACAGGGACACGGGATCTGGTCGCAGCTCGTGCAGTTGGCGAAGTACTGCCGCAGCAGTTTGCCGGCGTACAGCGCGGTCCCGATTCCGGTCATGTTCTGGCTGAAGAGCAGATCGAAAACTTTCTCATTCAAGGCGGCGTTGGCGCCGGCCGTGACCAGGCGCGTCGCCGACACAACGGCAACGGCCCCGGCGTCGGGCATGCGGAGCAGATCTTCGGACATGCCCTCGGAACCGGGATCATCGAAGAACCCGATGGAGCAGGAGAAGGTGAGAAAGGCCGCGGGCATTCCGGCATTGGTCAGGCGTGGGAGGTCCACGCTGCGTTCGAAGACGTGCTCATGGGCGAAGAGGTCCTTGTTCCCGTGGCCCAGGTAGTCGAACATCAGGATACCGTTGTTCAGGCCGGAGATGATCGCATCATTGACAGAAGGCTTGCGGCAGCCGCTGGCGTTGGGAAGCTGGCATCCGGGATTGCTGAACGGGTACTCGACCATATAGACTTTTTGCAGATCGAGCCGGGGCGGGATGTGGCTGCGCGCGATGCTTTCCGCATCGCGGGTGTGGAAGTCCTCTTCGACGGAGCCACGTGTGCGATCGCCGAATTCGTCATCGGCGACGATCATTCCACGGGAGCGCCACGCGCCGAGGTTGTCCGTGGATTCGTAGCGCGAAATCTTCGCCGTGACGGCCTCGATTTGGGCGACGGTCTTGACCGGCCAGCGGCCAATCAGCATATCGGGAAACGGATTCGACTGCGGATCCGACGTCCTGTTCAACACCTGCTTATCGCCAAAGTAGACGAAGTTCTCATCCGCGGCGGAATTGTCATCCGCCGCGATGTATGGGGGCACGAAGTTGGCGGAGTGGAAGCCCGTATTGTCGAGGAAATCGTACGATCCATCACCCATCAACAACGCGTACACCGGGGCCGGGCGCGGCCACGCGAGATATGTGTGCCGCAGGAAGCGGCGAATGGCAACCGGATCGGTGACACCGAATGAGAACGCGTCGTAGATATCCTCCAACGAGACATAGCGCATCCGCAATCCGCTTTTGGAGGCGCGCATGGCCATGAATGACGCGGAGGCGGACTGGAACGCCCTGGGGCCGATCACCAGGTAATCGGAGGCCGACGGCGGCTGATAGAGATCGGAGCGCGTGGCGCGGCGAACCTGCGCGGGGCTGCGTCTTTGGGATGGCTCGAACGCGTAGTAGACGTGCCGTGAGCCGCTGCTTTGATCAACGGCAAAGCGCGATGCGGAGCCATCGCGCACCAACCCGTCCAACGCCACGGGATTCACGGGATCGGTGACGTCCCAGACCGTGGGCAGGGCGGTATCGGAGAGAACAAGGTTGAAGGCGGCGCTGGTATCGGGAGCCGCGAACGCGATGGGGCCGGACGCCAGCGACAGGCGGCGGTTGTAATCGATACTGTAGTAATCCAGATAGTAGTTCCCCGACGCGCTGGAGTCACACTCCATGTCGAAGCGAGCCAGCGGTTCGAAGGAGGCAATGCCAAACGACGTGATCGATGAGCCATCCTCGCCCGCATTCGGCTGGAAGGAACCCAAAGATACCGGAACGCCGTTCACGTTGAGTGCCACCCGTGCGGCGTACGCGCCGATCTCCCAGCGAGCGCGTGTTCCAGGATCGGCGTCGACCACAGCGTACGGAAAGAGGGGCGAGCGGCGGACATTCTGCCAGTACCAGGTATAGTAGGAAGCGACGTAGCCAAGATTGTCGACCCGGAGCATCTGTTCACGCTCGTGCCGTGCCCGGCTGCGGGCGGCGGCCCATTCCAGCGCGGGCGGCGGCAGCGGCGCGGCAGCGACCGATGTCATCCGGCGGGGCGGCGTAGCGAAGCTGCCATCGAGGGCCAGCCAGTAGACGTTCTCGCGCGTGTAGCGATTGACGACATCAACAAGGCGGCCATTGGCGGCCATCTCCCACCGGTTCAGGGCGAGAGCGTAGAATTCGAATTCATCACTGCCATTGAATTGTCCGTCGCCGCCATCCTGAATGGCGATTGGGATTTCGGACAACAGCGGTGCCGGATCGGACATGCGCGTTGACAGAGCCCGGCCGGGACCGGCGAAGACGCGGAAGATCGCCGGATTCAGGGTGGCAACATCCACACCAGCCTTCTGCAGATCGGCAGGCGTTACACGTGTAATTCCGCCCTCCCGCACCGAGAGTGCGACCCAATGATCCGAGCCGGAGAATGGATCGGTGTCGGCGGGAAGCTTGGCGAGCGGGAGCTGATCCGCGCCTCCCCAGGAGGCCGCCTGATCGGGATTGAGGAGAATTTCACGGTAAATGGCGGCGAAGGGATCGGCGGGATTCGACTCGGATGGCGTCGCGACCTGGCCTCTCCCCGACTCGAAGCCAACACGGATGGTCATCGACGCGGCCAGTGTGTAGCGCCCATCGGCCGACTGGAACACGAGCGGGTGCAGAAGGATGCGTGCGACACGAAGCCCACGAATCGTCAGGATCTGATCCAGCACGGCCTGGTCGGACGGATACGGGAAGACTGCAGGCGTACCGGCTGTTGCCAGCGGAAATGAGTGCAGCCCCTCGGAAAGCGCTCCCGTGCTGACCAACTCGAGATTAATGCCCGGGCATTCCGGCGGGAGGGCGATATAGACGATGCGGCCTGGTATCGGCGGAAGTCCGGGGAGGCGATTGACGGCCGTATGGCTCAATCGCGGATAGTCGCCCTCGGGATCGGCCACCCAACGCACTGAATCGGACTGATATGTAAAGACCAGTCCGGTCGGACTCTGGGAAATGATTTTGATATCGCTGTACTCGCCGGCCAGCGATAGCCGGGAGAGCAGAGCCAGTAAAGCTAGAACAGCGACGGACCGACTGACGACGCGCACCGTTTACCTTCCCCGCCATAGGCGGGTTCGATTCCCCCTGGTCTTTTGACCTACACACCCAACACGGTGTGCAACAACCAATCGATAAGGTGCGCTAAGACCTCCTGTTCGTCGTCGTTACGTCCATCGCAAAACAGCCCGCAGGCCAAGGCTAATTAACGTGTTAGGGCCGGTCATGTCAATCTCTAACTGAACTGCCGACATTGCCGTCGCAGGCAACAGCGAATCGGATGTGGAAAGGATCGTGACTCTGACCGCTTCCCGAGTGCGTTGTCCATTGTAGCAATTCGGCCGCCATGCTGAATTCGTTTTTGCATGAGTGCTGGCCATCAATGACTTATACCGGGTTTCGTGGCTTCGACCTGAGAGACTTCCTGGATTTCGAAATGTCATTCAGCACTCGACAATGCTAAAACCTGCAGAAGCCTGCAGATGGCGGATCATGAACTGACGAGCGAGTTGCCAGTGAACCGGAGAGCGGCCCCTCCCAACAGCTTGCTTTTCAAACACTTACTGTTGACAAGGGGGGATATTATGGTACATTACGCTGGTGGCGAATGGCCTCGTTTGCGGGCAAGATCGCAATCGAGCTGTTCATTTCCTGTCCTGGTCTGATCCGCGATCCTTCAGTGGGGTCGCCCGCAAAATCGAAGAGGGGTGTCAATGCGCCGTCCGAGGATTTTCCCATCTTTGCTCGTTTCAGTGGTATTTGTGTTCGGGTTTTCTGCGCAAGGATGGGGGATGGTGCTCCCCAATGGGCAAGTCAATGCCCTGCGGGACGACCGTGTTCCCGGCGTGCTCATCGTTAATTTCAAAGTCAGCGCGATCCCGATGGCCTCGAAGGCCGGATCCGGCAATCAGGTGATGGCGATTGCGACTGTGGATGCGCTGAATGCGCGCTGGGGGCTCAAGGACTATCGCGTTCTATTCCCCGGAGCCAAACCGGTGCCCGCGCCATCGAATGAGCCGGAGATGCGCGGGTATCATGTCCTGGAATTCGACCCGTCCATCGACTTGGATCTGGCAGCCGCCGAGTATCAAAGTGATCCCAATGTGGAGTCGGTGGAGTATGACTTCTACGCTTATATCATGCGTACTCCGAATGATCCCTTGTTTTCGCAAATGTGGGGGCTCAATCAGGCCGCCGACCACGACATCGACGCGCCGGAGGCGTGGGACCGGACGGTGGGGAATGCGGTGACCATTCTCGCCGATACCGACACCGGGACGCTCTATGCCCATGAAGATTTGAAGGACAACATCTGGGTGAATCCGGGGGAGGATCTGGATCACGACGGCGTGGTGATGGATGCCGACGACGCGGACGGAATCGACAGCGACAGCAACGGATATGTTGACGACTTCGTCGGCTACGACTTCGTCGCGGGAGGATCGGCCGTCTGGACGGGTGAGGACGGTGGGACAAAGGACAACGACCCCAAGGATTTTCACGGCCAC
>JACRMA010000084.1:8390-18364 GCA_016235085.1 Candidatus Zixiibacteriota bacterium
CCGGTTGCCGGCTAATGTGTTTGCGGATGGGATATTCGTTCAATGACGGTGGAGTCGAGAATGGCCGCACGCAGATGAGTTTTGTGGCGGAGGCGTTTCGCTATGCCGCCAATAACGGTGCGGTGGCGATCAATTATAGTTTTGGCTCTTCGAGCGGCGGCGGCATCGAGGCGGCGACAGATTACGCCGTGTCGAAGGGCGTTGTGATTTGCGCGGCGGCGGGGAACGATGGCAATTCGAGTTCATTCGGTTATTTGCAATTGCGCCCCGACGTGATCTGTGTGGCATCGACGAACAGCAGTGATTTCAAGTCGGGGTTCTCCAATTACGGCACGCCGGTGGATGTCTCCGCCCCAGGCAGCAGCATTTTGAGTACCATTTCGAACCACTACGTGCCGGGATATACCGTTTACAGCGGCACATCGATGGCGACGCCGCACGTGGTGGGACTTGTCGGGCTGATTCGGTCGCTGAATCCGCTGTTGTCCCGGCAGGACGTTGTCGACCTGATCGTGAACAACACTGACAACATCGACGCGCTCAACCCAAGCTATGCCGGGCTGCTCGGTTCCGGCAGGATCAACGCCGCGCGGAGCACGCAGAATATCGCCTCGGCGAACTTCGTCGCCCTTCCGGCATTCGGAGAAGTTCCCCTGACCGTCCAGTTCAACGACAGTTCGCTGACACCGCCGACCGCCTGGCACTGGGACTTTGGCGATGGCGATTCATCGCAGATCCAGAATCCTGTTCACATTTACACCACGCCCGGCACCTATAGCGTAACCTTGCGCGTCGAGACGGCGATTGGAACGGGGACACGGACGAAGCTGAATTTCGTGGCGGCGCTGGCGGACACCATGACCGTGCAGGACACCACTGCCGTGGCGGGGCGCAAGTGCATGCTGACGATTTGGGGGCGTAACACGCAGCCGCTTTCGGAGATTGTCCTCCCGCTGGTTGTGAGCCACGTCACCGATGTTGCGTACATGGACTCGGTTGTCACCACCGGGTGCCGGACTTCGTATTTCGAAGGCAACACGGTGGTCTTCGATAACGCATTCTTCGGCGAAAAGGCGATCCGGCTGATCGCGAACGCGGGCGGAGGCTCTCCCCCGTTAGCGCCGGGTTATGGGCCGATCGCGCGCGTGTGGTTCCGCTTGCAAAACAGTGCGAGCAAGAACGACTCCGTGGTTGTAAGCGTCGGGCCGCTGGGTTCGTATTCATTCCAGACGATCACGCCGACGCTGACGTTCACGCCGCACTTTCAAACCGGCACTCTCGTGGTGGCCGGGAAGATCGGTGATTTGAATCTTGATGGTTTGACGGACGTATTCGACCTGACCTCGCTGATCAACCTGGTCTTCGCAGGCGGGGCTTCGCCCGATCCGGAAGAACTCGGAGACGTCAATTGCGACGGCATTTTTGATGTCCTGGACGTTGTCCAACTCATTGACTACATATTCTCCGGAGGGATTGCCCCGTGCATGTGACCACCCAACCGTGTTGGCTCTGGCCTGGAACGGTTGCAGGTACGAACGCTTTGAATTCGAATGACAGGCGCAGTGGCATGCGCCCTCAGTCTATGTGTTTGCCTCCCGCAGTAACTGCGGGGTCAGATGAAATTCATCGGGAGAGGAAACATGCTCAGACCAGGTCATGGCATTAAAGTCGCGATCCGTGGGACGCTGATTGCCGTGTTGGCTTTCTGCGGCGTCGCACCGGCGGGGGCCGCAACGGCACTGCAGAGGGCGGAGCGACTCGTGATCCATTACCACTCCGGATCGTTTGAACTGGTGAGCCGGATGACCATTCGCAAAGTGCTGCCGGGGTCGGTTGTGTTTGCGGATACGACAATCCAGCATTCGGGCTCGTGGTTTGAATTGCAGTCGGCGACAGGGACAAATTTGTATCGGCGAATGATGCAGCCGCCACAGACGATCTATGTGGAAGCGCTGGAAGACTCCACGTCGGGGCGGTACGTCCGGCAGGAGGCGACGGTTCCCGATCGGACGTTTGTCCTTCTGGTGCCATTGCGTGATGATGCGGTTCAAGTGGCGTTTTACGGGCCACCGGTGGCGGCGGCGGGGAAGCGTGCGGGCGCTCAGTTGCTGGGGTCAATCAGCCTTCGTTAGCCTGGGGAGATTCGCGCATCATGAATACGATTGGCATGAGAGAATTGGAGTAGGCCGTGGATGTAGATACTACTTTTCCGGATCGTGAACGGGTGCCCCTATCGTGGCGGAGTTTGCTCGCGGCAGTAGGAGGCGCTTTGGTGTCGCTATTGCTGATGGCTCCGCCGGCGTTCGGGGGACCGGGTGACGGCACAGTTCTCGGGTCGGCAGTGGTTCTGGACAATGGGCCAACCTCCCTTCGTTACAACATTGTTGTGGTAGCCGAAGGATTCACCGCGGCACAGCAGGGAAGCTTCAACTCTTACGCGCAGATGCTTGCGGACCGCTTAGTCAGCACGATGGATCTCGACCCATACATGCCGGGGATCAATGTCCTGCGACTGAACGTGGCCTCTACCCAGGCGGGTGCGGATGATCCATTGGAGTGCGGCGGCTCGGGCGCAACAGTCAACACCTACTTTGACGCGACGTTTTGTGGCGGGGGAATTCATCGGGCCCTGGTGGCAGACGTCGGCTTGTGTGCATCGGAATTGAATACGTGGATCCCGGAGTGGGATCAGGCGATCATCCTGGTGAATACCACGACGTACGGCGGGACGGGCGGCTTCATCTCGGTGGTATCCGTGGGACCGGGGTGGGGCGCCGTCGTGGTGCATGAACTGGGCCACAGCGCGTTCGGCCTGGCGGATGAGTACGAGTATTGGGCAGGGTGCGGCATCGACACGGACGCCAATTATCATCCCAACTACGAGCCAGGGGCACCGAATGCGACGATTCAGTCGAACCGGGCGCTGGTCAAATGGCGTGATCTGATTCTGCCATCAACACCGGTTCCAACGACGATCAACGCGAATTGCCTGGAGTGCGATCCGCAGGGCAATCCTCTTCCGGGCTCGACGGTGGGATTGTACGAAGGGGCGGACTATTACCACTGCGACGCCTACCGTCCCCAGTTCAATTGCCGGATGCGCGAGTCTGATTACGGATTCTGTGCAGTGTGTTTGCGCGCCGTGGATTCGACGCTCACGCCATTCCTGCCAACGCATTGCGATGTTCGACTGGCATCGGCGAATCCATCATCGGGTGTGGCGATCATGGTCAGTCCTCCTGACACTAACGGGCTGGCCTCCGGCGTGACGCCGTTCACGCGCAGTTACGTCCGGTACGCCTCGGTTTCGCTGACGGCCCCGGCGATTGCCGCCGGGAACAGTTTCTCCAAATGGCAACGGGATGGCGTGGATTATCCCGGTGGGGCAAGCATCACCGTCAGCGCCGAGCGCAACCGTACGATGACAGCGGTGTACCTTGCCTGCACGGTGGCCGTTGAACAGCCTCACATCGATCAGTCGGACCCGCTGTGTGTCGGCACGCCATACTGCGTGCTGTGGCATGGATTGCCGGGCGCAACCTCGTATGAGATTCGTGAGAATAGCGGAACCTGGGAGAACACCCTCGGCGACAGCAGCAAGTGTTACAGCCATGCCACCGAAGGCACGTTCACCTACGAGATCCGCGCGTTGTCCGATTGCGGCGCCGGTGCGCTCAGCCCGCCGGTGTCCATCACCCTGCAATCGCTGCCTTCCCCGGCGGTCCCGAACCAGGTCACGTTCATCCCCGCCGGTCCTGTCTGCCTGGGATCGATGTACACGGTCCGCTGGAATGCTGCGGCGAACGCGTCCTGGTACGAAATCCGTGAGAACGGAGGCACCTGGCAGAATACCGGCTCGGCGATTCAGTGGAGCTTCATCCATTCGACGCCGGGCAGTTATGCCGTGGAGGTGCGTTCAGCGAATATTTGTGGAATCAGCGCGCCGAGTGCGCCGAACACGATGACGGTGGCCGCCTGCCGCGACCTGTTTGTCTACTCCCAGCATCCGGACTACGGTGTGCCGATTACCGTCAGTCCGGCGGATCAAAATTCCATGGGCAGTGACGCGACACCATTCGCCCGGCTCTATTGTACCGGAACCCAGATATCGCTGCAGGCACCAGCCACATTCAATGGGATCGACTTCTTAAAGTGGCAGAGAGACGGGATCGATTTTTCCACGAGTTCATCGATCGTGCTGAACTTCGACACGACCCGGACGATGATGGCCGTTTACCGCATGAGCACCCTAACGGTGGAAGTGGCCAACAGTCTTCGTGACGTCATTATCGGCGTGAGCCCGCCCGACGCGGACGGACAGGCGGATGGGATAGCGCCGTTTACGAGATCCTACACACCCGGTACAGGTGTGACCCTGACGGCACCCGCCTCGTCTTTCGGCAATCCCTTCCTGACCTGGCGGCGAAACGGTATCGACTACCCCGGCGGGGCGATGGTCACGGTGACATTGGACAGTTCCTACACGATGACAGCCGTGTACCATCTGCTGGCATCGGTGGAGGTGGAGTCGAAGTCGGTGATGGCCGGACCGAATCTGGTACCCATCCATATCAAGCTGATGAATGATGCACCAATTCGGAGTATCACGTTGCCGCTGGAGTTCCGCTCAGTGACAGGGGGAGCCTTTATCACACGATTGCGCGTGGGGTATGCCGAGCGGCTGACATCGTATCTCACCGGGGTCAACGTCGCGTCCCAGTACGCATCACCGGATGGCAACTGCAAGACGTGGACGACCAATGGCTACAAGACGCTGACTTCGATGATCCCACCGAATACAGAAGTCACCGTGGGCAGCTCGCCGGAAGGGATACTGTTGGTGCGGGGAATCACGACCGATCCTCCCCTGCCGCCGGGTACCGACACGCTGGGATCGATTGTCCTCTCGGTTTTGGTTACGGGGAGTGGGACATTCGAGATTGATACGACCTGCGTGAATCCCAGCAATCATCCTTTGTTCAAACTGGATGATGCGCCGTCCTACACCGGGGTGCTTCCGGCATTCACGAAGGGAACGATCACAGTCAGTTGCAATTGCCCACATCAGGGGGATATCCTGAGCGATGGCGAAATCGACGTATTTGACGTCATCGGCTCGATTCAAATCGCCTTCAGCGGTGCGAACGATATACAGGACCCGCAATGTTCCACGACCCGCGGGGACGTCAACGCCGACGGGGTCTGTGACGTGTTTGATGTCGTCTACTTGATCGCCACGGCGTTCAGCGGCGGCCCAGGGCCTGTGAATCCGTGCGGTCCATAGGCGAGAAGCAAGGTGGGCGGAGCCCATCCTACAACCCATGTGCTTTCGGATGGCCGGATGCTCCTGTCCGGCCTTCTGCCACCCGCCTGCCTGGCCTTTGGCGCTCTGATTCAGGCTTGCCCGCGAGCGGGTGTTCGGATTACCTTGGCGGCGACTTAGTTCGGATAAGCCACCATGCCCCCTGACAAGACTCAGCGTCCCCCCCGGATTGGAATGGCTCCTTCTGATTATTGGCCTTGCGCACTTCGCACTCTCATTCAGTCCAGGGATCAGCAGTTGGGGCATAGACTATTGGTCGAGCATCCCGATCGCGTGGCGTGTGGCGTTGCTGGTCGCGCTGGCCGCAGCCGCATTCGAGCCACTGTCGCGTGGAGCAGGGTTGCTGGCGGACAGGCTCGCGAATAGGTGGTGGGGTGGTGCTCTCTGTCTGGCGATTTTGGGTGTGCTTTTTGTCGTGTTTCGCTCACGCGTGTATGTGTACGGGGATGGTTATTCCTTCGCCGGGTACTTTACCGGAGGGGCGTTTCCGAAGCTGAGCGGTCAATTAAGCAGTCAGGCATTGGATTTGGCGGCGCACTGGGCCGTCTACCGGGGCATCGCGATGCCACTGGGCTGGCCGGTGGAGTCGACTTATGTGATCCTCGGCCCCGTGGCCGGGATTTTGGGTGTGTGGGCGATCACCAGGATAGCACGGGCTTTGGGGACAACCCGCGAGGCGCGCCGGCTGATCGTGGCCGCAGGATTGTCAAGCATCGCGATTGTGTTGTGGTTTGGATATGTCGAGAGTTACGCCCTGGTCAATGCGGGGATATTGTGGTCGATCGCGTTCGCGATTGAGGCGCAGGAGAAGCGCCAGCGCATCTGGGCGGCATGGATCATGTGGATTGTTGCCGCCGCATTTCATCAGCTCGCGGTGGTTTTGGCACCGGCGATTGTGTGGGCGCATTGGCGCAGTTTGCGCCGTCCGTGGACAGGACTGAGTGCGGCCAAACGAACCGCGATTCTGGGGATTGGGTTTATCGGATGGCTGGTGGCATCGGTTGGCTACTCTTGGGTGAAGCCCGACGTTTTCGTGCCGATCTTCGCCACTACAAACTCAACATACACGGCGTTCAGTTGGGCGCATCTGCGCGACGTTTTCAATCTGGTTCTCTTTTTGGCGCCAGTCGCCTTGATCGGAATCATCATCTGGGTGCGCGAGCGCGGCGGGCCACTCGATCGGAAAGCCGGGCATGGGGTATTGGCCGTCGCCGCGGCCTCGCTTTTGTATTTCGCATTTTGGGTCGATCCCCTTTTGGGCGCGTTCCGCGACTGGGATTTGCTGGCCGGATTCGGCATACCGCTCTCGCTCTGGGCGGGAAGTCTCATCGCGAATCGGAAGGACTATGCGAGCGGCAAACCGGCCATTTGGCTCATGATGGGAGTTTTCGCAGTGGTGCACGCGGGGTGCTTCGTGGCCACTCTGCAGGACCCACAGAGGTCGATGTTGCGCGTGGATGCCCTGGTGCGGGAGGACGTCCATTATTCCGGTGAGTTCTTCTCCGGAAAGCGGCTGGGGCCCTGGGCGCTGGTCTTGCAGCTCAGGTTCAACCGCAATGATATGGCCATCGAGCATCTGCAGAAGCAGATCTCCTACGATCGTTCGGATGCCCAGGTGTGGAGTAATTTGGGCGGCGCGTGGCAATTGGCGCGTCGGAGCGACAGTGCGGCGGTGTGCTTCAAGGAGGCTGTCGCACGGGAGCCGAAGTCGTTGAAGTTCCGCTATCAGCTAGGGATGGCCCAAATAGGGATCGAAGATTACACCGGTGCGCATGAGCAATTCCGGCAGGGTGTGGCACTCTCCGATACCGCGTATGACTGCCGCTGCATGCTGGCCGTCGCCTGCATGCGCATGCAGCGCCCCGAGGAAGCGGGCGTTGTGCTGGACGAGGCCATCCAGCGCAGTCCAAACCGTTTTGACGCGTATTACTACCGCGGGGCGCAACGTGAAATGCTCTTCGACACCGCCGGCGCCAAGCAGGACTACGAGACAAGCCTGGCGAAGGGTGGGCGTGTCGCAGAGGTGTATCTGCGGCTGGCGCAGATCTACCAGTGGTCGAATACTCCGCGGAAGGCCATTGAGATTACCCGGCTTTGGGAACAGGCATACCCCAAGTCATTTGAAGCGCCGTTCATGGCAGGGACAACCTACCTGGTTTTGCAGCAGTACGATTCGGCCGCCGCCGCACTGGCGCGAGCATTGGTGCTCAGACCAAACAATGCGCTGGGGATGTATTACCTGGCCACCGCGTATCGAAATCTGAACAAGCCGCAGTATGCCAGGGAACTGGCGCTCGCGGCTTCGAAGATCGACACGGCCCTGGCCCTCCCCTACCTGGAGTTGGTATACCTGGCGGCGGATGCGGGGGACCGGGCGGCGGCCAAAGCGGCCGCGGTCGAGTATCTGCGACGGTCGCCGCAGGATTCCACCATGGAGTATCTGCGCCAATTTCTTGAACCGTAGGGGAATGTGGGGGCCGGACGGGAACACTGGACGTGTTCCTTGCGTACCAGCGACTTGAGGGACGTCGCCTTTGGCAGCGGACAATCCCCGCTTGAATCGCACACGGCAGCACACTTGCTTAACAGTGGACATGGACGCCAAAATGAGGACAGAATTGGACGATATCTGCAAAGCGGGTTATAATAGTTGCAACCGTGGAGCCGAAGCTCCGACGTACATAAGTGATGTGGCCGAGCCAGATTACATCGCAACTGCGCCAGGGCCGTGGAGGATTCAATGAGCAAGGATAGGCGTTTCAGATTCTATACTCTGTTTTTGGCGCTGATCGCGACCGGCGTCATCTGGGTCGTCGGGTCTGGGGAGGCGACTCCCGAACGGGTCGAGATGCTTGCGCAGACCGACGCGGCCTCCCCCAAGGACGTGGCTCCCGAGGGGTCGCGGCTGAAGCGCGAGACACTGTACAAGTACACCAAGCTGATGAATGACATCTCCTATCGTGTCCAGTCCAACTACATGGACACAATCGACACGAAGGCGATGGTGTATGCCGGTATTCGCGGTATGCTGGACGTGCTCGATCCGTTTTCCGTGCTGTTGGAGCGCTCCTCCTATGACCGGCTGATGGAATCGACCCAGGGCAAGTATGAGGGCCTGGGAATGCAAATCGATCTGCGCGAGGACACCGTGACGGTGGTGGCGCCGATTGAAGGCACCCCAGCCGAACGGATCGGGTTGCGCGCCGGTGACCGGATTGTTGCCATCGACGGCAAGTCGACCGACGGGATGTCGACCGAGGATGCATCGAAACTGATGCGCGGAACAGCGGGAACCAAAGTCACGCTGAGGATCATGCGGCCCGGGCTGCGTGAGCCACTCGACTACGAAGTTGAGCGTGCCCTGATCGAATTGAAATCGGTGCCGTACTACGGAATGGCCGACACCCAGAAGAAGATCGGATACCTGCGCCTGAATAAATTCTCCGAAAGCACCGACAGCGAGCTTCGTGAAGCGATGGCGGGTCTGCGGGCCATGGGCGCACAATCGTTGATCTTCGATCTGCGGTCCAACGGCGGCGGGCTTTTGGACCAGGCGGTGAAGACATCCGGGATGTTCCTGGATAAGGACCGGCTCGTCGTATACACCCAGGGTCGCGACCCGGAATCACAGCGGAAGTATTTCTCCACGGACAAGCCGATTTGGGGCGATGGCCCGCTGGTGGTTCTGGTTGATGGCGGCACGGCCTCGGCCTCGGAGATCGTCTCGGGTGCGATCCAGGACTGGGATCGCGGGATTATCGTGGGCAATACGACCTTCGGCAAAGGACTGGTGCAGCAAATCTTCCAGCTTCCGGAGAGCGACGACGTGGCGCTCAAGCTGACCACGGCGCGGTATTACGTGCCGTCGGGCCGCTCGATCCAGAAGCCGTCGCGCAGCACGAAGCATCCGAAGGCCGACGAAGAAGATTCTGTGGAAGTGGTCGCCAAGGAACCGAACGGCAAGGATATCTACTACACCAACAAGGGCCGCAAGGTTTACGGCGGCGGCGGGATCGTGCCGGACGTGAAGGTTGATGAGCCGACCTGGACGCCGCTCGAAATCAACCTGTGGCGCCAGGGCGTGTTCTTCAATTTTGCCGTGCATTACACGACCGTTCATGGCGACGCGCCGATGAATCTGGATGTCAACGATGCAACGGTTGGCGAATTCCGCGAGTATCTCAAACAGAAGAAATTCGAGTACAAGACCGAAACGCAGATCGAAGTGGACAACATTCGCGATGCGATGAAAAACGACACCGAGCGCCAGGCGATCTACAAGACCAGCCTGGACCAGGTCGCCTCGCTGATCGACAAGGAAAAGGAACTGGAGTTCACGGAGAGTGAGCAGTTCATCCGCCGGGAGATCAAGCGGGCGATTCTGTCCAAGCAGTTCGGGCAGCGCGGATTCTACGAAGGTGTCGTGCTGACCGATGACGATTACGTTCGCAAGGCGATCGAGATCCTGACGCACAAGGATCAGTACGCGCGGTTGTTGTCGACGAACCCGGATCGCAAGGGTTAGAGTTCACATGAGATCGATTTGCCCCCGCGCGGAGTGATCCTCGCGGGGGTTTTGTTTTGATGCGGACTTCGCCGGCATCTGGCTTGTGGGTCGGGAGGGCGAGACTCCTGCCAAGCCATGGTTCCG
>JACRMA010000096.1 GCA_016235085.1 Candidatus Zixiibacteriota bacterium
ATTTCGTAGATGAGTTCACCGGCGGGGACTTTGATGGTGACCTTTTCCCCTTTGGCTTTGCCGAGCAGGCCCTGGCCGATCGGTGAGTGAACCGAGATTCGGTCCAGATCCAAGTCGGCTTCCTCCGGGGAGACCAACTGATAGCGGATTTGCTCGCCGGACTTGAGATCACGGAGAAGGACGATGGAAAACAGGAAAGCCCGGCTGCCATCGAATTGGTCTTCTTTGATGGTCTTCACCCGCGTGAGCTTTTCCTCGAGTTCGGAGATTTTGCGCTCGAGCAAGACCTGCCGCTCTTTCGCGGCGTGATACTCCGCATTCTCGGATATGTCACCCATGTCGCGCGCGCGGGAGATCTCGCCGACAACGCGCGGGCGGTCGACCGTCTTCAGGCGGTGCAATTCGGCCACCATCTTGCGGTAGCCTTCTTCAGTTAAATAGACCCAATTTCCAGTACCGGCCATAAACGCTTTCCATGCAGCCTTGTGTCGTTAGGAGTCCACGGATTGGGCAGGTGACGCCGTTGGTGCCATAGGAGAACGTGATCCGGAGTCTTTATCCCGCCATCGTTGGATGTACGCCGCCAAGCGCCGACTCATAGAGGGCAATATACTTCTGCGCGGAACGGCGCCACGAGAAATCGCCGGCCATGCCGCGAATCTGAATCGGCGTCCAACGCGATGGATCATTGTACGCAGCCACGGCACGCCGGATGGCACCCAGCATGGCCTCGACGGTGTACTCCCGGAATGCGAAGCCATTGCCGCGTTCCGTATTGACGTCGGCGTCGATGACCGTGTCGGCCAAGCCGCCCGTCGAGCGGACAACCGGCACTGTGCCATAGCGGAGGCTGTACATTTGGTTGAGTCCGCATGGTTCGTAGCGCGACGGCATCAGGAAGATGTCGGCGCCGGCTTCGATCGTGTGCGCCAGCGCATCGTCAAATGTGAGAAAGATCTTCATCCGGCCGGGATACTGTTCCTGGAGGTCGGTAAACAGTTCGTGGAACCGCCGCTCCCCCGTGCCCAACAGCACAACGTTGACATCCAATGCGAAAATCTGCTTGGCCGCGTCGGCGATCAGGTCGAAACCTTTCTGATCGGCCAGACGGGAGATGATCCCGATGAGTGGGCGTTCCCAGCGGTCGCGCGCCAGCCCCGCACGGGCGCAAAGGGTCTCCTTGTTGGCATGCTTGGCGGCAAGATTCTCGGCATCGTAGGTCTGGGGAATCAGATGATCGGTGGCCGGGTTCCACACCTGGGTGTCGATGCCATTGAGAATCCCGGACAAGTCGTTGGCACGTTCCATCAGAATTCCGTTGAGACCACAACCAAGCTCATCGTCGGTTTGAATCTCACGCGCGTAGGTTGGCGACACAGTGTTGATCTTGTGCGCACAGATCAGCCCGGACTTCAGGTAATTGATCTTCCCCCAGAATTCGAAGGGTGAGAGCGGATGGAACAGTTTCGGATCCAGTCCGAGAATCTCAAAGCGCTCCGCCGGAAACATGCCCTGGTATGCCAGATTGTGGATGGTCAGAATGGAGCGCACGCCGGTAAAGAACGGGTCGCCGGAGAAGAGCAGGCCCATGAAGGCGGCGGCGGGGGCGGTCTGCCAGTCGTTGAGATGAACAATGTCCGGCTTCATGCCGGCCTGGCGGATCCACTCGAGAATGCCACGGCAGAAGAAGGCAAAGCGCTCATCGTTATCGACGTAGTCCTTGCCGGTCAATGGATCGACATAGAGCGCCGGCCGGCCGAAAAATCCGGGATTCTCCACCAACAAGTGCCGGACTTTGCCGAGCGGCTTTTCCAGGGTGCGCAGGGAGAAATTGTGATCTTGTCCACCCAGTTGCACCGTGAATCGCGGGGCCTCAGACATCGGCACACTGGGGAATTGGCCGTTGAGAAGTTTGCCTTGATGCGGCGTCACCACTGTCACATCGCAATCGAGATCGGCGAGCGCTTCGGGAAGCGCGCCGGCGACGTCGGCCAATCCGCCGGTCTTGGAAAACGGCACGACTTCGGACGACAGGAAGAAGACATTGAGACGCCGCCCACTGTGGACTCCGGAGGGCAGGAAGGTTGGTGCTTCGACAACTTCAGCCACAGGGTGTCTCCGTTCGATGGGAACACTGCGCAGGTATTCGGCGGCTTCTTCGGGGGCGGTCGGGTTGATGTAAAATCCGGTGCCCCATTCGAAACCGGCCACGTGCGTCAGTTTCGGCATGAGCTCGAAGTGCCAGTGATAGGCCCGGTCGTGTTCGTTGCCCACCGGGGTTGTGTGGAGCATCAGATTGTAGTCGGGATCGTTCAAACCATATTTCAGGCGGCGGAGAATCCGGCTTAGAATCAGCGCCAATTCGGCACGTTGCGCGGCGCTCATGTCGCGGAACGACGGCTGGTGAGATCGGGGGAGAACCCAGGTCTCATAGGGGAATCGGGCTGCGAAAGGAGAAATCGTTACGAATCCCGGTGTCTCATCCACCACGCGCTCGTGGGCTTTGAGCTCCTGGCGCACGATATCGCAAAAGATGCAACGCTCTTTGTATTCGTAGTAGCGGCGCGAGCCATCCAGTTCCTCGATGACGCGCTTCGGCACCACGGGGGTCGCGATCAACTGCATGTGGGAGTGTTCCAGCGACGCGCCCGCAGAGGCACCGTTGTTCTTGAACAACATGATGAACCGGAAACGGGGATCGCGCTCCAGATCGATGACTCGTTCCTGGCAGACCGAGAGCACTTCTGCGACACGCTCCACCGTCATGTCGGCGAGGTCTTCGTTGTGCTCGGCGGTCTCGATCACGACTTCGTGCGCACCGACACCGTTCATCTTGTCAAAAATGCCAACCCCTTCACGATTGAGATCGCCATGGATGGTCAGGGCCGGGTATTTGTTGGAGATGGCGCGCACCCGCCAGCCGGGTGTATTCGAGGCGGTTCCTTCGGCACGGATAGCGAGGATTTCCGGTGGCGTCAGGGCTTCATTGCCCGGGCAGAACGGGCAGACGCGTCCGCTGGCGCGCCTGACCGGCGCAGGGAAATCACTGGGCCGGCGCCCGCGTTCGCCGGAAATAATCACCCATCGTCCGATGACTGGGTCTTTCCGAAGTTCAGACATTACCTAGAACCTCCACAGGCATCCAACCGCGAAGTTCAGTCACGATCGCTGGGGGAATTCTGTTCCTGGAGGAACGCGGCACGGGGTTCGGCCGAGGCCGAAAACAACGCACGAAGCGCTTTTTCCTCCCCCCCGCTTAATTGATCGGCGCGATTCGCCATCTTCAGCATCACAGAGCGGCGCGCCATCGCCGCGCGGGCGGTATCGAGCATGCGGTCCAAACGATGCTCGGTAAACCGTCCGCTCCCCCCCCATACGAACGGAGGAATCGATTTGGGGGCCAGTCCCCCGGACAAGAGGTTGACCCCGACCCCGGTTGTGGACCCGGTCGGCAGCAGGGTGCCTATGGCTGTCTTGGTATGGTCGGCCAGATACGAACCGGCCTTCAAACAGCCGGTGTCGACAGTCTGGCCAAGACGGGTCACGCGGACGCTCCCGTAGTTGTTTTTCAGATCACTGTTGGTGGTCATGGCGCCGAGATTGACCCACTCACCCATGAAACCGTGACCGAAATACCCTTCATGCACTTTGTTGGCGAAGCCCTGAATGATGGAGGCTTCGATCTCTCCCCCCAGCCGGCATCCGGGACCAAAGGCACATCCACCGGATATCTTGCCGCCAACCAATCGTGTGTGCGCGCCGACAAAGGCAGGGCCCTCCAGACGGGTGAAGGGCTCGATGACGACACCGGCGTCAAGGATGACCGGCCCGGAACTGGCATCGATGACTGTGTGAGGGCCGATCTGAACATCGCGTCCGATCCAGAGTTTCTCCGGCGAAATCAGCACGGTGGAGTCCTGCCGGGACTGGTCAGGTCCTTCCCCCCGCCCGTTCATCTTTGTCCAGATCTCAGCATCGAATCCGATTTGCAGGGCGAGACTATTCACCAGATCCCACAAGCCATCGGGAGTCGCAAACGGGGGTTCATCCAGCAGGGTCGATTCAGGTGCTTTGGGGATCGGTCCAGTTCCGGCGATGGTCAGCCATGCGGTCAGATCGAACTTCCTCCGATCCCAGGCAGGTTGGTCCAGCCGCATCACGCAGTGCGGACCCCGGGAGCTGGTAAATGCTACGGGGAAGTGAAGTCCGTCCCAACGAAGATCGGGGCGGGGGCTGGGCGCACCGGTCACAATCCAAACATCGTCAGGCCGGCCGTCGGGAGTCTGATTGACCGTCCAGGCCGTATGGTCGGCCAGAGCTTCGGCGAGTGATAAACGGGTGTACGCCGCAATGTCCGTCGGCTCGAGCAGCCTGATCCAGCGATCCGCTACGGTCCAGGCGCCGTTACGGAGCAGATACGGCGGACGAAGCGCATCAAGCGGATCGAATAGACCCGCGGTCCCACCCTCGGCGAAAATGAGCCACCGTTTCATAGCATTGTCACCGGCAAGGAAGGTGGATCAACCGCAACATCCTATAACAAAGTGGGGCGCAGGATGACCCGCGCCCGTTATGCACAATGCCGGTTGTTGGGTGCCAAAGAGGACTAATTGCCTTTCGCTTCCAGGTACTTCGTAATCTTGTCGACCATGCTGTCGGCCTGGACGACCTGGCTTTTCCATTCTCTCTTCCCTGTCGCCACTTTGATGAACGCCTTGTAGTCAGGCACACACTTTTCCATATCGGCCAATTGCGAGGTGATCGCCAAGTTGTAGTACGCCTCGACGTAATTGGGATTGATCGCGATCGCCTTGCGGTAGGCAGTGATGGCATCGGAGAGGCGCTTCGCTTCGCGATGCGTGTTACCGATGTGGTAGAACGTCCTGTAATCCTTGGGATCGGCCGTCACCGCCTTGGTGAACGCATCGAGGGCGTTCTTCTCATCCGCTTTCTTCTTGTACGACTGCCCCAGCAGCGACCAGGCCGCGGCATCATTGGCATTCAGCGCCGTGTAGCGTTTGAGAGCGTTGATTGTCCCATCGTAGTCCTTGGCCTTGAAATAGACCTGACCGAGGGGTTTGAGCGCGGAGACGTTATTGGAATCCAGTTCAATGGCTTTCTTCAAGTGCTCGGTGGCCTTGGCCATGTCGCCCTTTTCATAGTAGAGCGCTCCAACGTTGATCTGGGCATCTACATAGTCAGGTGCGATCTTGAGGGCCGCCTCGTACGCCACGATGGCCGAGTCGATCTTCTTGGCCTTCGTCAGCTCGATGCCACGGTTGTACTCCTTCTTGGCATCATCGGGAACCGCGGCGGACACCACCCCGGTCAGGAACACCAGAGCCAGGGCCGCCGGGACCAGAGTCCGGACCAACCGATTACTCAGATTCTTGAGTCCCACAAACAATTCGTCCTCCTTCTTTTTTGGCCTATCCCACTCAGCACTTAAACAACTCGCGAAGCACAAGCGTTCCAAGTCTTTATCAGCATATTCACTGGTCGCGACGGTACCGCTCCGCCAGACGCTTGGCCAAAGCGGCATCATTGAGGGCCAGGATCTGCGCTGCTAGAATACCGGCATTGGTGGCGCCATGTTCCCCGACAGCCACCGTGGCGACCGGAACACCCTTGGGCATTTGCACCGTCGAAAGCAACGCGTCCATCCCGGACATGGCCGATCCCGCGAGCGGGACGCCGATCACAGGGCGGTTAGTGGCAGCGGCCACGGCTCCGGCAAGATGGGCCGCCATACCCGCTCCGCAGATGAAGACCTGAACGTCCGCTTGTTCGGCGGATTGGACGAGTTCCCGGACGCGCTTCGGTGAACGGTGCGCCGAGGCAACCTCCAGCGCCACCGGGACGCCGAGTTCACCGAGAACTGTTACGGCACGGCTCATGGATCCGACTCGGATCCGATCAGGATGAGAACTTTGGTCTTGGCATCACTCATGGCGTCACGTCGCTCGAAAGAAATGGGCACACACTCCACACGCAAATTTCTCAGAATCGGCCGCGGCGTTCCGCCGGAGCACGGCGCATGCGGTGGACTTCCGCGGGACGCAGTCCGATGTCGGTGCGGAATTGGGCGCCTTTGAATTGCACGCGCTCCACACCTGCATAGGCCGAGGCAATGGCTCCCTCGTGGGTCGATGACCGGGAGCAGATGCCGAGCACACGCCCACCGGCGGTGATGACCCCACCAGTGCCGGCAGAGGTACCGGCGTGAAACCGCAGCAGGCCGTCGCTTTCGGTCTTGAGCGTTCCAGAGATTGGAGCGCCGGTTTCGTATTTTCCGGGATAACCCTTCGAGGTCAGGATGACGCAGGCGCACACTTCATCGCGCCACTCCAGAGGTTCCATATCGAGTTTGCCGGCGAGTGCGGCTCCGATGACATCGACCAGATCGGTCTTGAGCAGCGGCAGCACAACCTGGGTTTCGGGATCGCCGAACCGGCAGTTGAATTCCAGAACCTTGGGGCCAGATTCGGTCATCATCAAGCCGGCGTAGAGCACACCCGAGTACGGGATCCCATCCTCGGCCATACCATCAATTGTCTTCTGAATAATCCCGCGCTCAATCTCTTCGAGCAGCGGATCGTCGAGCCGGATCGCCGGCGCGTATGCGCCCATGCCGCCAGTGTTGGCGCCGCGGTCGCCGTCGAGCGCCCGTTTGTAGTCGCGGGCCGGGAGCATGAGGGCAACATGGCGGCCGTCGGCAAACGCCATCACGCTCAACTCCTGGCCGGCCAGCCGCCGTTCGATCACTATCTTCTCGCCGACCGCACCAAAGGCACGTTCCACCATGATGTGCTGGACAGCCGCTTCGGCCTCAGCCGGGGTTTCGCAGACGATAACGCCCTTCCCTGCCGCGAGACCATCGGCTTTGACCACGAGCGGTCCTTCAGACTCACGGCAGAAACGGGTCGCCTCTTCGGCGTTGTCGAAGACCGCGAACGGCGCCGTGGGGATGTTGTGGCGCCTCATGAAACTCTTGGCGAACGCCTTGGAACCTTCAAGCTGGGCGGCAGCGGCCGTGGGGCCGAAGACACGCAGTTTTTCACGGCGGAAGGTGTCGACCACTCCTCCGACGATCGGGTCTTCGGGACCGACAACCGTCAGATCAATTGCTTCGTGGCGGGCAAACTCAATGAGCTTCTTCGTGTCAGTCGGCTTGATCTCAAGCTGGCGGGCGATTTCGGCGATGCCGGCATTGCCGGGAGCGCAGTAGACCTTCTCCACTTGGGGCGACGACCGTAGCGCCCAGCAAAGCGCATGCTCGCGGCCTCCCCCGCCGATCACCAGGATTTTCAGCATAGGCACCCGTCCATGAACCGGCCAATATACCGTGTGTTGGGTGTTGGGACAAAGGAAACGTTCGCAATTCCCAGAGCGAATGGCGTGTGGATCATCTGCCGTAAAGGGCACGGGCCCACGGGCAGGATGCCTGC
>JACRMA010000014.1 GCA_016235085.1 Candidatus Zixiibacteriota bacterium
ATCCACTCCGCGGTCGGCAAAGCGGCCTTCGGGCCGGAAAAGCTGTCCGTGAACGCGCGGGCATTCATCGATGCGGTGATTCGCGCCAAGCCGGCAGCCTCCAAGGGGCAATACGTGCGTAATGTGTCCATTTCCACGACGATGGGCCCCGGGATTAGAATTGATTATTCGCGCCTTGTGGTGGATTTGAAACAGTAGCACGGGCAGAGCACTGGATCACTGTGAGATTAAGGACGCTGGGAGTCGATAATGCCTCAAGCAGAAAAAATCCAAGTCGTTGAAGAGCTGACCAGGCAACTGCGAGACGCGGGATCGGTCTTTGTAACCGATTATGCCGGGTTGACCGTTGCCGACGTCACCGACCTTCGCGCGCAGCTTCGCCGTGCCGGATTGTCGTTCAGAGTGGCCAAGAATACACTGTTGCGACGTGCCGCCGAGCAAGCCGATCTGCCGGAGCTCGCCGGTTTCTTCAAAGGTCCGACCGCGATCGCCACTGGCGGACGCGATCCCGTGGCAGGTGCCAAGATCATTCAGGATTTCTACGCTCGGTTGGAGCGCCCCAAAGTTCGTACGTTCGTTGTC
This sequence comes from Candidatus Zixiibacteriota bacterium, assembly GCA_016235085.1. Taxonomy (GTDB): domain Bacteria; phylum Zixibacteria; class MSB-5A5; order WJJR01; family WJJR01; genus JACRMA01. The sequence goes on from JACRMA010000014.1 coordinate 583, forward strand.
GAACATCGCTCGTATCGCGGCGAGGACCTTAAGGCTATGGCCCTGCTGCCGCCGCGTGAAGTCGTTCTGTCGCAGTTGGTTGCGGCCGTCGAGTGTCCGATTTCAGGATTGGTGGCTACGTTGGATGCGATCATCCGCGAGTGCGTCGGGACGATCGACGCTTTGGCGGAGAAGAAGGGCAAAGTGACCGGAGAGGCTGCTGCCCCCGAGGCCGCAGAGTCGACCGGGGCAGCCGAGGCGTAAAGTATTTTCATAAATCGGGGAAACAATTTGGGAAACATCGGTTTCATAACTCTGAGAAAGGACGATCCTCGTGGGTGACGTAAGCACAATCGACCAGGTGGTGGGGCTCATCGAGAACATGTCGGTGCTGGAGCTGTCTCAGCTTTCCAAGACGCTTCAGGAGAAGTTTGGGGTGACCGCGGCGGCCCCGATGGCAATGGCAGCGATGCCGGCCGGTGGTGGTGCCGCAGCCGTTGAAGAAAAGACCGAATTCACCCCGGTCCTTGCTTCCGCAGGGGAAAAGAAGATCCAGGTTATCAAGGTCATCCGTGAGATCACCGGATTGGGCTTGAAGGAAGCCAAGGATCTGGTAGACAAAGCGCCAAACCCGGTCAAAGAGAAGGTTTCCAAAGAAGAAGCCGAATCGATTAAGACCAAGTTGCAAGAGGTTGGCGCGGTCGTTGAGATTAAATAGTTACGGTCGCCGGACGGTTATTCACACGGATTCGGCCGCCCGCCCTGCTGTCTCCCCTCGGGGATGGCGTGGACGGTGTGGCTGTTATCCATCATACTGTTTTGAGGGAGGACTCCCTTGAGCGAATACGGCCAGAATGGTCGCGTCTCGTACGCCCGGCTGAGCTCCGGCGGCGAGATGCCCAATCTTCTGGATGTTCAGCTGCTTTCGTATTACGAATTTCTGCAGCCGGCCGTCCCAGCAGATAAACGGCGCAAGCAGGGACTTCAGGAAATATTTCTCTCGGTGTTTCCCATCACTGATGTCCATGAGAATTATTCCCTGGAGTACATCAGCTACAGCGTAGGGCAGCCTCGCTACTCGATCGGCGAGTGCAAAGAGCGGAACATGACCTTTGCCGCTCCGCTCAAGGCCACGCTCCGCCTGATCAGCAAAGAGATCGATGCCGTCACCGGCGGCAAGAAAGTGAAGGATGTCCTCGAGCAGGATGTCTTTCTCGGCGAACTTCCGCTGATCACCGAGCGCGGCACCTTTGTTATCAATGGCGCCGAGCGGGTGATCGTCAGCCAGTTGCACCGCTCCCCCGGCGTGTTTTTCGATGAAGTCATGCACCCGAACGGCAAACGGCTGTTCCTCGGGCGCATCATCCCCTTCCGCGGGTCTTGGGTCGAGTTCAACCTCGACATCAACGATGTGATGCACGTTCACATTGACGCCCGCCGGAAGATTCCGGTCACCACTCTGCTGCGCGCCCTCGGCCTGTCGACCGACGAGGAGCTCCTCCGCCGTTTCTATGAAACCGAGACGGTGTCGAATGTGAGCCGGCGCTGGGCCAAGGTGGTCGGACGCGTGTCGGCGGAGGGAATCGCCGACGAAGAGTCCGGCGAGATCCTGCTGGCGGCGGGTGATGTGATCACCCCCGAGCATGTCGAACGTTTGAAGAAGTACGACATTGGTGAGCTGGATCTGTTGAACGTCGATGCGACCGCGGATGCGCTCATCATCCCCAATACATTGAAAAAAGATCCCGCGAAGTCCCGTGAGGAGGCGCTCTTTAAGATCTACAGCCTGCTTCGTCCGGGCGAACCGCCTTCGATTGAAACCGCCGAGGCTCTGCTTGAGCGCCTGTTCTTCAATACCAAGCGCTACGATTTGGGCGAAGTCGGACGCTACATGATCAATCAGCGGTTGAATCGCGATGCGCCGCTCTTGCAGACGGTGCTCGATACCGAGGACTTTGTCGCGATCATCAGCTACATCATCCGGCTCCGCAACGGCGAAGGATACGTTGACGACATCGATCATCTCGGCAATCGCCGCGCGCGGTCGGTTGGCGAATTGCTCGCCAACTTGTTCTCGGTGGGTCTTTCGCGCATTGCGCGGACGATCCGCGAGCGCATGAGCTTGAAGCGCGAAGAAAACGAGTCCTTAACACCACACGACCTGGTGAATGCCCGGACCGTGTCGGCGGTAATTGATACATTCTTTGGATCCTCACAGCTCTCCCAGTTCATGGACCAGACCAATCCTCTGGCCGAACTGACTCACAAACGCCGCCTCTCGGCTTTGGGTCCAGGCGGCCTGACACGCGAGCGCGCAGGGTTCGAAGTTCGCGACGTGCATCATACGCACTATGGACGCCTGTGCCCGATTGAGACGCCGGAAGGTCCGAACATCGGACTGATCGCCTCGCTGGCGACTTTCGCGCGAATTAATCGGTACGGCTTCCTGGAAACGCCCTATCGCAAAGTGAAGAACGGTGTCGTTGCCGATGACATCACCTATCTGACCGCCGACGAAGAGGACAAGTTTCACATCGCCCAGGGTGGCGAGCCGCTCGATAACAAGGGCCGGTTCGTCAACGAACTGGTGCGCTGCCGATTCCGTTCCGACTTCCCGATGATCGAGCCGGCGCAGGTGGAATACATGGATGTTGCGCCGGAACAGCTCGTGTCGGTTGCGGCAGCGCTGATTCCGTTCCTCGAGCATGACGACGCCAACCGCGCACTCATGGGCTCGAACATGCAACGCCAGGCGGTGCCGCTGTTGCGCGCCGAATCACCGATCGTTGGCACCGGCATGGAGCGCAAGGTCGCTCAGGATGCCGGCGTGTCGATCATGGCCAAGACGGCCGGCGTTGTGGAAGAAGTCGACGCCGAACAGATTGTCATCCGGCCCAAGGGGAAAGCCGCCACCGGTGAGCTTGGTTTCGAGGGACCGGAAATCTATCAATTGCCGAAATTCGAACGTTCGAATCAGGACACCTGCATCAACTTCAAGCCGCGCGTCAGGCTCGGCGACAAGATCGATGCGGGCATGATTCTGGCGGACGGTCCGGCAGTTGAGAACGGCGAATTGGCGCTGGGCACCAACGTGCTGGTCGCTTTCATGCCGTGGCGGGGATTCAATTTCGAAGACGCGATCATTGTCTCGGAACGTCTCATCCACGAAGACATCTTCACCTCGATTCATATCGAACAATTTGAACTTCAGGTGCGCGATACCAAGCGCGGCGCCGAAGAAATCACGCGCGAAATCCCCAACGTCTCCGAAGAAGTTCTGATGAATCTCGACGAGCAGGGTGTCGTGCGGGTCGGTGCTGAGGTGGAAGCCGGCGATATCCTGGTGGGTAAAGTCACGCCCAAAGGCGAGACCGAACTCTCCCCGGAAGAGCGGCTCCTGCGCGCGATCTTCGGCGAAAAGGCCGGCGATGTGAAAGACGCTTCGCTCAAGGCGCCTCCGGGAATGAAGGGCGTGGTCATCAATACCCATGTCTTCTCGCGCAAGGAGCGCACCGAGTCCGCCAAAAAGCAGGAGAAGCTGGAGATCACCGGTTTGAAGCGGCGTTTCGGCAAGGAAATGGATGGAATTCGCCGTCTTCGCAATCAGCGGCTGACCGAACTGCTGCAGGGGCATACCACTCTGACGGTTCGTTCGTCCGAAGATGATTCGGTTGTCCTGAAATCCGGCTACAAATACAAAGAGGACACGTTTGCCAACGTTGACGTCGCCGTATGCGTGGCGCCCGATGGCTGGACCGAAGACGCCCGCGTCAACAAGCGGGTCGAACGGGTGATCGAAGAATCCAACGCGCTGCTGAACAAACTTCAGGGGCAGTTGAATATCGAAATCGAGAAGGTCATTCGCGGTGCGGAACTCTCGCCGGGCGTCAAACAACTGGTGAAAGTCGCGATCGCGGTCAAACGCAAACTTTCGGTCGGTGACAAGATGGCGGGCCGCCACGGTAACAAGGGCGTCGTCGCCAGGATCGTGCCGGTCGAGGATATGCCGTATTTGACCGACGGGACACCGATTGATCTGATCTTGAATCCCCTCGGCGTGCCGTCCCGTATGAACGTGGGTCAGATTCTTGAAACCCACCTCGGTTGGGCGGCGGCCAAACTCGGCATCAAGGTCTCCTGCCCGGTGTTCGACGGCGCGGAACTCGATGACATTCGCAAAGCGCTGAGTGATGCGAAGCTGCCGGAAACCGGCAAGGCCAAGCTCGTTGACGGCATTACCGGGGAACCGTTCGCCGAGGACATCACCGTCGGGCTCATCTACATGATGAAGCTCTCGCACCTGGTTGATGACAAGATTCACGCCCGTTCCATCGGCCCGTATTCGCTGGTGACGCAGCAGCCATTGGGCGGCAAGGCGCAATTCGGCGGCCAGCGCTTCGGAGAAATGGAAGTATGGGCGCTGGAGGCGTACGGCGCGGCGTACACGCTTCAGGAGATGCTCACGGTCAAGTCGGACGACGTGACCGGCCGTTCGCGCATCTACGAAGCGATCGTCAAAGGCGAGAACCCGCCGGAACCCGGCACGCCGGAATCGTTCAATGTGCTGGTGAAGGAACTACAGGCGTTAGGACTGGATATCGAACTGGTTTGAGCAGGGTGGGCAGGCTGTCGTCCGGGCTCGCCAGTTTGAACTGTTGATTCGTTTTTGAACGTGGTCCCTGGAGCAGGGAGGACACGGTGGCATTTCCAAATCGCGGCCAGAAACGGCCAGCTGAATTCACGGCGATTCGCATCCAATTGGCGTCGCCCGAAACCATCCGGTCGTGGTCCTACGGCGAAGTCACCAAGCCGGAGACGATCAACTACCGGTCGTTCAAACCGGAACGCGACGGTTTGTTCTGCGAGCGCATCTTCGGTCCGGTTAAGGACTGGGAGTGCAACTGCGGCAAGTACAAGCGCATCCGTTTCCGCGGAATCGTGTGCGACCGTTGCGGTGTCGAAGTCACGCAATCCAAAGTGCGGCGTGAACGCATGGGCCACATCGATCTGGCCGTGCCGGTCACCCACATCTGGTTTGTGAAATCCTCGCCGTCACGCATCGGGTATCTCCTCGATATGTCGATCCGTGACCTCGAGCGCGTGATCTACTACGAGCGCTACGTGATCATCGATCCGGGTGAGACCTCGTTCAAGGAAGGCGAACTTCTCGAAGAAGAGGAATGGCTGGATCTGAAGACTTCGGGCAAGGATTTTCGTGCGGGGATGGGCGCACCGGCCGTTGCCGAGCTGCTCAAACGCACCGACATCGAGGAACTCTCTCTCTCGCTTCGTGCCCAGGTCAAAGTCGAAACCTCGGTTCAGCGCAAGAAAGACACGCTGAAGCGGCTCCGGGTGATTGAGTCGTTCCGCCAGTCTCAGAACAAGCCCGAGTGGATGATCCTGCGCACGCTGCCGGTCATCCCCCCCGATCTGCGGCCTTTGGTCCCACTCGAAGGCGGCCGATTCGCTACGTCCGACTTGAACGACCTGTACCGCCGCGTGATCAACCGCAACAACCGGCTTAAAAAGCTGATTGATATCAAGGCGCCCGATGTGATTTTGCGCAACGAAAAGCGCATGCTTCAGGAAGCCGTTGATGCCCTGCTCGACAACGGCCGCCGCACCCAATCGGTGCGCGGCGATTCCCGGCGCCCGCTCAAGTCGCTGTCCGATTTGCTCAAGGGCAAACAGGGACGTTTCCGCCAGAACCTGCTGGGCAAACGCGTTGACTACTCCGGCCGCTCCGTGATCGTCGTAGGACCCGAGTTGCGTTTGCACCAGTGCGGCCTGCCCAAGAACATGGCTCTGGAACTCTTCAAGCCATTCATCATCATGAAGCTCGAAGAGAAGGGGTATGTGCAGACGGTTAAATCCGCCAAACGGCTCGTCGAGCACGAGCATCCGGAAGTCTGGGACATCCTCGAGGAAAATATCGATGAGCATCCCGTGTGTCGTTTGAAGCCCAGCTCGAAGCGCGGGTGTTGATGTTTTCGACCAACAATATCCTTTCGCCCTCGTCCGGCCGGCCCATCGCGACACCCACTCAGGATATCGTTTTGGGCTGCTACTATCTGACCAAGGAGCGCCCGGCAGCTCTCGGCGAGGGGAAGGCATTTTCCTCAATTGAGGAGATACAACTCGCACAGACCTTTGGGCATATTGATCTGCATGCCCTCGTGAAGGTAAGGATCAACAACGAGCGAATCGAAACGACCTGCGGAAGAATTCTCTTCAACGCGATCGTGCCGCCCGAACTTGGGTTCTTCAATGAAGCGGCTTCGAAAGGGAAGCTCGAAGCGCTCGTGCTCCAGTCCTACCGCAAGGTCGGGCCGCATCGCACTTCGGAATTCCTCGACAAGCTGAAGGACCTGGGATTCCACTACGCCACGATGGCGGGTGTGACCGTGGGTATCGACGACATGATTGTCCCGCCGGAGAAGGCGGAATTGATCGAGGCGACAACCAAGGAAGTCGCCCGCGTTCAGAAGCAGTACGAGCGCGGCGTGATTACCAACGGCGAACGTTATAACAAAGTGATCGACCTTTGGACACACACCACGAGTGAAATCTCGGAAGTGATGTTCGAGCGGCTCAAGGAAGACCGCAACGGATTCAATCCCATCTACATGATGGCCGATTCCGGCGCGCGCGGTTCCAAAGAGCAGATTCGCCAATTGGCCGGTATGCGCGGATTGATGGCCAAGCCGCAAAAGAAGATCACCGGTCAGATCGGTGAAATTATCGAATCGCCGATTCTGTCGAATTTCCGCGAAGGCCTCTCGGTGATGGAATACTTCATCTCGACGCACGGCGCGCGCAAAGGCCTCGCCGACACCGCGCTCAAGACCGCCGATGCCGGTTATCTGACCCGCCGTCTGGTCGACGTGGCGCAGGACGTGATCATCAACGAAGTCGACTGCGGTACAATTCTGGGTTTGAACATTACCGCCCTCAAAGAGGGTGAAGAAGTTATCGAGTCCCTGCAGGACCGTATCCTTGGCCGTGTGTCGCTGGAAGATGTGGTCGACCCGATTGCCAGCCAGGTGCTAGCAACGGCCGGCGAGCAGATCGTCGAGGCACAAGCCGCGGCGATTGAGGATGCGGGAATTGAAACGGTTCGTATCCGTTCCGTGCTGACGTGCGAATCCCGCCAGGGCGTTTGCGCGAAGTGCTACGGTCGAAATCTCGCCACCGGTAACGTGGTCGATCTCGGCGAGGCCGTGGGCGTCATCGCGGCCCAATCGATCGGCGAGCCGGGCACGCAGCTGACCCTGCGAACCTTCCATATCGGCGGTACCGCCGCGCGCATTGCCGAGCAATCGCAGGTCGTCGCCAAGACGCCCGGTACGATTGTCTTCAAGGGCGTGCGCTCGATCGCCGGCCCGGCCGGACGGCCCGTGGTGATGAACCGCGACGGTGAAATCCAGGTCGTCGACGATCAGAAGCGCGTGCGTGCCCGTTACAACGTGCCCTATGCCGCCGAACTTCTCGTGAAGGAAGGCGATGTGGTCGGACGCGAAAACGTCTTGTTCGAATGGGATCCTTACACCTCGACGATTCTCACGGAAAAGGCGGGTGTCGTCCACTTTGAAGACATCATCGATGGCCTGACATTGCGTGAAGAACTCGACGAGACGACTGGTTTGCGCCAGCGGGTCGTGGTTGAGCCGCGTGAAAAACGCGAGAAGACCCCGCTGCCTCACATCCAGATTTTCGATGCACAGAACCGCTCCAAGATGATCGCCACATACTCGATTCCGACCGGCGCCCACCTGGCTGTACACGATGGGGACAGCGTGGTCGGTGGCACAACGATCGTCAAGATTCCGCGCGAGATCTCCAAGACGCGCGACATTACCGGCGGTCTGCCGCGGGTGGCCGAGCTGTTCGAGGCCCGCAAGCCGCGCGATCCGGCGGTGGTCACGGAAATCGACGGCCTGGTTGAGTTCGGCAAGATCGTTCGCGGCCAACAACAGGTGCTGGTCCATGGTGAAAACGAAGAAGTCAAAGAATACCTGATCCCGCACGGGAAGCACATGCAGGTGCACAACGGCGACCGCGTCAAAGCGGGCGACCGGCTGTGCGAGGGCTCGGTGGATCCGCATGACATTCTGCGCATTAAGGGCGCCAATGCCGTGCAGGAATACCTCGTGAACGAAATCCAGGAGGTTTACCGTCTGCAGGGTGTGAAGATCAACGACAAGCACATCGAGACGATCGTGCGCCAAATGCTCCAGAAGGTCCGCGTCGATTCGGTGGGCGATACGAACTTCCTCGAAGGCGAGGTCGTTGACCGGCACATGTTCCGTGACGAAAACGAATCGGTTCTCATGGAAGGCGGCGCTCCCGCAACATTCCAGCCACTATTGTTGGGTATCACCAAGGCGTCCCTGTCGACCGAGTCGTTTATTTCCGCGGCCTCATTCCAGGAGACCACAAAGGTCCTGACCGATGCGGCGGTCTCCGGCAAGACGGACTATCTGCGCGGCCTGAAGGAAAACGTGATCATCGGGCACCTGATTCCGGCGGGGACGGGCCTGGAAGTCTATCGGGCCATTGAGATTCCGCCTGAGGAAATGCCGGCCGAAGAGCTGGGCAGCGAGGAATCCGAGATTGGAATCTTCCAGGAGAACCTGTGATCGATCCGGGCAGCAGGCAGAGATGCTTGCTTTTCCGGAACAAGATGACTATACTAATTGTCTTGTCCCGAATGGGGACAGGAGTTGAACGAGTAAAGCGAGGATAATTTGCCGACGATCAACCAACTGATACGCAAGGGCCGCCGTCGTTTGACGACCAAGTCCGGTACTCCGGCGCTTAAGGGATCGCCCCAGAAGCGCGGCGTTTGCACCCGCGTCTACACCTCCACGCCGAAGAAGCCGAACTCTGCCTTGCGCAAGGTTGCCCGTGTCCGGCTGACCAATCGTATCGACGTGACGGCGTACATTCCGGGCGAAGGCCACAACCTCCAGGAGCACTCGATTGTGCTGATCCGTGGCGGCCGTGTGAAAGACCTTCCGGGCGTCCGTTATCACATCATCCGCGGGACTCTGGACACCGCCGGCGTGAACGATCGCAAGAGAAGCCGTTCCAAGTACGGGACCAAGCGTCCCAAGAAGTAACCGTGAATTTCGGGCGGCCTGAGGCCGCCAACGTGTAAAGCGCGAAACGAGGAGAGTGCATGCCCCGAAGGAAATCAGCGGCCAAACGTCAGGTTCTTCCCGATCCGAAGTTCCGGGAAGTGGTCGTCACCCAGTTTATCAATGGGCTGATGCAGCGCGGCAAGAAATCCCTGGCGGAGACAATTCTCTACGATACGTTTGAGCTGATCGAGAAGGAAACCCATCAGCCGGGGCTGGAAGTTTTCAAGAAGGCGATGGATAATGTGCGGCCGCTCTTGGAAGTCAAGTCGCGGCGCGTTGGCGGCGCGACCTACCAAGTGCCGGTCGAAGTGCGTCCGGATCGGCGCACGGCGCTGGCGATCCGTTGGATTATCGGTTTTGCCCGTGATCGCAAAGAACACTCGATGTCCGAAAAGCTCGCGGCCGAATTGATTGCCGCTTCGAAAAAAGAAGGCTCGACAATTAAGAAACGGGAGGACACTCACCGGATGGCCGAGGCCAACAAGGCCTTCGCCCACTTCCGGTGGTAATGCGGATCTGGCTGGTTCGGAGTCTCGGCCGCACAATGGGTTACGCGGGTCCGGGCCCGGATCAGGAATGGCGATTCTGGAGGCACGTCTTTCGTTCGCGATTGCAGGATGCTTTTGATGCTGGCGGCGGGTGACCGCAGCCCTTTCAGCTCGGAACGCATGCAGATTAGACACTATCGTGCGCCTTAGTACAGGGAACATGTCCCGCCCGAGAGGGGGCGGGATTTGTTCCCCGCGCGGGCGCGCAACAAACCCGGCGGGGATTTTTTATTGTGGCAAACGACACCGACCTAAAGAAGATTCGCAACATCGGCATTGCGGCGCATATTGACGCCGGCAAGACGACTACGACCGAGCGGATCCTGTTCTACACCGGCAAGACCCACCGGATGGGTGAGGTGCATGACGGTGCGGCCATCATGGATTGGATGGAACAGGAGAAGGAGCGCGGTATCACGATTACGTCCGCCGCCACCACTGCCTTCTGGCAGAATTACCGCATCAACATCATCGATACGCCGGGACACGTGGACTTCACCATGGAGGTGGAGCGGTCGTTGCGGGTGCTCGATGGCGTCGTCGCCTTGTTTTGCTCTGTCGGTGGAGTCGAGCCGCAGTCGGAAACCGTATGGCGCCAGGCCGACAAGTACAAAGTTCCCCGGATTGCCTATGTCAACAAGATGGACCGCGTTGGGGCGGATTTTCTCGGCGCCGTTCAGATGATGAAAGACCGGCTCGGCGCGAATGCGATTCCGATTCAGCTTCCTTCGGGCGGTGGCGAGATGTTCACCGGGATCATCGATCTGATTTCGATGACGTTCCGGATCTACCACGACGAAACCCAGGGATCGACGTTTGACGATTTGGAGATTCCCAAAGGCCTCCTGGCCGAAGCGAAGATCCATCGTGAGCATATGCTGGAAGCGATCTCCGATTACGATGACCATCTTCTGGATAAATTCATCCACGAACAGCCGATCGAGCCGGCGGAAATCAAGAAGGCTCTGAGACGCGCCACGATTGATACCAAGGTCATGCCGGTCTTGTGCGGCTCGTCGTTCAAGAACCGGGGAGTGCAAGGACTGCTGGATGCGGTGGTTGATTTCCTGCCGTCACCGGCCGATCTGCCGCCGATTACGGCCCACGATCCGGATACCTTGAAGCCGGTTGAGCGAAAGGCTGACGTGTCCGCTCCGTTCGCCGCGCTGGCGTTCAAGGTGATGACGGACGCTTTCGTCGGCCGCCTCACGTATTTCCGCGTTTACTCGGGGAAGATCGAGGTTGGGCAAACCGTGCTCAACACGACCACGGGGAAAAAGGAGCGGCTTGGCCGTATTCTGGAAATGCACGCCAACAAGCGTGAGGAAGTATCCTCAGCCTCGGCCGGAGAAATCGTCGCGGCAGTGGGCCTGCGGGATACCGGCACCGGCCACACGATTTGTGATCCCAAGCATCCCGTCCAGCTCGAAGTCATGGTGTTTCCGCAGCCGGTCATCTCGGTTGCGATCGAGCCGAAATCGAAGGTCGATCAGGACAAGCTCACATCCGCATTGTCCAAGCTGGCCGAAGAAGATCCGACGTTCCACATCCGTACCGACGAAGAGACAGGTCAGACGATCATCTCCGGAATGGGCGAGTTGCATCTGGAAATTTTGATCGATCGTATGATGCGCGAATTCGGCGTTTCGGCGAATGTCGGCCGTCCGCAGGTCGCCTACAAAGAGACGATCAGCAAGCCAGCGTCTACCGTGGTTCGCTTTATTCGCCAGACAGGCGGCCGCGGCCAGTTCGCACATGTGGAGGTGGAACTGGAGCCCGGTGAGCCGGGACAGGGATTCGTCTTCGAGGATGACGTCAAGGGCGGCAACATCCCGCGCGAATACATCCCGTCGGTGGAAAAGGGCGCCCGCAACGCCATGGAGAACGGTGTCCTGGCTGGGTATCCGCTCGTCGACATCAAGATGCGGCTCGTTGACGGCTCCTATCACGAAGTCGATTCGTCTGACATGGCGTTCCAGATCGCCGGTTCCATGGCGCTGCAGGAAGCCGCCAAGAAGGCGGCCCCGGTGCTTCTGGAGCCGCAAATGAACGTAGAGGTTGTACTGCCCGAGGAGTACATGGGTGATGTCATCGGGGATTTGAATTCCCGCCGGGCACGCATCCATGGAATCGGGCAACGTTCCGCGGCGAGGCTGGTAACCGCCACGGTGCCATTGTCGGAGATGTTCGGGTATGCCACGCGCCTGCGGTCGTTGTCACAGGGGCGTGCGACCTATACAATGCAATTTTCCCACTACAGCGCTCTTCCCGAGAAGCTCGCCGAGGGTATCCTGATGGGGAGCCCGGTCAAGACGCGAAGGCATTAATCCGGCGGCAGGGGGTATGTGGAGGTGTGGTTTTCTGGGGTGGCAGAGGGTCGTGGAATAGTCTTGAAAAAGTTTCGAAACATGAAAAAATCTCTTGTGGGCGAGGCATTTGGGAATATATTGGGGACTCTTTTGGGTTTTCGCCCCCTCGAGTGCGAAAATCAGTTTTTAAGCGATGTTGGATGGGAGTGAAAGTTGGAGATTGGCCAGAAAATTCGGATCCGCTTGAAGGCTTACGATTATCGTGCCTTGGATAAGTCCACCCAGGAAATCGCTCGGACAGCGATGCGCACGGGTGCCCGGATCATTGGGCCCATTCCATTGCCGACCAAGCGCACGATGTACACCGTCCTGCGGTCGCCCCATGTTGACAAGAAGTCGCGTGAGCAATTCGAGACTCGCATTCATAAGCGCTTGATTGACATCCTGGAATCGAGCCCTCAGACAGTTGATGCCCTGATGAAGCTGGAGTTGCCAGCGGGCGTGGATGTTGAAATCAAGGTTTGATAGGAACTTAGAGCGACTATGAGACAGTTGTACGGCATAAAGCTGGGGATGGCCCGGGTCTTCGACGAAAGTGGCGAAGCCATTGGCGTGACAGTGGTTGAAGTGAAGCCCACGCCCGTGGTTCAGGTCAAGACCAAAGCCAAAGATGGTTACGAAGCGATCCAGGTGGGGCTTGGTGAGAAGCGCAAATCGCTTTTCAACAAACCGCAGCTCGGGCACTTCGGCGACATGACCCCGATGCGCTATCTTCGCGAACTCCGCCTGGATGCGCCTTCAACGCTTCAAAAGGGTGAGGCGCTGACCGTTGACACGTTCAAGGTTGGCGATCATGTCGATGTGACCGGCATCTCCAAGGGGCTGGGTTTCCAGGGTGCGGTTCGGCGCCACAATTTCGGCGGCGGACCGGTGAGTCACGGTCAGTCGGACCGTACGCGCGCGCCGGGTTCGGTGGGCGCCAGCTCCTATCCGTCGCGGACGTTTCGCGGGCAGAGAATGGCTGGCCGCATGGGCAATGCGCGGGTGACGGTGCAAAATCTCGATGTCGTGGCGGTTCGCCCCGAAGACAATCTGCTGCTTCTTCGCGGGGCGGTGCCCGGCAAGCCGAACGGTGTGCTCTTAATTCGTGAGTCGATCAAGGGCGTGCGCAAGTAGCGCCCGCTGGTGGATGGAATCCTGATTTTCATGGGTGCGCTATCGATATGTCGCTGACAGCCGCAAAATTCAACGCCGATGGGAGCCAGGGTGGGTCGGTGACCCTCCCGGAGGCTCTGTTCGGCCAGACACCGAATGCCGCGGTGTTGCACGCTTACGTGAAGATGTACAACACGAACCAGCGGCAGGGAACCGTCAAGACTAAGACGCGCGCCGAAGTTTCCGGCGGCGGTGTCAAGCCGTGGCGCCAGAAGGGCACTGGTCGCGCCCGTGCCGGTTCGAATACCTCCCCGGTGTGGGTTGGCGGTGGCCGTGCGTTTGGCCCCCGTCCGCGTACGCATCGCGAGGCGATGCCGCGTAAGATGCGCCGCCTGGCGTTGCTGTCGGCCCTGTCGTTGAAGGCCCAGAATGGCGCCGTACGCATCTGGGATCGTGCCGAACTCGCAGCGCCCAAGACAAAGTCGGTCGTGCAGCCGTTGTCGCAGATGGGTGTGGCTGGCCGCAAGGTTCTGATGCTGGACGAGGGAGTTTTGCCCAATTTTACCAAGTCCTGCCGCAACGTGCCGTGGCTGACCAGAGTGCGCGCCGAGTTGATTAACCCCTTCGAGATCCTGAAGGCTCAGGATCTGGTGATTTCTCCCGAGGGATTGGCGCGGATGACGGAGGCTTTGGCATCATGAAATACGACGCGCGCATCATCGTGGAAAAAGCGCTCACCACCGAGAAGAGCTTGAATCAGCGTGAGCATCAGAATTGCGTCGCGTTCAAAGTGGCGTCGCAGGCGGATAAGCTTCAGATCAAGCGGGCGATCGAGGAAATCTTCAAAGTCAAAGTCGTGGATGTTCGCACGATGATGGTGCGCGGCAAGGAAAAGCGCATGGGGCGCTTTGCCGGACGCCGCCCATCATGGAAGAAAGCCCTCGTGACGATTCGCAAGGAAGATCACATCGAGTTGTTCGAAAAGGCGTAGTAACCTGAGCGCCCCGCCAGAAATGGCCGGCGAAGAGTGATATGGGAATCAGAGCTTTCAAGCCAACCAGCGCGGGAATCCGCCATCGGACGATTCCGACTTTCGAAGAAATCACTTCCTCGAAGCCGGAGCGGTCGTTGCTGCGTGCGATCAAGCAGAGCGGTGGCCGCAATAACAAAGGGCGCGTGACCTCGCGGTACCGTGGCGGGGGCCACAAGCGCTTCTACCGCCTGATCGATTTCAAGCGCGACAAGCGGGACCTTCCCGCTGTGGTTGCCTCGATCGAGTACGATCCCAACCGGAGTGCGCGCATCGCCCTGCTGCACTACATCGATGGCGAGAAGCGGTATATTCTGGCGCCCGAGGGATTGAAGGTCGGCGAAAAGCTGGTGGCCGGTCCGGGAGTGGAAATCAAGATCGGCAATGCGATGCCGCTGTCCAGTCTGCCGCTCGGCGTCTCGGTGCACAATGTTGAATTGAAACCCGGCAAGGGCGGGCAGATGGCCCGCAGCGCCGGTGCGCAGGTCGTGCTCGCCGCCAAAGAGGCCGGCATGGCGCACTTGCGTTTGCCGTCGGGTGAAATCAGGCTGGTCCCGGAAATGTGCTACGCCACCCTGGGGCAGGTCGGCAATATCGATCACGAAAACGTTTCGCTGGGCAAGGCCGGCGCGAGTCGGTGGCGTGGCCGTCGTCCGCATGTTCGCGGCGTGGCGCGCAACCCGGTTGACCACCCGATGGGCGGCGGTGAGGGTAAGTCCTCTGGTGGACGGCATCCGTGCAGCCCGTGGGGGCAGAAGAGCAAGGGTTTGCGGACGCGCAAGAAACGCAAGCCATCCACGAAGTGGATCGTCAAGCGTCGCGCGTAGAGTTGGTGAATTATCGGAGTAGTTGCACGAATCTGAGTTAAGACTGGGAGAGTTCAAGTGTCTCGCTCGCTGAAGAAGGGTCCATTTATCGATCAGAGCCTCGCCCGGGTTGTGGCCAGGCTTAACGAAGACGGTGAGAAGCGAGTGGTCAAGACTTGGGCGCGGCGGTCGACGATCCCACCGGATTTTGTCGGCCACACGATTGCCATTCACAATGGCAACAAATTCGTCCCGGTGTATGTGACAGAGAATATGGTGGGCCACAAGCTCGGCGAATTTGCCCCGACCCGGACATTCCGCGGCCATAGCGGCAAGAAGACCGAGAAGACGACAGGGCCCACTCACAAGTAACGAAACGCTTAGCGAATTGGGATGGTGAGTTCTCTTATGGAAGCGACAGCCAAAGCACGGTACCTGCGGGGTTCAGCGCGCAAGATGCGCCGGGTGGCGGCATTGGTCCGGGGCCTTAAGGTTTCCGCGGCGACCGAGATGTTGCGTCATGTTCCCAAGGGCGCAGCGCTGCCGCTGGCCAAGGTGATCAAATCGGCGGCCGCGAATGCGCTGGCTTCCGAGGGGACCGCCCACCACAAGGAGCAGGATCTCGTGGTGGCCGACGTGCGTGTGGATGGCGGGCCGATTGCCCGCCGGTTCCGTGCGGTCGGCATGGGCCGGGCGTACCGGATTCGTAAGCGCTATTGTCATGTGAGAGTTGTGGTGTCTGACCAGGTGCCCCAGGCGGGACGGAAGCGCCCGCGTGTGGCGGCCGCCAAGCCCGTGGTGGCGAAGGACACAGAGACGAAGGCAGGATCGGCAGCCTGAGGCGAAGTTTCGTACCCTTCCGTTGATGGAAGCGGTGTTGTACGGAGGTTGAGTTGGGACAGAAGACAAATCCAGTGGGCTTTCGCGTAGGCGTGATTCGGGGCTGGTCCTCGAAGTGGTTTGCTGAGCGGAATTTCGCGGATCTTCTGTTGGAAGATTTGACGGTCAAGCGTTACATCAACCAACGGCTTGATAATGCCGGCATCGCCAAGATCGAAATCGTGCGTGCCCCCAAGAAGGTCACGGTGGACATCCACACCTCGCGGCCCGGGATTGTGATCGGGCGCAAGGGTGCCGAAGTCGACAAGCTGCGCGAAGAGCTGCAGTTGCTGACCAAGAAGGACATCACGATCAATATCATCGAAGTCAAGCGTCCCGAGATGCGGGCGCGGCTGGTCGCCGAATCGATCGCCCGCCAGCTCGAAGGCCGTATTTCATTCCGCCGCGCCATGAAGAAAGCCGTGGCCGCGACGATGAAGATGGGTGCCCAGGGAATTCGCGTGCAGTGCGGCGGGCGCTTGGGTGGCAATGAAATCGCCCGCACCGAAAAGTACATGGAAGGCCGTGTTCCCCTGCACACGTTGCGCGCCGACATTGATTTTGCCCGCCACACCGCTCACACTGCGTACGGCTGCATCGGCGTCAAAGTCTGGATCTGCAAAGGCGAAGTTCTGGGTCAGATGGAAGGTGCCGAGAAGGAAGAGGAGCCGCCAGCATTTGGACGCGAGCGCGACCGCCGTAGCGGCCCGAAGAAGCGTCACAGCCCGCGGTCGCGGCGCAAGCTGCCCAGTGAGGGCGGGTCGGATGATTCTGCCGATGCGGGTGGAGCCGAGGCCTGAAATCGAATCGAATCGCGTGATTCCCCTGGGACGCAGGGCGCGATTGCAAGGATTGAGTAGAAAAGATGCTGTCACCTAAACGAGTCAAATATCGCAAGCAACAGCGCGGCTCACGCCGGGGAAAAGCCTACCGCGGCGGTTCCATCTCCTTTGGCCAGTACGGGCTCAAGGCCATGGAACCCGCATGGATCTCCAACAAGCAGATCGAAGCGGCCCGTGTTGCCCTGACGCGCCATATCAAGCGCGGCGGCAAGGTCTGGATTCGCATATTCCCCGACAAGCCGGTCACGCAAAAACCCGCTGAGACTCGCATGGGCAAAGGCAAGGGCAATCCGGAATTCTGGGTGGCCGTGGTGAAGCCGGGACGCATTCTCTTTGAACTGGATGGCGTAACTGAGGATCTGGCGCAAGTGGCGCTGAAGCTGGCCGCCAACAAGCTGCCGCTCAAGACCAAGTTCGTCAAAGCGCTGGCCATCGCAGGGTAATCGGGACGGGTAACGTATGGGAATGATGAAAAGCGAACGTTTGCGCGAAATGACCCGCGAAGAACTGACTCACCAGATTCGTGAGCTGGAGGATGAGTTGTTCAACATCCGGGTCCGGCGCGCGCTGCAACCTCCGGACAATCCGGTGCGCCTGCGGCTGCTGCGGCGGCAATTGGCGCGGGTCCGCACGATTCTGCGCGAAGGTGAACTCGGAATCACGCCGGGTGCGAGCAAGAAGACGGCTGTCTGATGGCCAATGAACGGATGAGTGTAATGGCTGGCGAAGAGCGGCAGGAACGAAAGACCCGGATCGGCATCGTCGTATCCGACAAGATGGACAAGACGATCACGGTCAAGATCGACCGCGTGATGAAGCATCCCGAATACGGGCGCATTGTCAAGCGGTCCATGAAACTTCTGGCGCACGACGAAGCCGGACTGGCGGGCATCGGCGACAAGGTTGTGGTGATGGAAACCCGGCCGCTGTCCAAACGGAAGTGCTGGCGGCTCGTCGAGGTGCTCGAGAAGGCGAAGTGATGCCGTCCTGTCCCGAATGGGACGGGAAACGGGGAATTGCATAAAGCCAAATTGGAAACGATCAATCAGGTTTAACCGATGATTCAAGAATACAGCCGACTCACAGTAGCCGATAACTCCGGCGCCAAGATCGTCATGTGTTTTCGCATTCTGGGCGGCACGCGGCGTCGCTACGCTCGGGTCGGCGATATCATCGTCTGCTCGGTGAAAGATGCCGTGCCGGGCGGAACGGTGAAGCGAAAAGAGAAATGCAAAGCGGTCGTGGTGCGGACGACACGTCCCACGCGGCGCAAGGACGGGTCGTACATCCGGTTTTCGGATAACGCGGCCGTCATCATCAATGACGCGGGCGAACCGCGCGGCACCCGTATCTTTGGTCCGGTGGCGCGTGAGCTGCGCGAAAAGAATTTCATGAAGATCGTATCGCTGGCTCCGGAGGTACTCTAGGCCGGAGTGCGATCGATCAGGCTTGGCGGATTTATGGCGGCGAGAATTAAAAAGGGTGACCAGGTGGTGGTGCTGGCCGGCAAATACCGGGGCACGTCCGGACGCGTCCTGCGGGTGTATCCCAAAAAGGACAGGATCGTTGTGGAGGGGGTCAATATGATCAAGCGCCATACGCGCCCCTCGCAGCGCAATCCCAAGGGTGGAATCGTCGAGAAGGAAGCGCCGATTCATATTTCCAATGTGAAGCGCGAAGTCTAAGGCGCATTGCGAGCAATCATGACACGTCTGTACAAGAAATACCGCGAAGAAGTCGCCCCCAAGCTGAAGGAGCAATTCGGCTTCAAGAGCATCATGCGGGCGCCGCGCCTCGAGAAGATCGTTCTCAATCAGGGCCTGGGTGAAGCCATTGCCAATCCCAAGGTGATTGAAAGCGCGGTGGCGGAGATGGCGGCGATTGCCGGCCAGAAGCCGGTCGTCTGCCGCGCCCGCAAGTCGATTTCGAATTTCAAACTGCGTGAAGGCGTGGCGATCGGGTGTTCGGTGACGTTGCGCGGCGCGCGGATGTACGAGTTTCTCGACCGTCTCACCAGCGTCGCGCTGCCCCGCGTTCGGGACTTCCGCGGCGTGCCCACCAAATCGTTCGACGGGCGCGGTAATTACACGCTGGGAATCAAAGAGCAGATCATCTTCCCGGAGATCAACTACGACAAGATCGACAAGATCCGCGGGATGAACATTACCATCTGCACGACGGCACGGACGGACGAAGAGGGATTGGAATTGCTGCGGCTGATGGGTATGCCGTTCCGTCGCAATTAGGCGGCGGACTCGGGGAGTTGCTGAAAGAATCCTATGGCGAAGAAGTGTCTGGTCGAAAAACAAAAGCGCAAACCCAAATTCGGGGTGCGTGCCTACAGCCGGTGCCGGCGTTGCGGACGTCCGCGCGCTTTCATGCGCCGGTTTGGACTGTGCCGGATTTGCTTCCGGGAGCTGGCGTTAAACGGCGAAATCCCGGGAGTCACCAAGGCGAGCTGGTAGAGTACTCAGCTCTGTTCCGTGTGGAGTAGCAATCGTGACGATGACTGATCCCATATCCGACCTGCTGGTGCGCATTCGCAATGCCGCCGGGGCAGGACACAAACGCGTCGAAGTGCCCGCGTCGAATCTCAAGCGCGAAATCGTGCGGGTGCTGCATGAGAATCATTACATCCGCGGGTTTACCGAAGTTCCCGACGCGACGCAGAACAAGCTTGTCATCCGGTTGCGGTACACCCCGCAGAAGGAATCGGTGATTACCGGTTTGAAGCGGGTTTCGCGGCCGGGCCTGCGCCGCTACGGTAATGCCACGGACATCAAGGCCGTCGGGCGCCAATTGGGAGTCACGATCGTTTCAACGTCGCACGGTGTCATGACAGACCAGGAAGCCGCCCAGAGGGGTATTGGCGGCGAATTGCTCTGCCGCATCTGGTAGAACAGGAATCTTATGTCGCGTATAGGAAAAAAGCCCATCCCCATCCCCGCCGGTGTCCAGGTCACCGTGGACGGTGACATTGTTCGCGTGAAGGGACCCAAGGGTGAGTTGCACCAGTCGTTCCTGCCGGGCATCAGCGTCTCGATCACCGATGGCATCATCACGGTCGAGCGCTCCAACGATCACCGGTCGATGCGGGCGCTGCACGGTCTCACGCGCGCTCTGATCGCCAATATGATCACCGGCGTGTCGCATGGGTTCCGCCGTGTGTTGGAAATCGTTGGCGTCGGCTACAAGGCCGAATTGAATGGCAAGAGACTGAATCTCGTGGTGGGATATTCCCATCCGATTTTGATCACGCCGCCTGATGGCGTGAATTTCGTGGTGGAGAATCCCACCCGTTTCGCGGTCGAAGGCATTTCCAAACAGCTGGTCGGCGAAGTGGCCGCGCGTGTGCGCCGCTACCGTCCGCCAGAACCGTACAAGGGCAAGGGAATCCGCTACGAAGGCGAGCATGTCCGCCGCAAGGCCGGCAAGACCGCCGCATAATGCTGACGGAATGTCCGTCGCGTGAGGCGCGGACCTGGAGTGAATGGTTTAATCATGTCTGACAAGTTGAAATCAAAACGCGTGCGCGAACTGCGGCGGCGGCGCCATGTCCGGCGCCGTGTCAACGGGACCGCCGAGCGCCCCCGTCTCACCGTCTGCAAGTCGTTGCGCAATACCATCGCGCAACTCATCGATGATGAGAAGGGCGTGACGTTGGCGTTCTGTTCCACGGCCGTCGTCAATGAAGGCAAGGTGACGAAGACGCAGGCGGCCAAGAAGCTGGGAGAGAAGCTCGGCGCCCTCGCATTGGAGCGGGGGATCAAGTGCGCCGTGTTTGACCGGAATCATTACATCTACCATGGCCGCGTCAAGGCCGTGGCGGATGGTGCGCGAGGCGCCGGGCTTGAGATCTAACCGGGCGCATCGTGGAATTGTCGAAAGAGACGAGTGTTTGGGTTTCATCACAATCGTGCGAGGTAACTGACTTTGTGGCGCGGTGCTCCTGATAGCGGCGAATTTCTGGAAAAGGTTGTCTACGTCAACCGTGTGGCCAAGGTGGTCAAGGGCGGACGCCGGTTCTCGTTTACGGCAGTCGTTGCCACCGGTGATCGCAAGGGGCGTGTCGGGATCGGTTTGGGGAAAGCCGGCGAAGTCGCCGAGGCGATCCGCAAGGGTCTCGAATCCGCCAAGAAGGCGATGGAGCAGGTTGTCGTCCGAAACGGCACGATCTCGCATCAGGTGATCGGGACTTCCGGTGCTGCGCGCGTGCTGCTGCGTCCGGCCTCGCCGGGTACCGGCGTGATCGCCGGCGGCGCGGTTCGTGCGGTGCTCGAGTCCGCGGGTGTCCAGGACATCCTGACGAAATCGCTGGGTTCGACCAACCCGCACAATGTTGTGAAAGCAACCCTTGATGCCCTGCGCCAGTTGAAGAAGGCCGAATCGCTCGGGCAATACCGGGCACGGCTGGCCGCCGAGGCGAACTCCGGCAATGGCAAGTCACCCGAGGTTGGAACCGTTGCGCACGAAGGCCGGGGGTAACCGATCATGGCAGGAAAGTTGAAAATTACCTATACCCGTTCCGCCATTCGCATGGTCGAGAGGCACAAGCGGGCTGTCCGGGCGCTGGGATTGCGCAAGCTTTATCAGACGGTCATTCACGATGACACGCCCAACATGCGTGGGATGATCCGGACGGTTGAGCATCTGGTGACTGTGGAAGAGATCTAAACGGCGTGCGGCCGTCGAGACGGCCGGTGAGAGAAGAGTCAATTCGATGGATCTGTCGACACTAAAGCCCCCGAAAGGCGCCCACCACAAGAACAAACGCGTGGGCCGTGGCGTCGGTTCGGGACATGGCAAAACGTCAACGCGAGGCCACAAGGGCCAGTATGCGCGGTCGGGCTCCAAGCGGCGTTACTCGCGTGAAGGCGGCCAGATGCCGCTGCACCGCCGTTTGCCGAAGCGCGGGTTTTCCAATCCGTTCCGCGTTGAATACGAAGTGGTCAATCTGAGCGAACTGGCAACTGGAGGACAGGAGCACATTGACATTCCTCTGATGCGCAAGCTTCGCCTGATTCGCTCGATATCCATGCCGGTCAAGGTTCTCGGCAATGGAACCCTGGAACGCCCCCTGCGGATCGCCGCCCACGCCTTTTCCAAGGTGGCAGAAGAGAAGATCACCGCCGCGGGTGGAAAGTGCGAACGTGTCCCGTTCATTCCGACGAAAGGCCAGAAGACTCCTGCCAGAGGGAATTAGCAGGATCGGCCCGAGTTATCGGTCAGTGAATTTCATAGAGCAAGTCGCCCCCTGATATGCTGTCTGCCTTCCAGAATATTTTCAAAGTCGAGGAGCTCCGCCGGCGTGTTCTGTTCACGCTGGGGATCCTGATTGTTTACCGGATCGGCGGCCATATTCCCACGCCGGGAGTGGATGCGCAGGCCCTCGGGGCGTTTTTCGCCACGGCGGGCAGCACACTCTTCGGACTGTACGACATGTTCGTGGGCGGGGCCTTCTACAAAGCCACGATCTTCGCACTGGGGATCATGCCTTACATTTCGGCATCGATTATCATCCAGTTGCTCGGCTCGGTCATTCCGTACTTCCAGAAACTGCAAAAGGAAGGCGAAGAAGGCCGCCGCAAGATCACGCAGTACACCCGGTATGGAACGGTGCTGATCGGCGCCCTGCAGGCCTTCGGTACGGCCGTATTCCTGGAGTCGAACAATGCCGGTCAAGGTGCGCCGGTGGTTCCGATGCCGGGATGGGGCTTCAAGCTTGTCACCATCATCACCTTCACCTGCGGCACCGATCTTCATCATGTGGCTGGGTGAGCAGATCACCGAGCGCGGGATCGGCAACGGAATTTCGTTGATCATCTTCATTTGGATTGTGGCGCGTTTCCCGCAATCAGTCTTCGATGAAATTCGTGAAGTGATGGCCGGCCGGCGCGGCATTTTCACCGAGCTGTTTATCGTGGCCTTGATGCTCGCTGTCATCGCCGACATTGTTCTGGTGACGCGTGCCCAGAGACGGATTCCGGTTCAGTATCCCAAGCGGGTCGTCGGCCGCAAAGTCTACGGTGGCCAGGCGACGCATATCCCGCTGTCGGTCAACACCGCCGGCGTTATTCCGATTATTTTCGCCCAGTCAATCATGTTCGCCCCCCAGACGCTGCTGTCTTTCTTCCCGAACGTGGAATGGCTGCAGGAGATCGGGCGGTACTTCGCTCCGGGTGCGGTCGTCTACTCCGTGGTGTATGGGCTGATTATTGTCTTCTTCGCGTTCTTCTACACGGCGATCGTCTTTAATCCGGTTGACCTGGCCGACAACATGAAGAAATACGGCGGGTACATTCCGGGAATTCGCCCGGGCAAACGCACCGCGGACTACATCGACAAGGTGCTGACGCGAATCACCCTGCCCGGTGCAATCTTCTTTGCCGTGATCGCCATTCTACCGTACATCCTGATTCAGCGGGCCAACGTCCAATATTACTTTGGCGGCACCGGTCTGCTGATCGTGGTTGGTGTCGCTCTGGACACGCTGCAACAGGTGGAGTCGCACCTGCTGATGCGGCATTACGATGGCTTTATGAAAAGGGGGCGGATCCGCGGCCGTTCCATGTAGAACGGTCTTTGCGTCAAAGTCGTATGCGCTGGATCATGCTGGGCCCGCCAGGTTCGGGCAAGGGAACGCAGGCCAAGAAACTGGCGGCTGCCTTCGGAGCCGATCATCTGTCCACCGGTGATATGCTTCGATCCGAAGTAGCCTCGGGAACCGAGTTGGGCTGTTCAGCCCGGACTTACATGGACCGGGGAGACTTGGTCCCGGATGAGCTGATCCTGAAGATGATTGCCGGCCGGTTGGAGTCGATGAGCAACGGGGATGGGTTCATCCTTGATGGATTTCCCCGCACCGAAGCTCAGGCGGTTGCGCTCGACAAGATGCTGGATACGATGAAGCGCTCCATTGACCGCGTTGTGCTGGTCAAAGTGGGCGACGAAGAGATTAAGTCCCGGTTGGCGGGACGCGCACGCCAGGAAGGGCGGGCGGATGATACCGAAGAGGTGATCAATCGCCGGCTTGATGTTTATCGCAAGCAGACGGCGCCTCTTATTGCGTACTACAGCGGCAAAGGCCGCCTGTCCGAGGTCGTCGGGGAACGGCCAATTGATGTTGTCTACGGCGATTTGAAGAAGCTGGCAGAGTCATGATCGTGGTGAAGACGATACCCCAAATCGAGTTGATGCGCCGCGCCGGTGATCTGGTGGGGCGGACGCTTGATCTGGTGGAGAAGACAGCGAAGCCGGGATTGACCACCGCTGAGCTGGATCGTATCGCCGAGGATTTCATCCGCGCCAATGGCGCCGAGCCGGCTTTCAAAGGATATTTGGGATACCCTGCGACACTGTGCGTTTCGATTGACGATGAGGTCGTGCATGGGATCCCGGGCAGGCGGGTATTGCGCGAAGGTCAAATCGCTTCGATCGATGTTGGCGTCAAGCTGGATGGCTGGTATGCCGATGCCGCTCGGACGCTGACCATCGGACCGATTTCCGCCGAAGCCCGGAAGCTTCTGGCGGCGACGATGGAAGCGCTCCAGCATGGAATCCAGCAGGCAAAACCCGGCAATCGCATTGGAGATATTTCCGCGGCGGTGCAAACATTTGCCGAGGGAAAAGGGTATTCAGTCGTACGCGACCTGGTTGGGCATGGAATCGGGCAGAAAATGCACGAGGAGCCTCAGGTCCCGAATTTCGGCACTCCGCACACCGGCGCGGAATTGAAGCCCGGGATGGTCATTGCCATCGAACCGATGATCAATGTCGGTGGCCCGGCCATCAAGTTCGATGCCGATAAATGGACCGTTCGAACCGTTGACGGTTCGCTATCGGCCCATTTTGAACACACGGTGGCGGTGACGGCCGATGGGCCGGACATCCTCACGGTGGCAACCCGGAAAGGGTAGGTTGGCGAAAGAACAGGCGATCACTGTCGAAGGACGCGTGCTGGAACCACTGCCCAATGCCATGTTCCAGGTGGAATTGGACAACGGGCACAAGGTGCTCGCCCACGTGTCCGGGAAAATGAGGATGCACTTCATTAAGATCCTGCCCGGTGACCGCGTGACCCTTGAGTTATCGCCATACGACCTGTCGCGAGGACGGATAATCTACCGCTACAAATAGAGCGGTTGGAAATGAGATCGACAGTCGGAAGGCTGAATCGAGAATGGCTGGTGAAAAATGAAAGTACGTTCGTCCATTAAACCACGCTGCGAAAAGTGCAAGCTGATCCGCCGCAAAGGCGTGATGCGCGTGATCTGTGAGAATCCGCGCCACAAGCAGCGGCAGGGGTAGATTTCGAGGGCGCGCCGGATTCAGCTGGATTCGGCAAAGGCGCCTGTAATTGGGAGGATCTTTGGCACGCATAGCTGGTGTTGATCTGCCGAAAGAGAAACGGGTCGAGGTTGCCCTCACCTACATATTTGGCATTGGTCCGGCGACGGCCGCGAAAATCATCAAGGCAACCGGTGTCAATCCCGACACCCGGGTGCATGCATTGAGCGATGATGAGGTCGTCCGGCTGCGCAACGAGATTGAAGCCAACCATAAGGTCGAGGGAGCGCTGCGCGGTGAAGTGCAGATGAGCATCAAGCGCCTCATCGACATCGGCTGCTACCGGGGCCAGCGACACCGCCGCAATCTCCCCGTCCGCGGCCAGCGGACCAAGACCAACGCCCGCACCCGCAAGGGTCCCAAAAAGCCGATCGGCCAGCGCAAGAAGGCGGCGTAGTTCCATCGCAGAGCCAGAGCATTCACTGAGGTAATTGGATCGCAATTGTTGATATCAGCAGGAGACGACATTGGCGGAACAGAAACGTAAAGAGACTCGTCGCAAACGCACGCGGGTAGAACCCGTAGGCCGCGCATTCGTTCAAGCGACGTTCAATAACACGATCATCACGATCACTGATGGCAAAGGCGCCGTTGTGTCGTGGTCGTCCTCGGGCCGCCAGGGCTTCAAGGGCTCCAAGAAGAGCACACCATTCGCCGCACAGCAGGCGGCCAGCACCGCGGCGCGCGAGGCGATGGAGCTTGGGGTTCGCAAAGTTGATGTCAGCGTGAAGGGTCCGGGATCGGGCCGTGAAGCCGCGATTCGTTCGCTTTCAGCCGCAGGGCTCGAAGTCACGTCGATTAAAGACGTGACGCCTCTGCCGCATAATGGGTGCCGTCCTCCCAAGAGACGGCGTGTCTAAGTTCCAAACGCGATCCGGAATGCCCGCGTGCATCCGGTCGATTCAAAGTACTCAGGAGTGATTGATGGCTCGATATCGTGACGCGAACTGCAAGTTGTGCCGCCGGGAGAAGGAGAAGTTATTCCTCAAAGGGACCCGTTGCCTGTCGGACAAGTGCCCCATCGAACGGGGTGCCAACCCGCCGGGACAGCACGGTGCCAGCATGCGCCGCAAAGTCTCCGAGTACGGGGTGCAGTTGCGCGAGAAGCAGAAAATCCGCCGCATTTACGGCGTGCTCGAGAATCAGTTTCATGGTTACTACGAGCGGGCCACCCGGATGCGGGGCATCACCGGCGAAAACCTGCTGTTGCAGCTCGAGCAGCGGTTCGACAACGTGGTCTACCGCCTCGGCTTTGCCCCGTCGCGCAAAGCGGCACGGCAGTTGGTCCGGCACCGTCACTTCGTGATCAATGACCGGATTGTGGATATTCCATCGTATGCGGTGCAGCCGGGCGACGTCATCAAGGTTCGCGAGAAATCCAAACGCCTGGATGTGATCCACTTGGCACTCAAGGAGGCGGGACGCGCGGGAGATCTCCCCTGGTTCCGACTGGACAAGGCCCATCTGGAAGGGGAACTGCTGTCGCTGCCGGCACGGATCGACATCCCGACCCCAGTCCAGGAACAGTTGGTTGTTGAACTCTATTCGAAGTAAGCGGCTGGATTTGGCGGGAGGCCATTCAAGATGAAGTGGAAATCGTTGACCATGCCCAAAGAAATTGTGGTGGATGAGCCGACCAAAACGGCGAACTACGCCCGTTTCTACATCGAGCCACTGGAACGCGGTTTCGGCCATACGATGGGCAACGCGCTCCGGCGCACGCTGATATCCTCCATTCAGGGTTCCGCGGTCGTCGCTGTGCGCATTGAAGGGGTCTTGCACGAGTTCTCGACCATTCCCGGGGTGTTTGAGGATGTTACGGATATCATCCTTAATATCAAGAGAATCCGTCCCCAGCTTTTGGTGGACGAGATGGTCACGCTGGTGCTGGATGTCGAGGAAGTCGGCAAATACACAGCGGGGCATATCGAGGAGAATCCCAAGGTCAAGATCCACAACCCGGAACTCCACGTTCTGGAATTGACCAAAGCGGCGCGGGTGCGCATCGAGCTGGACGTGATGTCGGGCCGCGGCTACCTGATTGCCGAGCAGAACAAGCGCCCCGAGCAGCCCGCCGGTACAATTCTTGTCGACTCCCTGTTTTCCCCGGTGACCAAGGTCAATTACACGGTGGAGAATACGCGCGTCGGGCAGCGGACGGATTATGACCGGCTGATCTTTGACGTGTGGACCGATGCCACCATCACGCCGGAAGACGCGCTTTCCTACGCGGCGAAGATATTGAAGGACCACATGCAGCTGTTCATCACGTTCGAGGAGGAATTTGTCGACGAGCAGCCGACCGAAGTGGACGAAGAGACGATGCGCATCCGGCAGCTTCTGCAGATGCGGGTCGATGAACTCGAACTGTCGGTGCGTTCCTCGAATTGCCTGCGGGCGGCGAACATCACCACGCTGGATGAACTTGTCTGCCGGACCGAATCCGAAATGCTCAAGTACCGGAACTTCGGTCGCAAATCACTGAACGAACTCAACGGCATCCTCTCCGAGCTCGGTCTTCATTTCGGAATGGACGTCGAAAAGTACAAGATGAAGGAAGAACTGGCTCAGCCGGCGGAAGTGATCTCGTAGGCGAGAGATTTGGGAGTCTGACAAATGCGGCATGGCAGAACTGTTAGGAAACTGGGACGCACCGCCTCGCACCGCAAGGCGATGCTGGGCAATATGGCCACGTCGCTGTTTCGCGCGCACGCGGTTGTCACCACCGCCCCCAAGGCGCGGGTGATCCGGTCGGTGGCGGAGAAGCTGATCACATTGGGCAAGCGCGGGGATATGCACGCCCGCCGTCTCGCCTCGCGGCAGGTGAAGGATCGCACGATCCTCAAGAAACTATTCGATGAGATCGCTCCACAGTTCGCATCGCGCCAGGGTGGATACACCCGTGTCGTGAAGCTCGGCTGGCGGCGCGGCGACGGCGCCACGCTGGCCAAGGTTGAACTGCTGGTTCCCAAGGCTGTGCCGACCGCATCCGAGGAGCATAGCAAGAAGAAAGCGGCGGACAAGGCCGCCGCCGCGGAGAAGGTTGCCAAGGAAAAGGGCAAGAAGGCAAAAGCCGAAGCTTAATCGGCAGCGCCAAATCGAGTTGGGGCAGTCCTCGCTGACGCAGGGCTGCCTTTTTTGTTGATGCAACGTCTCACTTTCCCTCTATTAGTCCGAGGACGGGGAGGCTGGGAACGATTTGCGATTCGGATCAATCAAAGAGTGGCGCGTTCTGATTGTTGTGCTCGTTGCCTCGTGCGGAGTGGCGCTGGCATCCATGGCAATCGTCCGGATGCGCAATATCAACCGGGGGGACACCACCGCCGTGGAGTGGGCTCTGGATGACCTCCGCGCGGTCTCCGATTCGACGCTGGTGCCAGTGTGCAAGCCAGACGACTACCGGGGCGCGATCGACCTCTATCGGGAATCGGTTCGTGGCAACAGCATTCCGGTCGATTCAATCCGTGAATTCTACCAGCTTTATGCCCGCCTGGCGCGTGATGGCCGGATCGACTCGCGTGAGATTGAGCAGCTTGGTGGCTGGCTGGGGTTTGCCGTGAGTCCCGCAACTGGGAGTGACGAGCGTCAGAATGATTAGGCGGGTAATCGTCATCGTTTTGGATGCGTGCGGAATCGGCGAAGCCCCTGACGCCGCGGCGTTCGGTCTCGCCCGGCAAGGATTCGACCACGGGACACTGGGAATTGATGGGGCTGGTGCTCGACCGGCCGTTCCCGCTGTATCCCCAGGGATTCCCGGCGCGGCTGATCGAGCCATTTGCGCAGCGCACGGGACACGGTGTTCTTGGAAACTGTCCCGCATCGGGTACTGAGATCATCGCGCAACTCGGCGAACAGCACTGTGCCACTGGAGACCTCATCGTCTACACGTCCGCCGACTCCGTGTTTCAGATTGCCGCACATGAGGACGTCGTCTCCATCGATGAACTCTACCACTATTGCGAGATTGCGCGAACCCTGCTGACGGGTGATGACGCCGTAGCGAGGGTGATCGCGCGTCCCTTCGTCGGATCGCCTGGCCGGTTCGTGCGTACCCATCGCCGCCGGGACTTCTCCGTCCGTCCACCGCGGCCCACGCTTCTGGATCGGCTCATGGAGCAGGGAATCGAAACGGTCGGAATCGGCAAGATCGACGACCTTTTCGCCGGGCAGGGACTTTCCGTCAAGCTCCACACGGTGGACAATGATGACGGCATGCGGCAGACCATCGCGGCGCTTGACCTGTATCAGGATGGGTTGATCTTCACCAATTTGGTCGAGACCGACATGCTGTGGGGGCATCGCAACGACGCTCCCGGCTTCGCCCGAGCGCTCGAACGCTTCGACCAGCAGCTCGGCCCGATGCTGGCTCGGATGAGACACACGGACGCCCTCTTCATCTCCGCCGATCACGGCTGCGATCCGACGACTCCTTCGACTGACCACTCGCGTGAGTTAGTCCCCATCCTTGCGCACGGACCTGCCCTGAATCAAGGTGTCGACCTCGGTACCAGGAGCTGTTTCGCCGATTTGGCAGCCACAATCGGCGAAATCTTCGGCCTGACAGGGGCCACTCAAGGCCGCAGCTTTCTTAAGAACATCTCACCCAGCGTCTAATCACCATTTGGGGGATCGGTGCTGAATAGAGCGCTGGCGTCTTACATCGAGCATACCAACCTCGCTCCTGCGGCGCGGATCTCAGAAATAGAGCGGCTGTGTGCGGAGGCGATAGATAATGCCT
This sequence comes from Candidatus Zixiibacteriota bacterium, assembly GCA_016235085.1. GTDB lineage: Bacteria > Zixibacteria > MSB-5A5 > WJJR01 > WJJR01 > JACRMA01. Next base: position 30,358 of record JACRMA010000014.1, read on the forward strand.
TCGCAGCAGTCTGCGTCAATCCAGTTCGTGTGGCCCTGGCGGCCTCCGTGCTTTCCGGACGACCCATCGAAGTGTGCTCGGTCGTCGGATTCCCGACCGGGGCTCATACGACTCAGGCCAAGGCCCTGGAGGCGCGGATGGCCGTGGAAGCGGGTGCAGGCTGTGTGGACATGGTCGCCAACTCCGGACTCTTGCTCGATGGAAAGACGCGTGAGTACGCAAATGACATACTATCGGTCGGCAATGCCATAGGAGCGAATACTACCCTAAAAGTCATCATTGAGGCGTCGCTCCTGGAATCCTCGGCAATTGTCGAAGCGGCACGACTGGCGGTGGAAGCAGGTGCCAACTATATCAAAACATCGACAGGTGTCTATGGAACCGCGCGTCTGGAAGACGTCCGCCTGCTCAAGAGTCTGCTTCCCGCCCATGTCCGAATCAAGGCCGCCGGAGGCATCCGCAATGCCGATTTCGCCCTCTCATTGATTGAGGCAGGTGCAAGCCGGCTGGGTACTTCGAAGTCAGTACAGATTCTCAGCGAACTTCCTGACAAGTGATTTGATCAGCGACTGGCGATTCTGCCTCGGCGACGCTAATGAGAGCGTTTGGCTTCTTCCTCGCGTCTCGTGTCTCGGGCATTGCGATGGATGGGGCACACTTTGAGCGTATCCGACGGGTTTGTGTAGACTTCCTGGTGCGTGTCCGGGCAGTACTCGGTGGCCCGGAACCCGGATCGGTCGCAGGCACGATCGAAGTAGATGCCATCCGGCACCGGGAAATCGATGGGGGGGAGGTCGCGCGTGGCGAATTTCATGAACGCGGTCCAGATCGGCAGCGAGGTCGCCGCCCCGGTACCGGTTCTGTCGCCGCCGATGGGGGTCTTTAGATCGTATCCGACCCAAACTCCGCAGGTGATCTGCGGCGTGAATCCGACAAACCAGTTATCCATATATTCATTCGATGTCCCGGTTTTGCCGGCGGCCGGACGAGTGAACCCCAACCGGCGGGCCGATGCGCCTGTACCCCGGTCGATTACCGACTTCAACACATGCAAGACCGTGTAAGCCGTCTGCGCCGGGATCACGTCTGTCCGCTCCGGCACGCGACGCTGCTCGATGACCTTGCCAAAGCGATCGGTGATCTTCCGGATCAGCGTTGGTGTCGTATGGATTCCGCCTCCGGGGAACGTCGAGTAAGCACTGGTGAGATCGTAGACGGTGACCTCTGACGTACCGATGGCAATTGATGGGACCGCCCGCAGTGGCGTCGAAATTCCCATCTTTTTGGCGTAGCGGACGGCATTGACCGGATCGACCTTCTGAAGCAGCTTGATCGCCACGATATTGCGTGATTCCTGATACCCCTGCCGGATCGTAATCGGTCCTTTGTATTCGTGGTCAAAGTTCTCAGGACTCCATTCGCCTGATCCCGGAATGAAGATTGTAAACGGGGTATCGAAGATCGTGTCGGTTGGCTTGTACCCGGCCTGCACGGCCGCGGTGAGCACAAACGGCTTGAAGGCGGAACCGGGCTGCCGGAGCGCCTGAGTGGCGCGATTGAACTGGCTTTCCAGGAAGTCGTAGCCGCCGACCATTGCCAGGACGCCGCCGTCTTTGTTGTTGATGGCGACCAGTGCTGATTGCAGCTTCTTGTGAACGCGGATCATCTTACCGCTGACGCTGTCGTACACCACGATGGTGAAGCGCGGATCGTCCGGCCTATGCCGTGCTTCCACGGCTCCGCGCAACGAATCCAGCCGCTTGCGAACAACTTCCTCGGCCTCGCGTTGCATTGCGGTGTCGATGGTTGTGTACACCGACCATCCTTCTGAGTAGAAATCCTGGTCCCCGTAGTGGAGTTCGAGGTAGCGCCGGATCTCCTCTGCGAAGTAGTCGCCCGTCTGTCGCATGCCGCCATCGGAGACCAATGTGATCGGCACTTGAACCAGGGAGTCATAGGTCTTCTGATCAAGGTCACCGACGGTCAGCAGCGAACGCAGGACCATGTTGCGCCGATCCAGGGCCTTGTCCATGTCCCGCAACGGGGAGAAACGGGACGGGGCCGGAAGCAACCCGACGAGTGTGGCGCTTTCATCCCAGTCCAGATCTGCCGCTAGCTTACCGAAGTACGTACGCGCGGCCGCCTCGATGCCGTAGGCACCCCCGCCGTAGTACACCTGGTTGAGATACATCTCCAGGATCTCGTTTTTGGCGTAACGGCGTTCCAGGCGAATCGCGGTCATCCACTCTTTGACCTTGCGGGCAATTGTCCGTTCCTGGGTGAGGAATAGAAGCCGCGCCAATTGCTGGGTTATGGTCGAGCCGCCCTGGGGACGCCGTCCGGTCATTGGCCGCAAGACCACACCCCGCACAATTGCGGTCCACTCGACGCCCCAATGATGGTAGAAGTCACGATCCTCCGAGGCGAGGAGTGACTTGATCATGAACGGAGAGATCTTCTCGAATGGGGTGAGCACCCGCCGTTCCGTGTAGAAGTCATAAAAGGGCTGGTCATTGCGGTCGAAGAGCCGTGTGGACAGACGCGGCTTGATGTTGTAGACGCGTTCGATGGAGGGGAGATCTTTGCGATAGCCCCATACGGTGATTCCCACTGCGGCGACGACTGCGCCGAATGCGCCTATGAATGCCCAAAGAATCAGCAGGCGAATGCGGTGCCAGCGCATCTTGCGCCGCGTCCGCCGCTTTTCCTCGGAGGCCTTTCTGTCAGGATAGACTTGGAAGTCCCACTGATGTTCTGGCTCGGACATTGTTCCTTCTACACCAACCGGTCCACAACCGGCCCAGGTTCGTATGCAGCATTCCCCTGTGCCGAAGCGGCGTCAAGGAAAAAGCGCTTGCCGACTCCCGAAGCGTCGTCTATCATGGGTGAACCTGTTCGGGCAACTGGACTTGGGCGAAACCTATGAAACCGTTCGATGAACAAATCGCGATCATTAAGATGGGCACGGTGGAAACTCTGCCTGATGGCGAGATCGAAAAGAAGCTCAAGCTCAGTATCGAAAAGAATCGTCCGCTCCGCGTCAAACAAGGCTTCGATCCGACGGCCCCTGACATCCATTTGGGGCATACCGTCGGACTGAGGAAGTTAAAACAATTTCAGGATTTGGGCCACCAGATCGTCCTCATCGTCGGGGATTATACCGGCATGGTCGGGGACCCGTCGGGGCGTTCGGCCACCCGGCCCCAGTTGACCGAGGAGGAGGTCCGGCGGCACGCCGAGACTTACCAGAAACAGTTCTTCAAGGTTCTCGACCGGTCCAGGACCGAAGTTCGGTGGAATGGCGAGTGGTTCTCGAAGATGTCGTTTGCCGAGATCATGAAGCTGGCCTCCCGAATTACGGTGGCGCGTATGCTGGAGCGCGATGACTTCGAGAAGCGCTACCGGGCCGGCGAACCGATTTCGATTCACGAGATGTTTTACCCACTCATGCAGGCCTACGATTCTGTCGCGATCAAGGCCGACATCGAAATCGGCGGCACCGACCAGAAGTTCAACCTGCTGACGGGGCGGCAAATTCAAATCGACTATGGCCAGGAGCCACAGGGGGTTCTGACTCTGCCCATCTTGCCCGGGACCGATGGCGTCCTGCGGATGAGCAAATCCACCGGCAACTACATCGGCATCGACGAATCTCCGGAAGAGATGTTCGGCAAGACCATGTCGATCCCCGACAACCTGATCGTCTCGTATTTCGAGCTGGTCGCTGACGTGCCGTTCGAGCGCTTGCAGGAGATCAAACGCCTGATGCAGAACGGCGGAGTCAATCCCCGGGACCTCAAAATGGAACTGGGGGAATCTTTGGTGCGTATGTACCACGGCAGCGATGCCGCCGGCGCTGCGCGCGAGGGATTTGTCCGGCAATTTTCGCAGCGCCAGGTCCCGACTGATATCGAGACGTGCATCGTCGCTACTTCGGATGGACAAATGCGGCTGGCCGAAGTGATTGTCAAGGCCGGTGGCGCGGCCACCCTGGGTGAAGCCAAGCGTAAGATCGAGCAGGGGGGAGCGCGAATTGACGACACACCGTTCACTGACCCCCAGGGAATGGTGGAAACCGCGCGTCCGTTTCTCCTGAACGTGGGAAAGCGCTTCTACCGCAAAATCGAATTCAAAAGATAGAGAGTGCTCCGATGGAACTCCTCGAAACAATCGATCAGAAATTGGCCCGCTTGCGGAGGTTTCTTTGACATCGACGGTCTGACCGCGAAGATCGCCGCATTGGAAGAGAAGACCACTGCCGATGGATTCTGGAACAACAACGAAGCCGCCCGCAAGACGCTAAAGGAAATCGCCCTCGCCAAGTCCTGGGCGGACGGCTTCCGCACGCTGGTCAGCCGCAAGGAAGACGCCGCCGGTCTCTGGGAAATGGCGAGCGAGGAGAAGGATCCTGCGGCCATGGCTGATGCCGAGGCTGAGGCGCGCGCCCTGGCGACCGATGTTGACGCATTCGAATTCAAGAGCCTGTTGTCCGGCGAGGACGATCACAATGACGCCATTCTGACGATCCACTCCGGCGCCGGCGGCACCGAATCATGTGACTGGGCGGAGATGCTGCTACGCATGTACACCCGCTGGATTGAGCGCCATGGCCTCCAGTACGATACGCTCGACTATAGCTCCGGCGAGTCGGCGGGAATCAAGTCCGCAACACTCGAAGTCAAAGGGGAGTTTGCCTACGGGTATCTGAAGGCGGAGATCGGTGTGCATCGTCTCGTCCGGATATCGCCGTTTGATGCCAACAAACGCCGTCACACCTCGTTTGCGTCGATCTTTGTAATCCCAGAGGCTGGCGAGGACGTTGCGATCGAGATCAAGGACGAGGACGTGCGCGTGGACACGTTTCGCGCGTCCGGCGCCGGCGGGCAGCACGTCAACAAGACTTCGTCGGCGGTGAGGATTACACACGAGCCCACCGGCATCGTAGTGCAATGCCAGACCGAACGCTCCCAGCACAAGAACCGTGAGTCCGCATTCAAGGTCCTGCGGGCACGCCTCTATCAGCTCGAACGGGAGAAAGAACAAGCCAAGATGGCCGAGATCGAGAAGAGCAAGAAGAAGATTGAGTGGGGCTCCCAGATCCGATCCTACGTTTTCCAGCCGTACCAGATGGTCAAGGACCATCGCACCGACATCGAGACATCCAATGTGCAAGCGGTGATGGACGGTGATCTTGATCCGTTTATCGAAGGATATCTCAGTCACGGTACCGTCGAGAACGCGGTGACATCGGGCGGAGAAAAGAAGTGATCGATCGCGTGACGATTGGAGGAATCCTCAAATGGCGATTCTGCTGATCATCGTCGGTTTGGCCGCCGGCATTCTGTCGGGAATCCTGGGTATCGGTGGCGGCTTGCTGATCGTTCCGGCGTTGGTTTTCCTTTGTGGCCTGTCGCAAAAGCAGGCGCAAGGAACGTCGCTTGCCATTCTCCTCTTACCCATTGGCATACTGGCGGTCATCGAATACTATCGCGCCGGAAATATCGACTTGAAAATGGCGGGGCTCGTCGCGCTGGGGTTCGTGTTTGGTGCCTATGGCGGCGCGCTCATTGCCAATCATGTCTCCGATGACATTCTCAAGAGGGTCTTTGCCGTCTTTCTCGTCCTGATTGCGGCGAAGATGTTTTTTGGCAAGTAGCATCATCCTTCGTGCTCATACTGTGGCGCCCTGAGTCGTCCGCCGCACGAAGCGGAGGTCCTTCCTATCATGCGAACCAACATTTCCTCCGATGCCCCGTGGGAGCCGATTGTCGGTTACAGCCGTGCCGTGAAAGTCGATCTCCATGTTTTCGTCGCCGGGACAACCGGGACGGTGAATGGCAAGGTTGTCGGTCCCGGACTTTACGAGCAGACGGTTCAGGCGATACGGAATGTGGAATCGGCCTTGACGAAAGCCGGCGGATCGTTGAAGGACGTGGTGCGAACCCGTGTCTTCGTTACGGATATCAGCCAATGGGAGGAGGCGGCGCGCGCGCATGGCGAGTTCTTTCGCGAGATTCGCCCGGCCTGCACGATGCTGGCCGTCGCCGCACTTGTCGATCCGAGCATGGTAGTCGAAGTTGAGGTCGATGCAATACTGGGTGAGGCGTCTTAGCCGGGACTGCCAAGTAGTGTGTGCGGTGTGGCCTCGTTGATCCGCACTTCGCAAAAGTCGCCGATCCGTCGCGTGGGGTCGGGAAATACCACAATCGCATTACCGTCAGTGCGCGCGCGCCATTCCGCAGAATTCTTCCGGCTTTCGCCCTCGATGAGTACGCGGAGGGTTTTGCCGACCATCGCCTGATGGTGCTTCAGCGAGATGTCTTTCTGAACCGCGACAAGATGCGTGACGCGCTCTGATTTGACGGCGTCGGGCACATCATCCGCCCAAAGTTTCGCAGCAATCGTTCCCTGGCGTTCGGAGTACTTGAAGATAAACGCCGAGTCGAATTCCACAGCACGCATGACTTCCTCGGTCTCGGTGAATTCCGCGTCATTCTCGGTCGGGAAGCCGCAGATGATATCTGTCGTCAGCGACACACCGGGGATAGTCTCACGAATCAAGTCGGCGAGCCGCAGAAACTCATCACGCGTGTAATCGCGGTTCATCTTCTTGAGCACACGGGTGGCGCCGGCCTGCAATGGCAGGTGAATGTGCGAGCAAAGCCGCTCGTTTCCGGCAATCGCATCCAGCAGTGGCCGGGGAAAATCTTTCGGATGTGGCGAGGTGAATCGCACCCGCTCGATTCCATCAACCCCGGCGACGGCAAGCATCAAGTCGGCGAAACTGGTGCCGTCGCATTGGTATGAATTGACATTCTGGCCGAGAAGGGTGACCTGGCGGTATCCCTGCGCGGCCAGACGGTGCGTCTCATCCACGATTCCCTTGGGATCGCGCGAGCGTTCACGCCCACGCGTGTAGGGGACAACACAGAAGGTGCAGAAGTTGTCGCAGCCGCGCATGACGGCGATCCACGCGTTGACACCGTCGACACGGGTTGGGGCGATGTCCTCGTACGTCTCGTATTCTGAGAGCTCAACCGCGGCGCCACGCTGGCGCATCCCGCGCGCGCGGCCGATCAGCTCCGGGAGCTGACGGTAGGCATCCGGGCCACAGATGAAATCGACAGCGGGGAACTTCAGCAGAATGTCTTCCTTCAAGTTCTGGGCCATGCAACCGAGAACCCCGACGATCAGATCATCGCGTGACTGTTTCTCCGCAACCAACGCGCCGAGCCGTGAGTAGATGCGCAGATGTGCCGTCTCACGGATCGCGCAGGTATTGAAGAGAATGACGTCGGCATCGGTCTCCTCCGAAGTCAGGCTGTATCCGTTCTGACCCAAAATCGATCCGACGAGCTCGGAGTCATACTCGTTCATCTGACAGCCGAACGTCTGGATGTTGACTTTCAGAAATGAGATGTCACGCCGTTCGGGTACTTCCGAATTGCCTAGGTGATGACCAATCGAGGAACGGGCATTGTCTCTAATTACCATTATCGTGTCCGAGCTAGTGCCCCTCGGGATCTAAGTTTGCGGGATTCCAAATAGCCCTCGCAACGGTCGAGCGCGCCCTTAGCGCGTTCACAAAACTCGACTCCGCCCCTGGGGCGATGCCAGTTGATATTCCGAGTATCGAAGGCGAGTTTACGGATGGTGCGTGTAACTACGTCTAATTGGGAGAACAAGTAGGCAAAGGATATCGCCCATAGGTTCGGGACATAATGAACAAATCGATTTCGCGTAGATCGATGGAAACGCAATAGCGTTTGAAAGTCCGCATTGCACAGCTGGAGGGGGCTGCTTAACATCGTTTGCCTCATCCATTGGCTGTCTCGTGCTCTCTTCAAGGC
>JACRMA010000043.1:0-88958 GCA_016235085.1 Candidatus Zixiibacteriota bacterium
GACTTGGAGCCGATCAAATCGAGCACCGGTTTGCGATTGACCTCGGTGACAGTGATGGCAACCAGTTGTGTGTCCGCCAATGTGCCATCGCTGGCGATCACGCTCACGTTGTAGACACCGGCCTGGGTGAAGTCCGGATTGAAGACGAACGATCCGGCACCGTTCAGCGAGTCGACAAAGGTGGCATTCAGCGGTACGCCAACCGCGGTCAGAACCGGGATCGTCAGATCGGGATCAACCGCGTGCACCCGGAAGGTAAGATTCGCGCCTTCGCCGACTGACTTGGCACCGATCGCATCGAGCAGCGGTTTGCGGTTAACGTTGGTCACGATGATTGCGACCAATTGCGTGTCGGCCAGAGTGCCATCGCTGGCGATCACGCTCACGTTGTAGACGCCGGCTTGAGTGAAATCGGGATTGAAGACGAACGACCCGGCGCCGTTCAGCGAATCGACAAAGGTCGCGTTGACCGGTGTTCCGATGGCAACCAAAGTCGGGATGTTGAGATCCGGATCGACCGCGTGAACGCGGAACGTCAGGTTCGCCCCCTCGGCAACCGTCTGCGCGCCGATCACATCGAGGACCGGCTTGCGGTTCACGTTCGTGACCGTGATCGCGACCAGTTGGGTGTCGGCGAGTGAGCCGTCAGTGGCGATGACACTGACATTGAAAACGCCGGCTTGCGTGAAGTCGGGGTTGAATACAAATGATCCGGCGCCGTTGAGCGAGTCGACGAAGGTCGCATTGAGCGGCACGCCGAGGGCGGTCAGGGTGGGTATCGTGCCATCCGGATCAACCGCGTGGGCACGGAAAGAAAGGTTCGTCCCCTCGGCCACGGTCTTGGCACCGATGACATCGAGCACCGGCTTGCGATTGAGTTCAGAAACCGTGATCACGACCAACTGCGTATCGGCGAGTGTGCCGTCGCTGGCGATGACGCTCAAGTTGTAGACACCGGCCTGGGTGAAGTCCGGATTGAAGACGAACGATCCGGCACCGTTCAGCGAGTCGACAAAGGTGGCATTCAACGGTACGCCAACCGCGGTCAGAACGGGGATCGTCAGATCGGGATCAACCGCGTGCACCCGGAATGTGAGATTCGCGCCTTCACCAACCGACTTCGCACCGATCGCATCGAGCACCGGTTTGCGATTGACCTCGGTGACAGTGATGGCAACCAGTTGTGTGTCCGCCAATGTGCCATCGCTGGCGATCACGCTCACGTTGTAGACACCCGATTGCGTGAAATCGGGATTGAAGATAAACGATCCGGCACCGTTCAGCGAATCGACGAAGGTCGCGTTGACCGGTGTTCCGATGGCAACCAAGGTCGGGATGTTGAGATCCGGATCGACGGCGTGAACGCGGAACGTCAGGTTCGCCCCCTCGGCGACCGTCTTGGCACCGATCACATCAAGGACCGGCTTCCGGTTTGTATTGGTCACGGTCACAACGACAAGCTGAGTATCCGCGAGCGTGCCGTCGCTGGCGACAAAGCGAACGTTGAAGCTTCCCGCCTGGGTGAAGTCGGGGTTGAATACAAACGATCCGGCGCCGTTCAGTGAATCAACGAACACGGCGTTGACCGGAACGCCGATGGCAGTGAGCGTGGGAATGTTGCCATCGGGATCGACGGCGTGCGTGCGGAAGCTGAGATTCGCGCCCTCGGCCACGGTCTTGGCGCCGATGACATCGAGCAGCGGTTTTTGGTTCGTGTTGGTGACGGTGATGACGACGACCTGCGTGTCGGCCAGCGTTCCATCACTGGCAATAATCCGGACGGTGATGACGCCCGCCTGGGTGAAGTCCGGGTTGAAGACGAAGGAACCGGAACCGTTGAGCGAATCGACGAACGTGGCGTTTGGAGGCACGCCGACTCCCGAAAGGACGGGAATGGAAAGATCAGGATCGGTGGCGTGAACCCGGAAGGTCAAATTCGCGCCTTCGGCAACGGTCTTCGGACCGATGGCATCGAGCACCGGTTTGGAATTGCCGAGATAGCGGAAGCCATTCACCAGGGGCGCGGAGGCCATGGCGGACGCTGTATTCGTCACGACAACGTTGACGCCTCCGGACACCACGCTACTCGGTGTGCTGCATGTCAGAGTGAACGGATTAAGGACGGTCACGTTCGTTGCGGCGGTGGCCCCGAAGGTGACGGACATGCCGGAAACGTCGAAGTTGGTACCCTTGATGGTAACCGTCGTGCCTCCGGCCATTGATCCGGAATCCGGCGCCAGCGAGGTGATCGTCGGCGCGGTAATCGCCGAGCCCAGCGCTGAGACGGTGAGTGAGTGTGCCGAGAAGTTTCCGGCGGCATTCTGCCCGATGATAATGTACGTGTAGTCGGTCGCGCCATCCGACGTGGAGTCGACGAAGAACGAATCAGCCACGCCAACATTGGTCAGCAAGCCAAGCGGGTCATCAAGGCGCCTGAAGGTGCCGTTGTTGGCCGTCGCCCTGCGATAGACGTGCGTGGTCGTGCCCGCCTGGGCGTTCCAGGAGATGTTGATACGCTTGATGGACGCGACGCGGGTGGTCAGACCCGTCGGCCGCGCCGGGAACGACATCGGCCCGAGGAGAATGTTCTCCTGTTGGAATGAGTTGGACGGAATTGGCTTGGTGAGGTGGAATCCCTGGCCGTTGGTTACGTTGATGAAATAATAATCATAGGGATTGCCGGCGACTCTGGTCGTGTAGTTCTGGAAGTCATCGAACCAATTCACTCCGTCGTAGCCTGCACCGGTGTTCAATTCGATGCGAATTTCCTCGTCGGTGTGGTCAAGGAAACCGACCCAGTACAGATCCGTCGTCGGGGGATTGGTCAGATTCGCGTTCTGAACGGTGCCAAAAATGCTCCCCTGGGCAAACGCCAAAGCCGGCAAGAGGCACCAAGTCAATATGGCACAAGCCCATAGCAAGCGATGGCCCCGCCATCGGGGCGGCCTGGGGACTATGTGCACTGGCGCTTTCACTTGCGGCCTCCTTGTATTGCAAACATCGTCTGTACCCTCGAATCCCATGAGTGACATGTTACGGCCCCGGGAATGTTGCCGGAGCAGCGGCGTTCGCCTGATAGACTCGGCCCGGTCTGACCGGGAAGTTCGTGCCGAATCCAGCGGCGAAACGCGATTCATAACTCTGAGACGTTGGAATGAAACGGTTAAGCGTGTTCAGCTTGCCCGGCAGCGCGTTGATGACATCCTGAGCCACCAAGTAGTTCAGTTCTCTTTCAAATGGAATCGAGATGAACGAATAGTCTGTCGTCGACGTGGTGACAATCGAGTACGACACCGTTCCGGAGTCAGGCACGCGACCGGCAACCGAGAAGACGGTCGGCAGCTTGGCGTTGACCTGATACACGCCACCCGGCACAATCGCGAAATTCGTGCCGAATCCGGCGGCGAATCGGGACTCGAAGCTCTGAGACGTTGCGATATAACGGCTGACCGCGTTGACGGCAACGTCGACGGCCACGATACAGTAGAAATAGTTCGTGCCGGTATCGCCAACGACATCGGCGCCGCCAATATTGTTATCCGTAAAGGAAATCGCGGAAGGCACTGCGGTGCCGATCGACTCGGCACTGGTCGGTGCGAAATACGCGCGGGTGCCGCGATAGATGACGTAACGGTTGAGCGTGGTGGCCGAGCCCGAGGTGTCCTGGGTGATGCTGGACCAGCTCAGTTGAACGCCCTGGCCGACAACATTGGCCATCAAATCGGTGATGAACTTCGGCTGCGACACGACCGCGATGTTTACGGTGTCGGGCGGTGACAAGGCCAGGCCGTCATCAACCAGCAACTGCCATGAGTAGGTCCCGGCAACCGGCGGAATGAACGTCGGGCTGACGGCGGTGGAATCGGTCAGCGATACGGCTGTACCGGTCAATTGGCGCCAGTGGTAATGCAGTAAATCCAAATCCGGATCGGATGACGCGGCACCGGTGAGCTGAACGACTGTTCCAATGGAGATCGGTCCCTGATCCGGTCCGGCGTTCGCGGTCGGCGGGCGATTGGAATTGGTGACCGTGATGATCACGAGTTCGGAATCGGCCAGCAGTCCATCGCTGGCGATAAATGTCACGTTGAAGGTGCCCGCCTGGAAGAAGCTCGGTGTAAACGTAAACGATCCGGCGCCGTTGAGCGAATCGACGAACACCGCATTCGCAGGGACGCCGGCCGCCGTCAGGACCGGAATCGCACCATCGAGATCGCTGGCCGAGACACGGAACGCAAGCGTCGCTGTTTCGACAACTGACTTGGGACCGATCGGCGCCAGGACCGGCGGCGGGTTGTAATCCGTGACCGTGATCACGACCAGCTCGGAATCCGCGAGTGAACCGTCACTGGTGATGAAGGTCACGTTGTAGGCGCCGGCCTGAACGTAGTTCGGATTGAAGACAAACGATCCCGCACCGTTGCCCGAGTCGACAAATATTGCGTTCAGCGGCACACCCAGCGCCGACAACGTCGGGATATTGCCGTCCGGATCGGTCGCGTGAGTGCGCAAGGTGAGATTGCTGCCCTCGGCCACGGTCCTGGCGCGGATGGAATCGAGCACGGGCGGCCGATTGGTATTCGTCACCGTGATGGTTACGACCTCCGAATCCGCCAGCGAGCCGTCGCTGGCGATGAACGTCACCGTGTAAACGCCTGATTGCGTGAAACTCGGATTGAACACAAACGATCCGGCACCGTTGAGGGAGTCCACGAAGGTGGCGTTCAACGGCACACCGATCGCGGTCAGCGCCGGAATGGTCCCATCGGGATCGGTCGCATGCGTGCGGAACGTCAAATTCGCATTCTCGGCCACTGTCTGGGCGCGGATCGAGTCGAGGACGGGCCGCAAGTTCAGATTCGTCACGGTGATCACGACCAGTTCCGAGTCCGCCAAAGCGCCATCGGTCGTGATGATGGTGACGTTGTAAACGCCCTCTTGCGTGAAGTCCGGATTGAAGACAAAGGAACCGGCGCCGTTGAGCGAATCGACGAAAGTCGCATTGAGCGGTACGCCCAGAGCTACGAATGTCGGGATCGCGCCATCAGGATCGGTGGCATGAGTGCGGAAGGCCAGATTGCTGCCCTCCGCCACGCTCTTCGATCCGATGAAATCCAGGACCGGCGGGCGGTTGGTATTGGCCACAGTGATCGTGACGACTTCTGAATCTGCCAGTGTACCGTCGCTGGTAATGAAGGTCACGATGTACGAACCAGACTGGGTGAAGTCCGGATTGAAAACGAACGACCCAGCGCCATTGAGTGAATCCACAAACGTCGCATTCAACGGCACGCCAAGCGCCGTCAGGGTCGGGATATTGCCATCCGGATCGGTTGCGTGCGTGCGGAACGTCAGGTTGGCGTTCTCCGCTACAGTCTTCGCGCGGATCGAATCGAGCACCGGCGCGCGGTTTGTATTTGTCACTGTGATCGTGACGAGTTCAGAGTCAGCCAGCGAGCCGTCACTGGCGATGAACGTCACATTAAAGGAACCGAATTGAGTGAAGTCTGGATTGAACACGAATGATCCGGCGCCGTTCAGCGAATCTACAAACGTCGCATTGAGAGGTACGCCCAAGGCGGTCAACGTCGGAATGTTGCCGTCCGGATCGGTCGCGTGGGTCCGGAAGGTCAGGTTCGCATTCTCCGCTACTGTCTTGGCGCGGATCGAATCCAGCACCGGCGCGCGGTTCGTGTTCGTGACGGTAATGACGACGAGTTCGGAATCCGCCAGCGAGCCATCACTGGTAATGAAGGTCACGTTAAAGACACCGGCTTGCGTGAAGTCCGGATTGAAGACGAATGCGCCGGCGCCGTTCAACGAGTCGATGAATGTCGCATTCAGCGGCACACCGATGGCGGTCAATGTCGGAATATTGCCATCCGGATCGGTCGCATGCGTGCGGAAGGTCAGATTCGCGTTCTCCGCCACCGTCTTGGCACGAATCGAATCGAGCACCGGTGGCAGATTGGTATTCGTCACCGTGATCGCGACCACTTCGGAGTCGGCCAGGGAGCCGTCACTGGCGATGAAGGTCACGTTGTAGACAGCCGCCTGGGTGAAGTCGGGATTGAACACGAGTGATCCGGCGCCGTTGAGCGAATCCACGAATGTCGCATTGAGCGGAAGACCAACCGCACTCAGTGACGGGATCGTGCCGTCCGGATCAGTCGCATGGGTACGGAAGGTCAGATTCGCACCCTCCGCCACTGTTTTGGCGCGAATCGAATCGAGAACCGGCGACAGGTTGGTGTTCGACACGGTGATCACGACGACTTCCGAGTCCGCCAGTGATCCGTCCGTTGTGATGAACGTGACCGGATAAGTGCCGGCTTGCGAGAAGATCGGATTGAACGTGAACGACCCGGCCCCGTTGAGAGAATCCACAAACGTCGCGTTGAGCGGCACGCCGAGAGCAACGAATGTCGGAATCGTACCGTCGGGATCAGTCCCATGTGTGCGGAACTGGAGAGTCGTTCCTTCCGCCACACTCTTTGGTCCAATGGCATCGAGGACCGGCGGACGGTTTGTGTTGGTCACGGTGATCGTGACGATTTCGGAGTCCGCCAGCGAACCATCACTGACGATGAACGTCAAGTTGTAGGTTCCCGCCTGCGTAAAATCGGGATTGAAGACCAGTGAGCCCGCCCCGTTCAGCGAGTCGATAAATGTTGCGTTGAGCGGTACGCCAAGCGCAGTCAGCGTCGGGATATTTCCATCCGGATCGGTTGCATGTGTCCGGAAGGTCAGATTCGCATTCTCTGCCACTGTCTTGGCCCGGATCGAATCGAGCACCGGCGGACGATTCGTGTTCGTGACAGTGATCGTGACCAGTTCGGAGTCCGCGAGCGTACCGTCGCTCGCGATGAAGGTCACGTTATAGACACCTGTCTGCGTGAAGTCGGGGTTGAAGATAAACGATCCGGCGCCGTTCAGCGAATCCACAAACGTTGCATTCACCGGTACACCGAGGGCCGTCAGTGTCGGGATGGCGCCGTCCGGATCGGAGGCGTGGGTACGGAACGTCAGATTCGCATTCTCAGCCACCGTCCTGGCGCGGATCGAATCGAGTACCGGTGGACGGTTCGTGTTCGTCACGGTAATGGTCACTACTTCCGAATCAGCCAGCGCGCCGTCACTGGCGATAAAGGTCACCGAGAAGCCACCCGACTGTGTGAAGTCGGGATTAAACACGAACGACCCGGCACCGTTAAGGGAGTCGACGAATGTCGCGTTGAGAGGCACTCCGACTGCCGTGAGCACTGGAATTGTGCCGTCGGGATCGGTCGCGTGAGCGCGGAATGTCAGATTGGCATTCTCGGCCACTGTCTTGGCGCGGATCGAATCGAGTACCGGCGGCAGATTGACATTGGTCACCGTTATCGCGACAACTTCCGAATCAGACAGCGAGCCGTCCGTCGTGATGAACGTGACGTTGAAGACTCCCGACTGGGTGAAGTCCGGATTGAACACGAACGACCCGGCGCCATTGAGGGAATCGACGAAAGTCGCATTGGGCGGAACACCGACTGCGATCAAGGATGGGATCGTTCCGTCCGGATCGGTGGCATGAGTGCGGAACGAAAGCGTCGAACCTTCCGCCACCGACTTCGCGCGGATCGAATCGAGCACCGGCGGCAAGTTGGTGTTCGAAACCGTGATGACAACCAATTCCGAATCGGCCAGGGTGCCGTCGCTGGTGATGAACGTGACATTGTAGCTACCGGACTGGTTGAAGCCTGGATTGAACACGAACGATCCGGCGCCATTCAGCGAATCGACAAACGTCGCGTTCAACGGCACGCCAAGCGCCGACAGGGTCGGGATGTTGCCATCCGGATCGCTGGCATGTGTGCGGAATGTAAGATTCCCGTTCTCCGCAACCGATTTCGGTCCGATCGGATCGAGGAGAGGCGCGCGGTTCGTATTGGTGACGGTGATCGTCACGACTTAGGAGTCGGCCAGCGAGCCGTCGCTGGGGATAAAGGTTACGTTAAAGACACCGGCTTGAGAGAAGTCGGGATTGAACACGAACGATCCGGCACCGTTCAGCGAATCAACAAACGTTGCGTTCACCGGCACACCGAGGGCTGTCAATGTCGGGATGGCCCCGTCCGGATCTGAGGCGTGGGTCCGGAACGTCAGGTTCGCATTCTCCGCTACCGTCTTGGCATGGATCGAATCCAGCACCGGCGCGCGGTTCGTGTTCGTGACGGTAATGACGACGAGCTCAGAATCCGCGAGCGTGCCATCACTGGTAACGAAGGTCACGTTATAGACGCCGGCCTGCGTGAAGTCGGGGTTGAAGACGAAAGAGCCCGCCCCATTCAGGGAATCCACAAAGGCGGAGTTGAGCGGGGCGCCGGCCACAGCCAATGTCGGGATGGTCCCATCTGGATCGGTCGCATGCGTGCGGAAGGTCAGATTCGCATTCTCAGCCACGGTCTTGGCGCGAATCGAATCGAGCACCGGCGGCAGGTTCGTATTCGTCACCGTGATCGTCACAACCTCGGAATCGGCGAGCGATCCGTCACTGGCAATGAACGTAACGCTAAAGACACCCGATTGCGTGTAATCCGGATTGAACACGAGCGATCCGGCGCCGTTCAGCGAGTCAACGAAGGTTGCATTGAGCGGCACACCGACCGCGCTCAGAGACGGGATCGTCCCGTCCGGATCGGTGGCGTGAGTGCGGAAGGTCAGATTGGCGCCCTCGGCCACCGTCTTCGCACGAATCGAATCGAGCACCGGCGACAAGTTCGTGTTCGATACCGTGATGACGACCACTTCCGAGTCGGCCAGTGACCCGTCCGTTGTGATGAACGTGACGGGATAAGTGCCGGATTGCGAGAAGGCGGGATTGAACGTGAATGATCCTGCGCCATTGAGCGAATCCACGAACGTCGCATTGAGAGGCACACCGAGAGCGGCAAATGACGGGACCGTACCATCGGGATCGCTGCCATGCGTGCGGAAGACCAGCGTTCCGCCCTCGAGGACCGATTTGGCACCGATGGGATCGAGGACCGGCGGACGGTTCGTGTTCGTCACCGTGATCGTGACGAGTTCTGAGTCGGCCAATGTTCCATCACTCGCGATGAAGGTCACGTTGTATACACCCGATTGCGAGAAATCGGGATTGAACACGAATGAACCTGCACCGTTCAGCGAATCCACGAATGTCGCGTTCAACGGCACGCCGACGGCGGTCAGTGTCGGAGTCGTTCCATCCGGATCTGTCGCCTGGGTCCGGAAGGTGAGATTCGCATTCTCCGCCACTGATTGCGCCCGGATCGAATCCAACACCGGCGCCCGGTCGGTATTCGTGACCGTGATGGTGACAAGTTCGGAATCCGCCAGGGTACCGTCGCTGGCGATGAAAGTCACATTATAGACACCCGTCTGCGTAAAGTCGGGGTTGAAGCTAAATGATCCGGCTCCGTTCAACGAATCCACAAACGTTGCATTCACCGGTACACCGAGCGCCGTCAGTGTCGGGATGGCTCCGTCCGGATCGGAGGCGTGGGTACGGAACGTCAGGTTCACGTTTTCGGCAACGGTCCTGGCGCGGATCGAATCGAGCACCGGCGGACGATTAACATTGGTGACGGTGATGACCACGATCTCGGAGTCGGCGAGGATGCCATCGCTGGCAATGAACGTCACATTAAAGACGCCAGCCTGAGTGAAGTCCGGATTGAACACGAGCGAGCCCGAACCATTCAGCGAGTCAACAAAAGTCGCATGCAACGGCACGCCCACGGCAGAAAGATTGGGGATATTGCCGTCGGGATCGGTCGCATGGGTGCGGAACGACAGATTCGCGTTTTCGGCCACCGTCCTGGCGCGGATCGAATCGAGCACCGGCGGCAGATTGGTGTTGGTGACCGTGATGACCACCAGCTCAGAATCTGCCAGTGAGCCGTCACTCGAAATGAACGTGACGTTATAGCTGCCGGCCTGCGTGTAGCTCGGATTGAACGTAAACGAACCGGCGCCATTGCCGGAATCTACGAAGACGGCATTCAATGGGAGATTGACAGCCGTGAGCGATGGTATGGTCGCATCCGGGTCGGTGGCATGAGCCCGGAACGAAAGTGTCGCGCCCTCGGCCACTGTCTTGGCGCGAATTGAATCGAGCACCGGTGCCAGGTTCGTGTTCGACACCGTAATCACGACAATTTCCGAGTCGGCCAGTGATCCGTCTGTTGTTATGAACGTGACGGGATAAGTACCGGATTGCGAGAAGGCGGGATTGAACGTGAATGAGCCGGCCCCATTGAGTGAGTCCACAAACGTCGCATTGAGGGGCACGCCAAGAGCTACGAATGTCGGAATCGTACCGTCGGGATCGCTGCCATGGGTGCGGAAGACCAGCGTTCCCCCCTCGAGGACTGATTTGGCACCGATGGGATCGAGCACCGGCGGGCGATTCGTGTTCGTCACCGTGATCGTCACGACCTCTGAGTCGGCCAGAGTCCCGTCGCTGGTAATGAACGTGACATTAAAGACTCCCGACTGGGTGAAACTGGGATTGAAGACGAACGAACCCGCCCCATTCAGCGAATCGACGAAGGTCGCATTGGCCGGCACGCCGAGCGCCGTCAGCGTCGGAATCGTGCCGTCCGGATCGGTCGCATGGGTGCGGAACGTTAAGTTCGTGTTTTCCGCCACCGTCTGCGCGCGGATCGAATCGAGCACCGGCGCGCGGTTTGTGTTCGTGACCGTAATGACGACGAGCTCAGAATCGGCCAATGTGCCATCACTGGTGATGAAGGTCACGTTATAGACGCCGGCCTGCGTGAAGTCGGGGTTGAGGACGAAAGAGCCCGCCCCATTCAGCGAATCCACAAAGGTGGAGTTGAGCGGGGCGCCGACCACGGCCAACGTCGGGATGGTCCCATCTGGATCGGTCGCATGAGCCCGGAAGGTCAAATTCGCGTTTTCGGCAACGGTCTTCGCCCTGATGGAGTCCAACACCGGCGGACGATTCGTGTTCGTCACCGTGATCACAACGACTTCCGAGTCGGCCAAGGTGCCATCGCTGGTGATAAACGTTACATTAAAGACGCCCGACTGGGTGAAGTCCGGATTGAAGACAAACGAGCCGGCGCCATTCAGCGAGTCCACAAATGTCGCGTTGAGCGGCACGCCGATAGCGGTCAGGGTTGGGATATTGCCGTCTGGATCGACCGCATGAGTGCGGAACGTCAGATTCGCATTCTCCGCCACTGATTTCGCCCGGATCGAGTCGAGCACCGGGGCGCGATTCGTATTGGTCACCGTGATGGCGACGACTTCGGAATCGGCCAGGAAACCATCACTGGTGATGAATGTCACATTAAAGACACCCGACTGGGTGAAGTCTGGATTGAACACGAATGATCCAGCGCCATTCAGAGAATCTACGAACGCCGCGTTGACCGGCAATCCCACCGCGGACAGTGACGGGGCGTTGCCATCGGGATCGGTTGCGTGAACTCGGACGGAGAGATTCGCGCCCTCCGCGACTGTCTTCGCACGGATCGAATCCAGGACTGGCGGCAGGTTCACGTTGGACACCGTGATGACCACGATTTCTGAATCTGCCAATGTGCCGTCGCTGGCTATAAACGTCACGTTGAAAGTCCCCGACTGCGTGTTGTCGGGCGTAAACGAGAAGGAGCCGGCGCCGTTGGTCGAATCCACGAACGTGGCATGCAGCGGCAGATTGACCGCGGTTAGACTCGGGATCGTGGCATCAGGATCCGTGGCATGAGTCCGGAATCGCAGCAGTATCGATTCCTGGACAAACTTCGGTCCGATCGGATCGAGCACCGGACACTGGTTCCCGGCCTCGAGCACATTGATGCGCACCAGCTCGTTGTCGATCGCACCGGCGGGATCCTCGGCTGCAAACGAAATGAAGTACGTCCCTGATTGAACGAAACTCGGCTGGAATGTGAACAGGCCGGCACCGTTCCCGGAATCCACAAAGACAGCGTTTTGCGGCAGGAAACTCGTGAATAGCGTGATCAGATCACCATCCGCGTCGACTGCGTGCACCCGAATCGAGAGTGTGCCGCCCTCGGTGATGGTCCGCGTCCGGATCGAATCCAAAACCGGGGTCCGATTCGTGTTGGTCACCGTGATCGTTACCAACTCCGAATCAGCCAGCGTGCCGTCAGAGGCAATGAAGGTCACATTGAAGACACCAGACTGGTTGAAATCCGGGTTGAAGACAAAGGACCCAGCGCCGTTACCGGAATCGACCAGTGCTGCATTGGCTGGTACGCCGAGCGCTGTAAAGGCGGGAGCATTGCCGTCAGGATCGGTCGCATGAATCCGGAAGGTCAGATTCGCATTCTCGGCCACCGTCTTGGCACGAATTGAGTCGAGCACCGGGTCACGGTTCGTGTTGGTCACCGTGATCGCGACCACTTCCGAGTCCGCCAATGTTCCGTCACTGGCGATAAACGTCACATTGTAGACGCCAGATTGAGCGAAGCTCGGATTGAATACGAATGATCCTGCACCATTCAACGAATCGACAAAGGTCGCATTCAGCGGAGCACCGACGGCGGTTAGGGTCGGGATGTTGCCATCCGGATCGGCTGCGTGTGTGCGGAATGTGAGATTCGCGTTCTCGGCAACGGTCTGAGCGCGGATCGAATCCAGCACTGGCGAACGGTTGGTGTTCGTGACCGTGATCGCGACCACTTCCGAGTCGGCCAGGGTTCCGTCACTGGTAATGAACGTCACATTGATGACGCCCGATTGCGTGAAGTCGGGATTGAAGACGAACGATCCGGCACCGTTGAGCGAGTCGACGAAGGTTGCGTTGAGAGGAACTCCCACCGCGGTCAAGGTCGGGATCGTGCCGTCCGGATCAGTCGCATGGGTGCGGAACGTGAGGTTCCCATTCTCCGCTACCGTCTTCGCCCGGATCGAGTCGAGCACCGGTGGCAGGTTCACATTCGTCACCGTGATCGCGACGACCTCGGAGTCCGCCAATGTTCCGTCACTGCTGATGAAGGTCACATTGATGGCACCCGACTGAGTGTAGTCCGGGTTGAACACGAAGGAACCGGCACCGTTCAGCGAATCGACGAAGGTCGCATTAGTCGGAATGCCGATCGCGGTTAGCGTCGGGACTGTGCCGTCCGGATCGGTCGCATGCACGCGGAAGGTCAGGTTCGAATTCTCGGCGACGGTCCGCGCGGAAGGTCAGGTTCGAATTCTCGGCGACGGTCCGCGCCCGGATCGAATCCAGAACCGGCGGGAGACTTACGTTCGCAACTGTTACCGCCACCACTTCCGAGTCCGCCAGAGTCCCGTCGCTGGAGATGAACGTCACGTTGTAGACGCCCGACTGCGTGAAGTCGGGATTGAAGACGAACGAACCGGCGCCGTTGAGTGAGTCCACGAACGTGGCATTGAGTGGCACGCCAATGGCCGTCAAGGTCGGGATTGTGCCGTCCGGGTCAGTTGAATGAGTCCGGAAGGTCAGATTCGCGCCTTCGGCCACGGTCTTGGCTCGGATCGAATCGAGCACCGGTGGCAGATTTACGTTCGTGACCGTGATAACCACGACTTCGGAGTCGGCTAGTGATCCGTCACTGGTAACGAACGTCACATTGATGACGCCCGATTGCGTGAAGTCCGGATTGAACACGAATGACCCGGCGCCATTTAACGAATCGACGAAGGTTGCGTTGGAAGGCACACCTACGGCAGTTAGAGTCGGGATGTTGCCGTCTGGATCGCTACCGTGGGTACGGAACGTGAGATTCGCACCTTCGGCGACAGTCTTGGCACGGATTGAATCCAGGACCGGTGAGCGATTCGTGTTCGTCACCGTGATGGTTACAACCTCACTGTCCGCCAACGAGCCGTCACTGGCGATGAACGTCACATTGATATCACCCGACTGTGTGAAGTCGGGATTGAACACGAAGGAACCAGCGCCGTTCAGTGAATCGATGAAGGTCGCATTCGGGGGAACACCGATGGCACTGATAGTTGGTATGCTACCGTCTGGATCAGCGGCATGGGTCCGGATGGTCAGATTCGCATTCTCTGCTACCGACCTGGGACCAATCGCATCGAGAATCGGTGTCCGATTGGTGTTTGTCACCGTGATGACAACCACCTCAGTGTCCGCCAGTGATCCATCGCTGGCGATCACGGTCAGATTGATCACGCCTGCCTGCGTGAAATCCGGATTAAACACCAGCGAGCCGGCACCATTCAGCGAATCGACGAAGGTCGCGTTAGTCGGAATGCCGATCGCTGTTAGCGTCGGGATCGTGCCGTCCGGATCGGTTGCACGCGTGCGGAACGTGAGATTGGCGCCTTCGGCAACTGACTTGGGTCCGATCGAATCCAGCACCGGGACCAGGTTCACATTCGTCACCGTGATCGTGACAACCTCGGAATCAGCAAGAGTCCCGTCCGTCGCAATAAACGTCACATTGATCACACCCGACTGCGTGTAGTCCGGGTTGAACACCAGTGAACCGGCACCATTCAGCGAATCAAAAAACGTCGCATTCGGAGGGACACCGAAAGCCGTCAGGGTCGGGATTGTGCCGTCGGCATCGGATGCTTGGGTCCGGAAGGTGAGATTGGCGCCTTCGGCGACAGTCCTCGCCCGAATTGAATCCAGCACCGGGGATCGATTCGTGTTCGTCACCGTGATGGTGACGACTTCGGAGTCCGCCAATGTGCCGTCAGTAGCAATGAACGTCACGTTGATGACACCCGACTGCGTAAAGTCGGGGTTGAACACGAACAAACCCGCACCGTTCAGGGAATCCACGAACGTTGCGTTGATCGGCACGCCAATGGCCGTCAGGGTCGGGATTGCGCCGTCCGGATCAGTCGCATTCGTCCGGAAAGTCAGATTGGCGCCCTCGGCGACACTCTTCGCCCGGATCGAGTCGAGCACCGGCGGCAAGTTTACGTTCGTGACCGTGATCGCCACAACTTCGGAATCCGCCAATGTCCCGTCACTGCTGATGAAGGTCACATTGATGACACCCGACTGAGTGAAATCGGGATTGAACACGAATGAACCAGCACCATTCAAAGAGTCTACGAACACCGCATTGGGCGGAACTCCAACGGCGGTCAAGGTCGGGATCGTGCCGTCCGGATCGGTCGCGTGTGTGCGGAAGGATAGATTCGCGCCCTCAGTGACTGTCTTGGCACGGATCGAGTCGAGGACTGGCAGCAGGTTCACATTCGTCACGGTGATCGCCACGACCTCAGAGTCGGCCAATGTGCCGTCACTCGTAATGAACGTGACGTTAATCACACCCGACTGCGTGAAGTCGGGATTGAAGACCAAGGAACCGGCGCCGTTGAGTGAATCGACGAACGTCGCGTTTGGTGGAACTCCGATCGCTGTTAGCGTCGGGATTGTGCCGTCTGGATCGGTCGCGTGCGCCCGGAAGGTCAGATTCGCGCCTTCGGCGACAGTCTTGGCACGGATCGAATCCAGCACCGGCGGCAGATTCACGTTCGTGACCGTGATCGCGACAACCTCGGAGTCGGCCAATGTGCCGTCACTGGTGATGAACGTGAGATTGAAGACACCAGACTGCGTGAAGTCGGGATTGAAGACCAGGGAACCGGCACCGTTGAGTGAATCGACGAAAGTTGCATTCGGAGGAACACCAATCGCAGTTAGCGTCGGGACTGTGCCGTCTGGATCGGTCGCGTGCGTACGGAATGTCAGATTCGTGCCTTCGGCAACGGTTTTGGCCCGGATCGAGTCGAGTGCCGGCGGCAGGTTTACATTCGTCACCGTGATCGTGACGACCTCGGAATCCGCCAACGTCCCGTCACTGGTGATGAACGTCACATTGATGACACCCGACTGGGTGAAGTCGGGATTGAAGACGAAGGAACCAGCACCGTTGAGCGAATCGACAAATGCCGCACTCAAAGGTACTCCGATCGCGGTCAACGTGGGAATTGTGGCGTCTGGATCAGTTGCGTGGGCGCGGAAGGTGAGATTAGCGCCCTCGGCAACGGTCTGCGCACGGATGGAGTCCAAAACCGGCGCACGGTTCGTGTTGGTCACCGTGATCACGACGACTTCGGAATCCGCCAATGTCCCGTCACTGCTAATGAACGTCACATTGAACACGCCCGCCTGAGTGAAGTCCGGATTGAAGACGAAGGAACCGGCGCCGTTCAGCGAATCGACGAAAGTTGCGTTGAGCGGAGCGCCTAGAACCGTAAAGGTCGGGACTGTGCCATCCGGATCGGTCGCCTGAGTGCGGAACGTCAAATTCGCATTCTCTGCTACCGTCTGGGCCCGAATCGAATCCAGGACCGGGGCACGGTTCGTGTTCGTCACCGTGATCGTGACGAGCTCGGAGTCGGCCAGGGCACCGTCACTGGTGATGAACGTTACATTAATGACACCCGACTGGGTAAAGTCCGGATTGAACACGAAGGAACCAGCACCGTTCAACGAATCGACGAAAGTCGCGTTGGGCGGTACACCAACCGCGGCCAGGGTCGGGATTGTTCCGTCCGGATCGGTTGTGTGAATCCGGAAGGTCAGATTCGCATTCTCCGCAACCGTCTTGGCGCGAATCGAATCAAGGACCGGCGGAAGGTTCACATTCGTCACCGTAATCGTGACCACCTCAGAATCGGCAAGCGTGCCGTCGCTGGTGATGAAGGTCACGTTAATGCCACCCGCCTGGGTGTAGTCCGGATTGAACACGAACGAACCGGCGCCGTTGAGCGAATCGACGAACACTGCATTGGCTGGCACACCCACGGCGGTTAGTGTGGGGATCGTGCTGTCGGGATCCGTCGCGTGTATCCGGAAAGTAAGATTGGCGCCTTCGGCGACAGTCTTCGCCCGGATCGAATCCAGAACCGGCGGTAGACTCACGTTCGCAACTGTTATCGCCACCACTTCCGAGTCAGCCAGTGTCCCGTCGCTGGTGATGAACGTCACGTTGTCGACGCCCGACTGCGTGAAGTCCGGATTGAAGACGAATGATCCGGCACCGTTGAGCGAATCGACGAACGTAGCATTGAGTGGCAAGCCAATGGCCGTCAGTATCGGGATCGTGCCGTCCGGATCGGTCGCATGGGTGCGGAAGGTCAGATTCGCGCCCTCGGCCACGGTCTTGGCTCGGATCGAATCGAGCACCGGCGGCAAGTTCACGTTCGTGACTGTGATCGCCACAACTTCCGAGTCAGCCAGGGTTCCGTCGCTGGTAATGAACGTCACATTGATGACGCCCGACTGCGTGTAGTCGGGATTGAACACGAATGAACCAGCACCATTAAGCGAATCGACGAACACTGAGTTGGGTGGTGCCCCGACGACCACAAACGTCGGATTCGTGCCGTCCGGGTCAGTCGCATGCGTCCGGAAGGTGAGATTGGCGCCCTCTGCCACAGTCTTCGCCCGGATTGAATCCAGGACCGGGGAGCGATTCGTGTTCGTCACGGTAATCGTGACGACTTCACTGTCGGCCAACGATCCGTCGCTGGCGATGAATGTCACGGTTACATTGCCGGATTGGGTGTAGTTCGGGTTGAACACGAATGATCCCGCACCGTTCAGCGAATCGACAAAGGTCGCATTAGGGGGAACTCCGACGGCGCTGAGAGTCGGGACGGTACCATCTGGGTCAGAGGCATGTGTCCGGAACGTCAGGTTGGCATTCTCTGCCACCGTCTTCGCCCGAATTGAGTCGAGGACCGGCGGCAAGTTCACGTTTGTGACCGTGATCGTCACTAGCTCAGAGTCTGCCAGCGTTCCGTCACTGGTGATGAACGTCACATTAATCACGCCCGACTGCGTGTAGTCGGGGTTGAACACGAAGGATCCGGCGCCATTCAGCGAATCGACGAACACTGCATTCGGTGGAGCACCCACGGCGGTCAGTGTCGGAATCGTGCCATCCGGGTCAGTGCCATGCGCCCGGAAGGTCAGATTGGCGCCCTCCGCCACCGTCTTCGCGCGAATCGAATCCAGCACTGGTGAGCGATTCGTGTTCGTCACCGTGATGGTCACGACTTCACTGTCCGCCAACGAACCGTCACTGGCGATGAACGTCACATTAATGGCACCCGACTGCGTAAAGTCGGGATTGAACACAAAGGAACCAGCACCATTGAGTGAATCAACGAATGTGGCGTTCGCCGGAACGCCGACTGCCGTCAGGGTTGGGATTGTCCCATCGGCATCCGAGGCGTGCGTACGGAACGTGAGGTTTGCGTTCTCGGCGACACTCTGCGCACCAATAGCGTCGAGGACAGGTACCCGGTTCGTATTCGTCACCGTAATGGCAACCACTTCGGAATCCGCGAGCGCTCCATCGCTGGAGATGAAGGTCACATTAATCACGCCCGACTGGGTGAAGTCGGGGTTGAACACGAATGACCCGGCACCGTTGAGCGAATCGACGAACACCGCATTCGGTGGAACGCCGACGGCAGTCAATGTTGGAATCGTGCCGTCCGGATCGCTGGCGTGGGTGCGGAACGTCAGATTGGCGTTCTCGGCCACCGTCTTCGCCCGGATTGAATCCAAAGTCGGCGGCAAGTTCACGTTCGTGACGGTGATCGCCACAACCTCGGAGTCCGCCAGCGTGCCGTCGCTGGCGATAAACGTCACATTAATCACGCCCGACTGGCTGTAGTCCGGATTGAACACCAGCGAACCCGCGCCGTTCAGCGAGTCGACAAACGTCGCATTCGGAGGGACACCGAGAGCCGTCAGGGTCGGGACTGTGCCGTCGGGATCGGACCGGCGGGCGATCGGTGTTCGTGACCGTAATCGCCACCACCTCGGAATCGGCCAGAATGCCATCGCTCGCGATGAAGGTCACGTTGATCACACCCGACTGCGTGAAATCGGGGTTGAAGACCAGAGAACCCGCACCATTGAGTGAATCCACGAACACGGCGTTTGGTGGAGCTCCCACGGCCGTCAAAGTCGGGGTTGTCCCGTCTGGATCGGAGGCATGTGTCCGGAACGTCAGGTTGGCGTTCTCGGCGACCGTCTTCGCCCGGATCGAATCCAGAACCGGCGGCAGATTCACGTTTGTCACCGTGATCGCGACCACTTCCGAATCCGCCAGCGAGCCGTCCGACGTGATGAAGGTCACGTTGATCACGCCCGACTGCGTGAAGTCGGGGTTGAACACGAACGAACCTGCACCATTCAGCGAATCAACAAACACCGAGTTGGGCGGCGCACCGACCACGGTGAAGGTGGGATTGGTGCCATCGGGATCGGTCGCGTGTGTTCGGAAGGTCAGATTCGCACCCTCGGCGACACTCTGCGCGCGGATCGAGTCGAGCACCGGCACCCGATTCGTGTTGGTCACGGTGATGGCGACAACTTCGGAATCCGCCAGCGTTCCATCGCTCGCGATAAACGTGACGTTGATGACTCCGGCCTGCGTGTAGTCCGGATTGAAGACAAACGAACCGGCTCCATTGAGCGAATCGACGAAGGTCGAATTGAGCGGCGCACCAACGACGGTGAATGTCGGTGTCGTGCCATCGGCGTCGGTGGCATGCGTGCGGAAGGTGAGATTGGCGCCCTCCGCCACGGCCTGGGCGCGAATAGAGTCGAGAACCGGCGCCTGTCCGCCTGGGAATTGGATCGCAAACCAGGCAACGTCGGCGGCCGAGCCTGTCCCGTCGCGCGTCACGCCCAGCGCGGTGGTGCTGGTCAAGTTGTGAGTGAAGGCGATTTCATCAAGACGGGAGGTGGAGGTGCCAGACCCCCCGCGCACATTAATGAGAGTGGCCGTGTTGGCAATTACGACCGGAGTCAGAGTTGCTGATCCGGTGGTGAGCGTGCTGCCAACCGCTATTGTCCCTGACTGCACGGTGGACGCATCGGTCAACGTCACGACTTCCCAGGCAACGTCCGCCGTGTTGGTTGTGGAGATACGATCAAAGGTGAGCTGGGTTGCGGTCGTGATCCGGCCGCGAACGGAATATTGGGCTTCAATCCCATTTGTCGCAGCGGCACCGCGCCCGGACATGACGAGGAACGACTTGGCCAGATTGACTGATGTAATCGTGGCGGTAGCGGAACTGGCGCCCGAGGCAATCGTTGTCAGCCCGCGCTGGACCGATGCGCCAGTGTACGAGACGACCTGCCAGTAGACATCGAGGGCGATCCCCGACTCGTTCCGGGTCAGTGCGAGATTGGTCGAGGTCGTCAATTGCGCGCGCACCGTCCACTGTTCATCAATCGTGCCACTCGCCGAGTTGGCTGCGACTGAAACCAGGACAAAGCTCTCGGCAAGATTCGCGGAAGTGATCGTCACGTTGACCGTCGTTGCGGCGGTCGAGAACGCAGCGGTGCCGCGCTGGACCGATACACCGGAAAGGAACTCGACCGCCTCCCAGTTGGCCGCGGTCGTTATCGCCGGAGAACCGAGACGTTGAAGATTGAGCGTTGTCCCGCTGGCGAGCTGGTAGCCGAAGCGGGTCGAATTGGCATTGGCGCTTGAGTTGCGTCCGCCGCCCCACTGAATCCCGCCCCAGACGATCGTCTTGGTGGCATCGACCGTGGTCAGAGTTACCGGGAGGGTATTCGCACCGGAAGTGAAAGTCGCGGTGCCGCGCTGAACCGATTTGATGACCGCCGCGTGGACGGGATTGGCAGAGACGAGCAGGGCGAGAGCAGCAATCAAGAACAGAGCGCTCGCATTCACTCGGTACCCGGAACAACGCGAACCGCTGCGGAACGAAGATAGTCCCACAGTGGCCGTCGCCGCTTTCCTGATCGCCGGGGCGCGCATAGTTTGAATTGGCTCTGCGGGTTTCCCCGCAGAGCGTATTTCGCTACTTCATCAACACCATCTTCTTCGTTTCCGAATTGCCGCCGGTGGTCAGGCGATAGAAGTACAGCCCGCTGGCCATCGTTTGTCCGGCTTGATCAGTGCCATCCCATATGTATTCATATCGGCCGGGCCCCAGGGTCCCATCGAACAGGGTCTTCACCTGCTGGCCCAGGAGATTGTAGACGACGAGGTAGACGGCAACGGACGGACCGCTGCTGCCGAGATCGCCCAGAGTGAACGCAATCGTTGTGGTTGGGTTGAACGGATTCGGATAGTTCTGGTCCAGGACAAAGCTTCTCGGAACCGGACTGACTCCGGAAACTTCGATCTGGCTGGCGTCCGGCGCGGCGAGCTTAAGCTCCTGCAGGCGGACCGTTGGTTCGCCCAGTGCCGGCGCGGAAGACAACGGAATGCGCAACACATCATGCCGGCCGGTCCGCATGTTGGGTGGACCACCCATCAGATTAAAGAGGAGCGCGCGCAAGTGCCCCTGGCCATCGTCACGGAACCGCAACTGCATGTTGGTCGCGACGGCAAGGGCCTCCGGAGAACCGAGTGTCACCGTCGCGGGATCGTAGGCCAGTTCGACTTGGGCGCCCGCGACGTCCGAAGGCAGATCGGCCGACAGGCGGAAGGCGCCGCTGGGACCATCGTTACGGTCATAAATGAACTGCACGGTGGCGGGTGTGCCACCCACAGGCGGCACTCCGGGAGCCGGAACCACCGGGGCGCCGAAGATGTGGTTGATAATCGCCTGGAGATCGAAGACGTCGACGAAATTGTCGGCGTTGGTATTCGCCGCGCCAAACTGTCTCGGGTTAAACGGGAATGTCCCGAGGATGTAACCGACGACCGTGACGATATCCGCGACGTCAATACGCGTGTCCAGGTTTGCATCGCCCAGATTGTCGACCATGATGACGCCGTCGGTGGTCGCGATCGATGCAGAAGGCTCGGTGGGATCGGGATCGATCGAACCCCAGGCATCTTCGAACATCACCGGGTAGGCGCCCGGTGCAACCGCTGGATTGATCGAACCAATCACATTGAATAGAACGGTTGTTGTTCCGTTCGCCACCGACTGGCCGGTCAGTGAGAAAGCGACGATGCGAATTCGTCCGGCGGTGGTTCCCATGTTGTCGTATACCGTGAATCCGATGAGTCTGTCGCTGGTTTGGATGGCGCTCGGTGTGAAGATCGTGGCATCGTAGACAAAATCGAACTGAACACCGTAGGAAGCCTTCACATTCAGAAAGTTGATCGGAATCACCACTCCGCCCGTGCCGGGGACTCCGCCCTGCGCCTCCTGGCCGGGAGCAGACGTGGAGAACAAGCGATCAACCTGTACTTGATTGACCGTGATGGTCACGTTGCAGATAACGCTGAGATTATTCGCTGTGTCCTTGGCCTGGAATCCGACCGAGAAAATTCCGGACTGCGTGAAGCTGGGCGTCCATTTGAACGTTCCGGACGCCGAACCGGTCCCGCTGACCGGATTCGCGGGGAGCAGGGAATAACCCGTCGGCGCGTTCACGGGATACAATTGAATCGGATCATTATTGGCATCCGAAGCGCTGATGTTGAACGAGACTTCCTGTCCCTGATCGACCGTATAGCTGGTGTTTGACGGGCAGATCACCACCGGTGCCACGTTTCCGGTCGGCTGGGTCACCGTGATTGTGACATTGCAAAAACCGCTGGAGAGACCACCGGGTTGATCCGTCGCCTGGAAACTGACCGTGAAGTTTCCCGTCTGCGAGCTCGTCGGAACCCACGAGAAGTTTCCCGTCGCGGATCCCGTACCGACTACCGGGTTTGAGGGCGAAAACGATGCGCCGGTTGGCAGGTTGGTCGCGAGGAGAGAAACTGTGTTTCCGTCGGGATCAGTCGCGGGAACAGCGAATTGCACCAACTGCCCGGCACTGACCGTCACAGGCGCAGGGCAACTTGTGATTGAAGGAGGGTTGTTCCCGCCTCCGGTGGTAATCGTGATCGTTCCATTGATGAGAACAGGACGCCAAATAAGCAAACCGCTGATTTGAGCAAAGGTGTTGTCCGTTTGCGGATAAACTGGGTCATTCTCAAATGCGATGCTGGCCGTCTGCGGGGACGCCGTGGACCGGATGAGCCAGCGCATACGAACCGTCGCTCCCGCACCCGGCAGGAAGATATCGGGAGCGGATTTTGGGGCCTGATCCAACGCGAGCAGTTTGTAGACACCCGATGACGGAAGGCCTTCCGACCAGATGTCCGCATCCATCGCAGGAGACACGGTGGAGAAAGCCGTGCCCCGGATTTCCGTTGAGCGCTCCGCGGCGATTACCGTGTCAACGCCTGTTATGACAGTATCCAGTAACGGCGAGATAACACTCGGGTCATAGCGAACGCGAAATGTGAACGCTCCTAATGTGTCCGCGTTGCGAATGTACAGATCGACATTCACTGTATCGCCCGGGTGCGCGATGGTCACGTTCACGATCCGCATGGTGTCCAGGGTCGACGGAGTCTGTGCCCAGGCGGAGCCAGCCGATAGGAGCAGCGATGCCGCCGACACAATGGCAATGACCAGAATGATGCGGCACAGCCCTGACACGGGTCTTCCGCAGGATCTTTCTCGATTTGTTTTCATGGACTTCATTGAGAAGCCCCCTTTCGGGACGGTTAATATGCCTGCAAGGTCTTGCATACTTTCGACTTCGTCATGGTCAGCCATTCTCTGCACCTGCATGTGGCTTCACCACATTCCGCACTGCATCCGTCGTCGCTGGCCGCCGCGCATCGCTTGGCGGTCAACAGGTTAGCCCCACTCTTCGGGGCCTCCGGGGAGGGGGGCATCCGGGCAATGACAGGCGGCGTTCAAACCGTTCGCAGTAAGTGCATTGCGGATTCCTGCTTCGCCAAGGCTTCGCAGGATTTAGGTGGAATGGCGTTCCGCGCCGGAGCCGATCACCGTCCTTTCGCGATGTGGGGGTGGGGTGAAAGTGGACAAAGCGGACGAGGTGGACGAAGTGGACGAGGACCAAGAGGCAAGTGTCGTCACACGCGTGGGCTCGCCGGCGACCGGGTGGACTGTGTCCACTGGGCGGGTGGGCTCAAGCTTGTGGCGAACAATGGTGGTCACTGGGCATCCTCTCTATCAACAAAAAACCCCGTCGCGAACAGATCATGCGCCCTAAACTGGGCGCAGCGGGCGGGGATCAGCAGTACTTCAAGCAGCATAACTTGTTTCGACCTGCATTTGCTCCTGCCCGCCTGATTGACGGCAGGGGCGGCTTCATCGTTCTCAGTTGTGCAGTCTTTGTTCCTCCTCTCGTCCGCCTGGCACGCCGTTCCGTCGGCGCCTCGCATTTCTTGGTAAGCAGATCCCGTCCCGTCCAAAAGGACGGGACGGGATTGCGTGAACTACAGACTTTACTTCATCAGCACCATCTTCTTGGTGGCGGTGAAGTCCTTGGCAGTCAGGCGATAGAAGTACATACCGCTGGCAACCGAGGAGCCGTTCTCGGAGCTGCCATCCCACGACACGCTCACAGGACCCTGGCCGTTACCGGAGAAGGTACGGACAACCTGACCCGCGATGTTGTAGATGGACAGATTCCAATCAGACTGGTCCTTCAAGGAGAACTGGATCACCGTGCCCGCGTTGAACGGGTTCGGGTAGTTCTGCAGGAGGGCGTAGCTGGTCGGGACTCTCGAGGAGGCGTTGACGGACAGAAGCGCACCGCTGGCATCCGACACCTGGGACTCAGCAAGCTCGACCGTGCCGTTGCCGGAGACCGGAACGGTGATCAGGTTGTTGAGACCAGCCGGGACCTTGGCACCCGCCGCAGTTCCGTAAACCAGAATGCGGAGTTCGCCGTTGGCCGAGGTGGACTTGACCTGGAGGTTGGTGCCCGACACGAGCGAGGGCTGGCCAACCGTCACGCCAGAGTAGTGGTACACGAACAGGGCACCGCCGAGATCGACGTTGGCGTTCGTGCGGATGTTCAACGTACCGTTGGTCACGTCAGAATTGACGGCCACCGAGTTGGCATAGGGCGACAGCTTGAAGCCCGAGCCCTGCGGCGGGAACGGCTGTGCGTCACCGGTGATGATGCGAATGAGGTACACCAGATCGGCGACGGTCAGAGGCATGCCATCGTTGTTGATGTCGCTGGCAAGAACCTGAACCGCACGCAGGTTGGCGTTGGACTCAAACACGTTGATGCCGGAGATGAAGTAGCGGCTGTACAGGACCGCGTCGCCGATTTCGTTGGCCACGCCGTTCAAGTTGAGGTCGCCACGATCATCGGGCGGACGCTGGATGCAAATCGCACCTGAGCAGAAGTCGATGAACGGATTGACTTCGTGACCCGGCTTGTTGTTGCCGACACAGGTCCAATCCGGGCCCAGGGTGATGTCAGGATCGGTCGTGGAAGGAACGTACAGCGTGTAACCGTCCTTGGACGACAGCGAGTTGTCGGTGCAGTCGAACGAGCAGAAGCCAACATGCGGACAGAGGCCGATGTTGTTGAGGTTGCCGTCTACCTGGAACGTGATCAGGGCAATCACACCGCCGAGGACAAACGCGCCCGGAGCGGGGGTGATGCCGTTGTTGATGTCGGCAATACCGACGATCTTCACGTAGCCATTCGGGCATCCACCGCCGCAATTGCCGCCGAAGGCGCCAGTGCGATAGGTGAAATACTCGAAGGACGGATCAAGGTTCGGACCACGGGCAACCTTCGAGAAGATCAGGATGCTTTGATCGTAGCAGATCAGGAATTCAAAGCCGCCTGTGCCGCCTGAAGGACCGGTTGCCGGGTTGACCCAGATACCGAGGGTCTTTTGCACGCCATAAAGGGACGGCGCGTAGGTCACAATGTGCCCGATGGCGGCGGAATCCGGATCCACGATGCAGATCTGATACGGGGATTCGAACAGCACGTCGACGCAGCACGGAGCCGAGGTGACACAACCATCAAAAGCGGTGAAGCACACGCTGTAAGGCGTGTTGTCGCCGGACGGACGAGCGCCGACGATCTGGTTGCCGGAGATGCTGAGCCATGACGGCCAAGTACCGGACGCGGCATAAGTCAGGGCATCGCCGTCAGCCTGGCTGGCCGGGCCCATGGTGATCGAGAGGGGCACGCCAGTCGGGGCGGTCACGGGAGCCGGATTCGAGCAGGTTGCCGGATCGTTGGTGACGGACAAGGTGAAGTTGCAAGTGGCCGATCCGCCAGTCGCATCCTGCACGGTGACGGTGATCGCATGGTCGCCGACTTGCTGGCAGTTGGACTCGTCTGTCCACACGCCATTCACATCGACGGAACCAGGAGCACCACCACTGAAGGTGTAAGGCGGGCAACCGCCGGTCACGCCGATCGTCTTGGAGGCAAGCTCGCCCCAATGGACGGAGACGTTACCGCAGTTGCTGGTTACTGGAGCGGTTCCAGCCACATCAACGTGGAACGTGGCGGTGCCGCAATTGCCTTGACCGTTGGAATTGTAAACTTCGAACACCACGTCAAAGCCGGGGTAGTCGGCGCATGTCGGGGTGTATGACCAGGTACCAGCACCAGCCGGCGGGCCAGGAGTTGTCGTGGAGACAACACCGGGGCCAGAGATCTTGGCGAAGGTATTGGCTTCGTCGTCCGAGGAAGAAAGAGCCTTGGACGCCGCGACGCCAACCGTCGCACTCACGGTAGCCAGATTGGTGGTGTTGGTCGGGCACGGGTTGCAAATGACATTGACGACGCCCTTGTTGAATACCGCAACGATCGGCGGTGTGCCGGAGGCTCTCACGAAAACAAAGTGATTTGCCGGATCGGCGCAAGCGGTGTCAATCTCGAACGACCCGGGACAAATCGGGTTCGTCCCGGCGTTGATTGTGAACGAGGGCGAGGTGCCATCCGTACCGGCTGGCAGAGTCGCTCCAAGGATGATACCACGAACGATCATCATTCCAGCCGGAGACGAGCTAACCGGCATGGTGCTCACATCAAGACCTTCGTCTCCAGTAGACGGAGTCGCATCAGGACCCGGCCAAATCGTGCCGAATCCCGTGCCGCACGCGGCCGCATCGGGAGCCTGATAACCGTTGTAGATCATGACATCGGCGAGCTTGCCATTCATACGGCCCGAATTGACAGTGAGACCCAGGCTTGTGATGAATGATCCACCGCTAACGGTACGAATAGTCAACGGCGCGATGATGTACTTGAGGGCCAGGTCGTTGGTGACGAACACACCGATGTTGGCAGTGCCACCAGCCCCGATCGTGAGCGACTCGACGGTCATTTGGTTGGCCGCAAAGATCGCCGCACTCGACAGGAAAACCAAACAGGCTGCCAGGCAAATTGTTAATGCAAAACGCTTCATCTGTTTTGCTCCTTTAAAATTCCTCTCAGTTGACGTTTTCGAACTCCCCAAAGAGAGACACATTCTGTCGGGGAATCCACGCGATAGTCATTCCCCCTGATTTCGCGCTGAGCATTTGCTTTGTGCCTCAATACCGATTTTCTCTAAACCTCACCTCCGTAGATGTCTAAATCGTTCACGGTTTCTGTTGGTTGAAGCGAGCGTTTAAAGACTCTTCGTTCGCAACACCTCCTTTCACCGAAAATTGGTTGGGTTGATGGTTAACAACATCAATCATGGTTTTCAATCCCAGCCGGCGGCACAAGAGCGTGGGGCACCGGCGATTTTTTCAACAGAGGCTTGGGGCCCAAACGCCCGAAACACAGACACGAAAAGCGGCCGCATCAAGACACGGAGTCTCGACACCCAACCGCGTGCAGGACAAGAAACTCGAAGAAATGTAAGGCGTGTGGACCATTCACGACCTCCCAATTCGCGTTTCCACTGTCACTTGCGTTCACCGAAGATCCTCTCAGGAGACATTCCCACACCGGGCCACGCTCGTGAGCCGAATCGTCCGACTGCTGTCTGCCTTTCCATTTCCCGCTGCGAGCGGGTTGGTGAACTTGTCCGCGAACTTCGCGGTGTGACCTTGGTGGTTACTGCGCTTGCCGCCTCAGACCATGACTTCAATCCGTCCGACCAGCGCCGCCACCCGAGACTCTTGTAGAACTACCTGTGTTTCAGCTTTGTACCATATCGCATGTGGTAACATCACTTGGCGAACTGAATATAGACCCCACCCCCCGATCTGTCAATACCCTAAATGGTTTTTTTTCTCTCATTTGTTGCATCAGCAGACCGGGCAAATCTGCTTGGGATGACAAGGAGTTAACGTGCGTGACAGTTTGGTGGAAGCGGGACCACCGCGCCTGCGGCGGGGGGCGGGCTGACGGGGAGGTCCCAACCGCAATACGATCCGCAGACGGGCGACCTCTGATCTACATAAGGTGAGGTCTGATTTTGACAGCCAGTTGAAGTTCTCAGAATTTGAATGGGGCGGGTTGCGGAGACAAGGTCCAGCTCACGCAATGGCGTGTTGTCAGACAGTGCCTCGTGAATTCGAGGCCGCATCAAGTTGTCCCACCTCCCACTTTCACAGTCCGGGAAGAGGCCTGAATCTCGTCTGCGATTTCATCCTGTGCGCTCTCAAGTCGTTGATCCACAACACAATCTACTTCTCCATCCCGTGCGCACATCACCTCCTCAGCAGGTGGGACTTTAGGAGCGGCGGGACCTCATGAGACCATCGGAACGGATGATGATCTGGAGAAGAAAGCGGACGATTATGGCGTGGCGGTAGAAGCGGAAGGGTGGTCTCAAGGGTGATCGTCCTTAAACCGGCGACCGCGCCTTAACCGACGGCATCCATTGGCTTCTTGACGAGGGATGCCCATGGGAAGCACCGGACGCAGTATGAGCAATTGTCCCCCCGGGGGATCGTATCTCGAAATGTAGTGATTCGGCAATACTACAAGGCCCCGCCACCCATGTTGGTCCCCGGCTCTTCGGTGGATTCTGGGATCCAACATGACGCGACGAGGGCGGAGAGTCAATCCCCCCACCCTCATCAACGCCAGGAACGAAAACTCGCTGCAATCCCTAAGTGCTCAGCACGGAGGCTGTCCGTTGTTGAAGACGTACTCAATCAAGTAGATCAGGTCGAAGATGTCCGCCACATCATCGCAGTTGACATCGGCGAGCGTGGGCGGGCATGACGGACCATTATTGAAGAGATAGTCCTGAAGCGCGGTTATGTCAAATATGTCTGTGACCTGGTCTTGGTTTAAGTCGCCTCGGGAGGTCGGGCGCACCGTTACGCTCCCGCTGGTCCAGTCCACAGGTGAAATGAATGAGAAGGTGGGCGTCATGAACCAACTGCCAACGCCACCGGCCGTGAAGGAAACAGTACGATCTTGAAGGGTATCCGCCCAAGCGTCTGGACAGACCGTGTGGACAAGCAATTTGATCAAATTGCCGGATGTGTAGGCGGGAATGGCGGTTCCGTAACCGGTGATTTGTATGGCCGCGGGGCTGTAATATTGCAACCCCACAGACCAGCTGGCAGTCAGAGTTCCCGCACTGCTCCAGATCGCGATTGAATCCCAGTAAGCCAGGTCGGGCCGACTCATGGTAACCAGGAGTTGAAAATATTCAATTGGCTCGTCCATGTTCTGAATGAAGACGGTAATGGTATCCTGCACATTCCAACCAGAGGTGGTATCACCTAGATCGACGTAAACCTTAGGGGTTTGCGCCCACAGAGATTTTGCACTCCCAGGGAAAGACGCGACGACAATGCTGGTCATAAGCAGCAGAACACCACTCCAAACCTTCCGCCGATAGTTCTCCATTAGGCACCCTCCTGTTAAGTGAGTTTGTTAGAGTTCTGGCTAGACAGCATAACACCACCAACCTCAAGCATAGCAGCACAGAACTAACGTGTCAAGATGTGGGGGCTGATTACTTGCAATCTTGATGTTTTAATTTAGCGGAGCCTTGGCCCGCAGACGATAATTCTCGACCGTGTATGCCACTGTCCCAAAAGCGTGTTTGAAGAGACCGGACAGAATCGTCCGGACAACCAGATTGAAGCGATACCGGCAGGCCGGACACTTCTTTCCGGCCTCTCGAACTCACTAGGGTGACAGGTATTCCACGCACCCTTAAGTCAGTGGATCACACGAATGAACAACATCTGAACAACATTGTCGTGCTCTGGTCTTCTGGAGGTCGCTAACGGCGGCGCTGGACGGTCAGGATGCGTTCGATGTAGGCGAGGTCACGGTGAATCACTGGATCTCCCCAGATCGGGCGGGTCCGCAGGAAGTCGCGGATTTCGTTCCCCTGCCCAAATCCGATTTCGCTGACGACCCATCCACCCGGTTTGAGAAGTATCTCAGCCCCCACCAGCAATTCGAAGAGGATTTCCAATCCCGAAGGGCCGGCGAAAAGTGCCACGTGTGGTTCAAAATCGACCACCGACCGGTCGAGGTTGGGATCACCCGGAACGACATAGGGCGGGTTCGAGACGATGAGGTCGAAGATCGCCGCCGGACGGAACATAGTCAGCGACCGTCCCCCGACAAGCTGGACGCGCGTTCCGAGATCCAGACGCCGGCGATTTTCGTCCGCGAGAATCAGCGCCTGGCGGTCGATGTCGGTGCCAATGATGTGCAGATCGGGGCGCTGGTTTGCCATCGCCAACGCGATGTTGCCGGACCCGGTACCGATGTCGACAGCCAGCGGGCGAATGACGCTCCGTGGCTCCGGCAGGCAATCCAATGCGGCGGCAACCAGTTCCTCGGTTTCCGGACGCGGAATCAGGGCGCGCGGATCACAGAGCAGGTCCAAACCGTAAAACTCCACATGTCCGATGACATAGGCGAGTGGGCGGCCGGTCAGCCGGTCGGCCACGAACGTGGCCAGCTTCTCCTCGTCAGCCGATTGGATGGCGTTTCCGGCGCGCAGAGTGAGTTCGGTCGGCCCGCAGTTCATCAGGAAGCCGAGCATGCGGTCGCCTTCCAGTGCTGCCAAATCGCCGGCCACTGGCCGCAGGCGAGCGGTGGTCTGGCGCCGAATTTCGCCGATTGTCATCGAGTGCAAACTCGGGGTGGAGCCGGTTAGAATTGGAGATCGGGCCAGCCGGAGACATCGGCCATCGCGGCGGCGCCTCGATAGCGGGCACAGTCGCGTCCGGCGGCACCGTAAAGCATTCTTGGCCGCTGGGCCTCGCGGTCGTCAGGTATGGATGTGGGCAGGGCCGGCCACACCGATTCAAGCGGCAGCAGCAGCACGCCCGCCGCGCAGGTCGTCAGAGTGAGGAATCGCCGCCGGTTCATCATTCGGTATCCTCCACAAAGGTCATGCCGGCGATCTTCATCGCCGGGACATACATCGCGGCAGAGTACTGGGGATAGACCACCCGATCCTTCCCGATCTGGTCGGCCTTGGCAAAGGCCTCCAGAATCGTCGGCGTCGCCCGGAGATTGCGGACCGGTTTGGTGATGGCGCCGTTTTCAATCAGGAAGGTGCCGTCACGCGTGGATCCGGAAACCTGGGCCTTCATCGGGTTGAGGTAATTGATGTACCAGAAGTGGGTGATCAAAAGCCCCATCGAGGTGGATGCGATCATGTCATCGAGCGTCGCATCGCCGGGCGCCATGACCAGATTCTTGGGATAGGCACCCCGCGGATTGTCGGCGGGCAGCGCGTGCCCCGTCGATTCAACCCCGGCGAGCTTGGCCGATCGGGAATCATGGGCGACTCCCCGCGCGACACCGTTTTCGATCAACGCCATTTTGCGCTTGGGTACGCCCTCATAGTCGAACGGCATGCCGGTGAATTCGGCCAGGAACGGATCATCATGGACCGTGATATTCGCGCCGGTGACGAGCTCGCCGATCTTGCCCGAGAAGATCCCGCGCCCTTCGGCAAACGATTTCCCCGAAAACGCGAGGAACCCGAGGAACAAGAGGAGCTGGCCGACCGCCGCTGGTTCCAGAATCACCGTGTATTCACCGGCGGGAAGCGTTTGGGGATTGCGCGAGCGGACCGCT
Source organism: Candidatus Zixiibacteriota bacterium (assembly GCA_016235085.1). Classification (GTDB taxonomy): domain Bacteria; phylum Zixibacteria; class MSB-5A5; order WJJR01; family WJJR01; genus JACRMA01. Next base: position 31,787 of record JACRMA010000043.1, read on the forward strand.
TTGTCGATGGCAATCCGTCCCAGTTCCTTTGGGTCGAGTTGGTCGATCTTGTGGCTGACACCGGTCGACCACCCTTGCCCAAAAGTCGGATCATCGGAGGCCGACACGGATAACTCGGCGACGGTGTCTTGATGATATTGACGCGTTCCGGCTGAATTGGCGATGGCAACACGGCTGGTTGTCAGGCGGAAGAGCCCGGAAGCCTGAACACCAGCCGGCTTGGCTTGATCCACAATGTGGGACACGGCTTGAGCACGGCGTTCCGGCGGACAACTGTCCATGGCCGGGTCGAACGCGTTGACCACCGGCGCTGTGTCGGATTTCACGAAGCCTGGAAACGCAGCGTCGGGCGCCAGGAAGGACGCGATCTCCAAGGCATCGGCGATGGCGCGGTCCAGGCCTGACACGGACAGATCATTCGTCGAGGAAACGGCAACGCGGCCGTCTTTCATCAACCGGACAATCACGCGCCCGTCGGATGAGAGCATGTTCTGATGGATGCCGTTTTCCGCAAACCGGGTCGTGGCATCACGAGTCCCGACATACACCAGCTCGGTGGCATCGGCTGCCGACCGCTTGAGCGCGGCATCAAGGGATGATAAGATTTGGTCGCTTGGGTCGGGCATCGATATACCGTTGCTAGGCCGGCTGGCCGACTTTCACATTGCGAAAACGGGCGGGTGAGGCACCCTGGCCGGTGCGCATGTTCTGGCCGGGCTGACCCTTGCCGCACGAGGGTGTGCCCCAGATGCGATATTCCTCGGGACCGCAGATGCGGTCGCAGGAATTCCAGAAATCCACGGTTGAGCCGCTGTAGACAGCATTCTTGAAGATCTGGCCGCGTTTGCCGCCTTTGATTTCCCAGGCGATTTCGCCGCCAAGCTGGAAGTTCTCCCGGCGGTCGTCGATCGACCATTTGTCGGGCGTGGAGATCAGAACACCATCCTCGGTGTCGGCGATGAGCTGCTCTAACGTGCCGCTTCCCGGCGTGAGATTGATATTGGTCATGCGCACCAGCGGCAGGTCGGTCCACGATTCGGCGCGCATCGCGCCGGTGGAGTCCTTGTTCACGCGGGCGGCGGTTTCGCGCGACGACAGGTAGTTGACCAGCAGCCCCTTGTCGATCAGAGTCGCAGCATGGGCCAGCACACCTTCATCATCAAAACCGAATGAACCGAGGCCACCGGGGGCGGTTGGGTCGGATTTGATGGTCACGATCGACGAGGCATACTTCAAGTTGCCGAGCTTCTCGGGAGTCGCGAAGCTGGTACCGGAGAAATTGCGTTCCGAACCAAAAACGCGGTCGAGTTCCAACGGGTGTCCGACCGACTCATGAAGCTGGAGGGAAACCAAATCTCCCGCCAGAATGAGATTGGTCCGCCGTTCGGTCAGACTCGGGGCATCCAGCAATGCCAGCGCCTGCTGTGCGATCTCCGGGCAGGCCGACTCCATTCCCAGCGCGGTGATGATCTCGTACCCGCCGGAGGCGTATTGGCCACCCGAAGTCGGGTACGACCGCTCCCCCACCTCACGCCGGCTGCGCTTCGCAGCCGCCGTGAATCCGCCACCCGAATGGACAATGTTCTGCGTGACAACCGACCCCGCCGAAGAGTAAAACCACTTCTCCTCGCGGCGGAAATCGAGAAATGTTCCGGTGCTGTTGATCCCCTGAGTGGCCTTCAATAACTCGTCGAGGTGCTGGAGATACTGGACTTTTTCTTTTAGGGCCAGGGAGAACGGATCGGTTTTGAGCGGTGTCTTGTAATCGCCGTGCACTGGCGACAAAGGAGCGAGTTGTGCCGGACGGGGTGCGAGCTGCGCCGAGGAGCGGGCGATTTGCACCGCTTCCCGCAGGCTGTCCGATACGGAAGCTTTGGTGAGATCGGGCGTGGCCGCAAATCCCCAGGCGCCATCGGCCAGAGCACGGATGCCATAGCCAAAGGTCACTTTGCGATTGATGAGATCGGGCTTGCCATCCGAGAGACGGACCGCCTCGGCCGTGATGGCCACCGCCCGGAAGTCGGCATACGTGGCACCGGCCTTGCCCGCCTGCGCCGCTACATAGGATCCCGCTTCTTCGATGGCTTTGATATCGGTCATCGGGTCGTCTCGAAGTGGCAATTTGACGGAGAGAGGGGTTTGGGGCAATGGTTTTCTTGGGCATGCCGGACCCATGGCTGGCGGGCGTGTTGAAGAGCCTAGTTCACCAGCGGGGTGCCACGGACAAGCAGATTCTCCGGGTCTTTGGAGAATCTGCTTGTCCGTGTCTTCTTCTCGCAAACAGTAGAAAGACACGGACAAGGAAGACCGAGCAGAAAAGCCGCTCGGTCTTCCTTGTCCGTGGCACCCGAATTATCAGGCTTCGGCTTGATTGATCTGGGCTTTTCAACACGCCCTGGCGCCCTGGCGCCATGGGCTAACTTCCGTCGCCCCTCCGGGGCTGGGGTATCGTGTTATGCCTGTGGCGTGGTTAGGGCTTCAGCGCCGGCTTGGATGCGGCGGCGGCGGTCATCTTCGAGCAAGGCTTCGACAAGATCGCCGAGATCACCGTCGATGATCTGATCGAGCGATTGAAGCGTCAGCCCGATGCGGTGATCGGTGACCCGGTTTTGCGGAAAGTTGTAGGTGCGAATCTTGGCGGAGCGGTCGCCGGTGGAAACCATCGATTTGCGCTCGGCAGCGAGCTTGGCATTGCGGTCGGCCTCGGCGGCCGCGTAGAGACGGGCACGCAGAACCTTCAGGGCTTTGTTTTTGTTCTTAAGCTGCGATTTCTCGTCCTGGCAGGTCACCACGGTGTTGGTCGGAAGGTGCGTGATGCGCACAGCCGAATCAGTGGTATTGACCGACTGCCCTCCCGGTCCTGACGAGCGGTAGACATCGATTTTGAGCTCGTTGGGATTGATGTCGATTTCAACCGGATCGGCCTCGGGTAGGATCGCGACGGATGCGGCCGAAGTGTGAATTCGACCGGAGGCCTCGGTGGCCGGCACGCGCTGGACGCGGTGGACGCCCGATTCGAATTTGAGCGTGCCGTAAGCGTGGGTGCCTTCGACCGAGAAGCTCGCTTCTTTGAAGCCGCCGACGCCGGTGGCGTTGGAGCCGAGCATTTCGACTTTCCAGCCACGCTTTTCGGCATAGCGGATGTACATGCGCATCAGGTCGGCGGCAAACAATGCCGCCTCTTCCCCGCCGGTGCCGGCACGGATTTCGACAATCGCCGCCCTGTCATCATTAGGATCGGCCGGGGTCATCAGCTCGCGGATTCGGTCTTCGAGCGTCGTCTTTTCGATTTCGAGACGGGCCCGATCCTCCTGCGCCAGGTCGACGAACTCCTCATCCTCGCCCTGATCGATGATTGCAATCGCTTCGTCAATCTGGGTCAGGGTCGTGCGATAACGCTCGGAAACTTCGAGGATGTCGGCCAGGCGATGATGCTCGCGTCCCAATTCCCGCATCCGGGCGGCGTCCTTGACCACGGCCGGATCGGCCATCTGGGTTTCAATGTCGGCCTGGCGGCGGGCAATGTCGTCCAAAATTCCGAGTAAGGGCAGCGTCATGGCCGGCTCAATTCTCCACCGATACGCTCTCGGGAAGAGGCATTCCCACAGAGGACCAGATCGCGATGCGGGCAACCTCGAGTTGGTCGGTATCCGGTGTCCGTGTCGTGATGTGCTGAATCCACAATCCCGGCGCGGCGAGGATCCGCCACCAGATACGGTCCACGTGGCGGGCAGAGGCCTTCAGCAATTCGAAAGATGAACCCGCAACAAATGGCAGCAAGAGAAAATGGACCAGAAACCGGTTGAGCAGCGGCGGGGGACTTCCAGAGATCACCTGATAGAGCGAATCGGAGATCGAGTAGACCAGGATCGCCGACAGGGCAACGATGAACAGAAAGCTGGTGCCGCAACGTGGATGAAAGGTCTCATACTTGCGAACGTTTTCGAGCGTCAGTTCCTCGCCATTCTCATAGGCGAAAATCGACATGTGCTCGGCGCCGTGGTATTCGAAGAGACGACGGAAATCGCGGAAGAAGCTGAGAGCCCAGACATAGCCCACGAACATGGTCATGCGGATCAGCCCGGCCATGAGATTGAATCCAATTGCCCCCTTCTGGAATCCGAGGACACGGACGATCCAGAGCGGGATAAAGAGAAAGAAGAAGATACCGACGGTCAGACCCACAACGGTGGTCAGAATCAGCGCGGGAGTCATCCCCGGCTTCTTGGCGTCCGCTTCTGCACCCGGGGCCGTTGGTCCCTGGTCCTTGGTCACATCGCCCTTGTCCTCACGCGTGGCCACTTCGGCGGAGAAATTGAGCGAGGAGATGCCGAGGATCAGCATTTCGAAAAACGAGATGGCGCCGCGGACAACCGGGATATTGAGCCAGCGCTTGCGTTTGGTCAGCGAGCGGTAGTCATGCCAGTGCACCACGATACGACCCTTTTGATCACGCACCGCGGTGGCGATGCGCTCGGGGGACCGGATCATGACGCCTTCAATGACGGCCTGGCCGCCGACTTTGGTTTCAGACATGGTAGTGGCTAATCTCCCGGTATTGTGGCGGTGTGCAAGGGGCTAAAAGCCTCTTGTCCGCGAGTGTGTCGTTTGCGCCGTTCGCAAGGGGCTAAAAGCCCCTTGTCCGCAATGGGTGCGCCATTCGTCGAGGACAACGGGCTTTCAGCCCCTTGCCGCTCGCGGCGCAATCTGCGTTGTCCTTCCGTTCCGGCAACCAACCCGCAACTCCTCAACTCCCGACAATACAAACGCGACGGGATGCTTGCGCACCCGTCGCGTGAACGCCCCTTGCGGGGCTGATGAATCGCTATGACTTCTGGCCGGCCTTCTCAGGAGCGGCGGCAGCCGGAGTCGCCTGAGTCATGCCGTATTTCTTCAGGAACTTCTCAACTCGTCCCGCCGTGTCGATGAGCTTCTGCTTGCCGGTAAAGAACGGGTGGCAGGCGGAGCAGATTTCGACGTGGAGGTCCTTCACGGTCGACCGGGTCGGAATCTCATTCCCGCAGGCGCAGTGGATCTTGGTGTCATAGTACTTCGGGTGGATTTCTGCCTTCATTGTCATCACTCCAATCAGTCTCCCTGCCTTTTGGGAGACGGATATATTACGCAGAATTTCCGGAAATGACAACTGAAAATGTAGCCGAGACGTTAGCCGGTCGTTTCCCAGGCACTTGATGGTCAGGTGCCTGGGAGTTGCTTCTTCACCACATTCTCGGCCCCACCGGCCACTACAAGTTCCTGTGCGACAGTGCTTAAAGGCGAAAACGGGAAATCGCGTCCGTCGCACTTGATCATCGACTTCTGGTAGTCCACATCGAGTGTCGGGCCGACGATGGTCGGGGCCTTGTCGTCACGGAACGTCTCGCGCAGGAAATCGACGAGAGTCGGGCACTCAAATACCACAAAGCCATTGTTGAAGGCGTTGCGCTTGTAAGTCTCGTTGAACGATGCGGCAATGACACACTGAATGCCGCGATAGTCGAGGGCAGTCGCGGCCTGTTCGCGCGAGGAACCCGTGCCAAAGTTGCGACCGGCGACAATGATGTCGCCCTTGACGGCGATAGCCTGGAAATTCGGGTCGTAGTTGAGCATGCAGGCGGCGGCCATCTCGTCACGTGTGAGATTGTCTTTATAGGTAAAGGCGCCACCGTAGATGCCATCGGTATTGAGGTTGTCGACCGGCAGCCAGAGAGCACGGCCGTGAATGGCGGCCGGGAAACCGGCGACAATCTCGACCGGTTTCGCGGGACGCGGCGGGGCCGTATGCACGACCGCAGTGGATTGGCCGGTGATGTTCTCGAACCGTGTGGGCGATGCAATGTAACCGGCGATAGCCGAGGCGGCCACGACCGCGGGGCTGCCCAGATAGACCTGCGCATCGCGATGACCCATGCGTCCCTTGAAATTGCGGTTGGTGGCGCTTATGCCGACCTCGCCGGCGTCGAGCGTCCCCTCCCCCAACCCGATGCACGGTCCACAGCCGGATGGCAGCATGATGGCGCCGGCAGCCGAGAGCGACTGCCAATGGCCGGCCTCTTCCGCCTGCTTCTGGATATTCGCCGACGCGGCGGCGACATAGAATTTTACACCCTCGGCGACCTTCTTCCCTTTGACGATCTGCGCGGCTTCGGCCAGGTCCTCGAAGCGGGCGTTCACACAACTCAGCAGGTAGGCTTTGTGGATCTGAACCTTCTTCGCTTCGATCTCGGGAAGGGCAACCATGGTCTTGACGTGATTCGGTCCGGAGACATGGGGGATCACGGTAGACAAATCCAGCGTCAGATCGATGGCATAGTGAGCGTCGGAATCCGCCATCGTCCGATGCGTGTACCACTCATCAACTTTGGCCCGATTGTAGCGCGGTGTTCCACGTGACACAAGGAAATCTGCCCGCCCGTAAAGATAGTCGCGCAAGACAGTGTCGAACGGGAAGATGCCGGCGAGCGCGCCCCACTCGGTCGTCATGTTGGCAATGCTCATGCGCTGGTCCATCGACATGCCGGCGATTCCATCGCCGTTGAACTCGATGGCCATGTTGAGTACTTCATCATGATTGAATAGACCGCAGAGTGCGATGATCACATCCTTGCCGACCACGCCGGGGCGCAATTCTCCGGACAGCGTCACACGCGCGACCGGCGGCACTTGCCACCAGGTCTGCCCGGTCGCCCAGATTGCGGCGGCGTCGGTGCGCACAACCGGAGTGCCGAGAGCGGCGGCGGCGCCATAGAGATTGGAATGAGAGTCGCTGCCGACTACCATGCTGCCCGGCGTCACGTAACCATACTCGACCATCACCTGATGGCTGATCCCGGTTCCGGCCGGGTAGAAATCGATGCCGTGCTGTTTGGCGAAGGCCTCGATCTTGGCGTACTTCGCCAGATTATCGGGTGTGGTGTTTTGGATGTCGTGGTCGATCGCAAACACCGGTTGGCGGGGGTCGGCAACCCTGGCAGCGCCAATCGACTTGAACTTGCTCATCACCGCGCTGGTGTTGTCGTGGGTCATGATGTGTTTGGGGCGGATACGAATAAAGTCTCCGGATACGACCTTCTCCCCTGGCTTCAGTCCCACAGCGTGGGCGGTCGCGAGCTTTTCGACTACTGTTTGACCCATGTCAATACCCCGTTCCACAATGAATGGTGGGCAGAGCCCACCCTACATTCGATCAACCGCCAACGAGTTCGAAGTCGATGAAATCAGCGTGGTGGAGGACGATTCCCTCCGGTGTACGCTTGCCGCCGGCGGCTTCTTTGGAGTGCATCGCCACCACGTGAATCACGGATTCGGGAAGCCCCTGCTCCCAACAGAGTCCTACACCGCTGAACGGATGGCGGAGCAGACGGCCGTGCTCACTCTTGACGAATTGGCCGTCTTTCTTGGTAAACTCCAGCACTTTGCCGACGTCGGCGAGCATTGCGCCCGCAACCAGGATATCGCGGTCGACCACGTTGCGGTCACCGTAGGCCTTCTGCAACACATCCCAGCAGGCGATGCACATTTTGCACACGGTGCGCACGTGTTCCACGAAGGTCACGTTGACATTGGAAACCAGCAGCGTAAACGGCATGGTGCGCAGGTCGTCGTAGGATAGTGTGCTGCGCTTCATTGCGGCGGTCCAGGTCGCGGCGGTCTTGCTGCGCAGGGTCGCGTCCTTGATTTCGTTGATCTCGGGAAAGATGGAGAGGATTTCGTCGGGCATGGGATTTTCCTCGCTATGGTCTACAATTGTCGCGAAGGATCACTCGGTTTGGGGTGACGTCAAGGGGCTGAAAGCCCCTTGTCCGCAATCGTGGCTATCAGCGCGATATGGGTACCTCAATCGCCGCTCTGCTATTTACGGACTTTGTGGTCAATACTCTGCACCGTTGCCATTGAGCATGCCGCGAGGGCGAGGCCCCTGCCGAGCCTCTTTCCGCGCGGAAACATGGCTCGGCAGGAGCCTCGCCCTCCCAGCCCGCGCCACCTGTCGGATTGTGGACACTCAGTATCATTTAAGGTGGCGGATGGCTGGACCGTCGTAGGTCGTATCAGTCGGGTGAATCTGGCGCATTGGTTTTTGACGGGTTCGCTCTTCATGGGCATGCGCCACCAAACCGGGCAGACGCGCAATCATGAAGAACGCATTCGCCAGGGCGGGCGGCACGTTCAGGTCGAGCAATACCGCTGCAATCGCACCGTCGACATTGAGGGGCAGCGGCTTTCCGGTCACCTTGGCAATGGTCGTCTCGAGCGCCCGCGCCATCGCCAGTCCGTCTTTCGCCTTGCCAAGGTCGTCGACCAGTTGCAGCAAGCGCGTCGTTCGGGGGTCTTTGGTGTGCAGGCGATGGCCAAACCCTGGCAAGCGCGCTCCGCGTGCCTTGTAGCTATCAAATGTGGCGAGGGCGGCATCTTCGAACGACAGGCCCTTGCTCTTTGCCGCAGCCACCGCTTCACTGATTGCCTTCATCGAATCTTCGATGGCGCCGCCGTGGAATTTGGAAATCGAGAGAATGCCGGCGGCAACCGCCGCACCGAGCGGCGCACCGGTCGAGGCGACGGTGACGGTTGAGAGGACAGATGGCGGCGAGGTGCCATGGTCCACCGATGAGACAAAGATCGCGTTGAGGATGGTGGCGGTCGCGGGATCAGGAAGTTCGCCAAGGAGGGCCAGATGGATGGCTTCGGCGAAGCTGATCTTGCCCATCAACTCTTCGACCGGGTATCCGCGGAGGCGGATGACATTGGGGCCGATCTCGGTAATTGCGGATGACCAGTTCATGTCGCCCATGATTGCTCCTGACGTACAAAAGGTGGGCAGAGCCCACCCTACTCGATTATGGGAATCTTCGCGGTCTCCATCGGCCGGATGATCGTCTTCACCGCGTCCGGGATATCGCCGAAGTTGTCGACGACCGTAGCACCGACTTCACGCAGACGCTTGACCTTGCCGTCGTGCGTGCCCCGGTCGCCTTCAATGATGGCACCGGCGTGGGAGAAGCGCGTTCCCGACTGCGCCCCTTTGCCGCCGATATACGCGACCAGTGGTTTGGTGAATTTGCCTGATGCGATGAGGTCGGCAACGCGTTCTTCCTGTGAGGTGCCGATTTCGCCAAACATCACGACGCAATCGGTATCGGGGTCCGATTCGAACAACTCCATGACCGCCGGATGATCGGTACCGATGATCCCATCGCCGCCGACATGGATGATGGTTGATAGCCCGATTCCGGCGCGCGAGAGGTAATACGCAATTGATGATGTGATACCACCGGAACGAGAGGTCACGCCCACGCGCCCGGGAAGGAACCAATCCTTTGCCGAAGAGGCCGATCCGCCGATCATGCCGAATACCGCCCGGCCGGGTGACAGGAGTCCCAGCGTATTGGGACCGATGAAACGGGCACCGGCATCCTTGGCGGCAGCGGCGATCTCTAGAACATCATAAATTGGGACACGGTCGGGCACGATTACGAGGAGTTTGATCCCCGCTGCGATGGCTTCGAGAGCCGCGTTCTTCACCAGCGGCGCGGGGACGAAGATCGTGGAGACATCGATGGAACCCATCTTCTCGACAGCTTCCATGACGGTATCGAAGACCGGCACACCCAGGACATCCTGTCCCCCTTTGGCGGGTGTGCAGCCGGCGACAACCCGGGTGCCGTAGCGCTGCATGAGCTGGGTGCGCGCCATCCCCTCGCGGCCGGTGATGCCCTGCACAATGACTGTCTTGGTTTCGTCGACGAGGATGCTCATATGTTACCGTTGCGTGCATTCGGAGCCGGGCGCCCACATAGGGGCGCCCCTACGGAATCTGCGACTAAGCCCCCATTATCTTTGCGCGGTATTCTTCCAGTCCGGGGATCGGGAGGATTACCCGGCCACCGGAATTGCCGCCGATACGGCACTCGACTTCGCACGCCAGACATTCGATGCACTTACCGGCTTTGGCGTCCTCTCGTGAGATGTTCAGGACAACAACGCCATCCTGATTCTTGAGGATTTGCGGCACACAGGTCTGAACGCAGCTCTTGGTCTGGCACTCGCGGCACAGTGCGTGATCGAGCACGACTTTCCCGGTTGGTGTTTCAAACGAGTATGGATCTTTGGCGGTAAAGTCCGGAGTGACCGGCAGGGCCATCTGGCGCGGGGCGGCTTTGTCCGGTTGCGCCTCGAGCAGTTTCTGCATGCGCTGGGCGCAGAAATCAGCTGTGTCGTCCTTCTTGTAACCTTCCACCGGAGCCGGGAGATTCTTCGTGTATTCGGTGAGAATCTGGATCGCCTTGTCCTCACCATTGCCGCCAAGCCGGATCACGGCGGGAATCGAGAGATTCTCCTCCCAAAACGCCTTGACCAGGCCGCGTGCCGAATGGAACTGCTCCTGCGACGCAACACCCGAACCGGAACCGAAGTAGCCATCGATGTTGGGCTGGGAGAGAATAATCTTGGCGGCACGATAGACCTTGGATGCCGGCGGATTTCCGGAGGTGTCGGTGAAATTGGCGATCGTGTACCCGCGTTTCACCAGTGCATCCATCGACATCATCGAGCCGCCTCCGCCCGCACCATGGAAGCCGATGAATCCTTCGCCCTTCTTGTAGCCGCGCGCCATTTCAATGAAGTAGAAGGTGCCCCGGTAATCGTCCTTCTCGACAGACCAGGCGATCTTGTCCAGGGCGGTTGGCGGCCGGCCGAATTCACGGGCGATTTCGATTTTGAGCTCAGGATGGCGGAAGACCGCGCTGTCATCGACAGTGATCCGGCAGTCGCAGGCGACGAGCTTGCCATCGCCACGGAGCACAAGCGGATTGATCTCCGCCGAGCGGGCTTCCCATTGGCGGGCAACGCGATAGAGTGTCAGCAATGCCTTCGTCAACTCGTTTTGCAACGAGCCGGTCACACCGGTCTTGCGCACCGCCTCGCGCGCTTCGTACTCGCGCAGGCCGAAGCGCACATCAACCGGAGTCTTGGAAACATTCTTCGGGTATTTGCGCGCCAACTCCTCTATTCCGGAGCCACCGATGGAAGAGAAGATCACGACGGGGGTCTTGTTGGCATCATCGACGACGATGCCGGCGTAGAATTCACGGTTGATGTCGACCTTTTCTTCGATCAGGACTTCGGTGACATCGAAGCCGCCGATCTTCAACGAAAGCATTCGTGCCGCCGCGGCGGTGACGTCACCAGCGTTGTCGGCGATGGCAATGGCGCCCTGAGCCGCTCGGGATGTGGTCCAGGCCTGCGCTTTGACCACGGCGGGAAGTCCACTGATTGCCAGGGCCGCCGGGACCTCACCTTGCGAGCGGACGACCTGCCCTTTGGGGACAGCAAATCCTGCTTCCCTTAGGAGCTGTTTGCCGTGATATTCGTGTAGACGCGCCATAATCACCTTCGACCGGTTGGTTGCCCGGCCGGGCGAGCCAATATCACAGTGGCACAGTGCGTTGTCAACCATGGTCCGACCGACCCGTTGTAATCGAACCACATTCTGACATCGAAGGTCAACGAGTCTGTGACTGTAGCGCACCGGCCGTGTGTGATTGACCTACATTTTGTCCGAACCCAGCCGATTTCACTTGTCCAAGCCGGCAAACTCCGGCAATACTTGCGCCCGACTCAACCGATAGGAAGGAGAACCTACAATGGCCAAGTATAAGATTGCGTGGATGCCTGGAGACGGGATCGGCAAGGATGTTCTGGATGCGGCACGGGTTGTGCTCGATTCGCTCAAACTTGACGCGGACTACATTAACGCGGATATCGGCTGGGAGTTCTGGTGCGAGGAGGGCAATCCGCTCCCCGAGCGTACGCTGAAGATTCTGCGGGAAACCAGGTGTGCCCTCTTTGGCGCGATTACATCGAAACCCAAGGAGGAGGCCGAGGCCGAACTGGCAGCGTCGCTCAAAGGAAAAGGATTGAAATACTCCTCCCCGATTGTGGGTTTGCGGCAGGCGTTCAACCTGCACACGAATCTTCGTCCCTGCAAGGCGTACCCCGGCAATCCGCTCAACTATCGCGACGACATCGACCTGGTTGTCTTCCGGGAGAACACCGAGGATTTGTACGCCGGCGTGGAATTTCATCCGGTGGCCGACGATCTGCGCGCCAAGCTGATCGAGCACAACAAAAGCATGAAGAAGTTCGACAAGGTCAAGGCCGAAGACCTTGCGATCTCTTGCCGGATCATCACCAGACCGGCGAGCCGCACGATTGTGACCTCGGCATTTGAGTACGCCAAGAAGTACAGGTATCCGTCAGTGACACTGGTGGAGAAGCCCAACGTACTGCGCGAGACCTCGGGCCTGATCACCCGTACCGCCCGGGAAGTGGCGAAGGGGTACCCCGGCATCCAATTCTATGAAGCCAACATTGACGCGATGTGCATGTGGTTGATCAAGAACCCCAAAGATTACGGTGTGATGGTAACCTCGAACATGTTCGGCGACATCATTTCCGATCTGTGCGCACAGTTGGTGGGGGGGCTTGGGTTTGCGTCATCGGGGAATATCGGCGACAACTACGCTGTGTTCGAACCGACCCACGGTTCGGCGCCGAAGTACGCCGGCATGTACAAGGTCAATCCGATGGCCACGATTCTCACGGTCAAGTTGATGCTCGATTGGCTCGGCGAGACAGTCATGTCATCACGTTTGGAGAAGGCAATTGCCAAGGTCATCAAGGACGGCAAGGTCCGGACGTACGACATGGGCGGCAGCAACACGACGCTCGAGGTGGCCGAGGCGGTGGCGAAGGCGCTGTAGGTAGACCTGATACTCAAGCCCCTTCGGGGCTGATATTGAGTATTAAAGTGAATCGGTGAGTTTCTTGGTGTCGGTGACTGTGCCGGTGACTTGGCGGCGCAGTTTGATATGAGTGAGTTCCGGGTCCGATTCGAAGCCGTAGCCGGCCATGACATCTTTGTCGCGGGTGATGACGACATAACCGTCGGTGTGGATCACCCGGTTTGAATCGTTCCAGGCCAAATGATCAGACTTGAGTTTCGTGCCCTTGTCGGTGGTGATCCCGACATTCCCGAAGACTTCCAGGCCGCGGCGGCGTTCACGGAGAAGCGCAGAGTCGGCGCGCAACACCGATGAATGTTTCCCCTCGGCATCAAAGAAGTCCACCAGCAGGCCATGTGACCACGCGGAATCGCGATCGGCATAGCTGACGATGCGCTCGCTCTTGATCTTGGTCGTTACGACGGCGCCGGTTAGAAAGACAGTCGTTGCGTTGGTGGCTTCAGAGGAAGGGAATGACTGTGGCGGCGGTTTGACCGTTGTCTCCTGCGTGCCGCAGGAGGAGATGACGAAAAGGAGAAAGAGTAACGTCAGGCGCGAGGGAGGGCGATCCGCCGCGGCGGACTGCCGAGCCCCTTTTGCGCGTGGATGCATGGCTCGGCGGGAGCCTCGCCCTCCCTCATTGGCCAAGTACATGTTCCTTCGGTCACACCATCTCATCATATTTATGGAGGATCGGCCTCACATCTTACTGCTACACCGCACCGGAGGTGAGGATGTCGTGCAGGTGGATAATCCCCTGAGGGCGTCCGTCGTCGGCCACGACAAAGAGGGTTGTAATCTTGAAGTCTTCCATGCGGCCCAAGGCAACGACTGCGAGTTCGGACTTACTGATCGTTTTGGGGTTTTTCGTCATCACATCGGCTGCGCTGAGGGCAAATAAGTCGCCCTGACGTTCGACGTGGCGGCGCAGGTCGCCATCAGTGAAAATTCCGAGCAACCGGCCCTCGGAATCCAGCACTCCGGTCGCGCCCAGACGTTTGCGGGTCATTTCGACCAGAACGTCCTTGAACGGCGCATCGATGCCCACCAGCGGGATTTGCTCGCCGCCATGCATGAGGTCCGCCACGGTCAAGAGCAGACGCCGTCCCAACGCGCCCTTGGGGTGGAGACGGGCGAATTGCTCGACGGTCAGGCCACGTTCGGAAAGCAATGTCACGGCCAGCGCATCGCCGAGGGCCAGTGTGGCGGTGGTTGAACAGGTCGGCACCAGGTCGTGAGGTTCGGCTTCGCCGTCGACGGCCGCATCGAGAACCACATCAGCCCGTTTCGCCAGTTCGCAGTCGAGTCTGCCGGTAATGAGAATGATGGGAGTGCCGAGCCGTTTGAATGCCGGCAGCAGGTCACCGATTTCATCCGAGGCGCCTGACTTCGAGATGGCCAGTACGACGTCTCCGGCACCGACGACGCCAAGATCCCCGTGGCCGGCTTCTGCCGGATGGAGAAAGAAGGCGGGAGTTCCGGTCGAGGACAACGTCGCGGCAATCTTTTGGCCGATCAAACCGGACTTGCCCATTCCGGTTACGATTACACGGCCTTTGGCTTTCAGGAGGAGTTCTACGGCGGCGTCGAAATGGTGATCGAGCCGGGCCGCGAGTGCGCCAACCGCATTCGCCTCGCGAATGATCACATCACGGCCGATCCGGCACCGTCGGGAGGTGTCTCCCAGCGGTGAATGGAGCAATGCGTCGGTCTCCTGCGCCGGGTCAGACCCGATTGGATTCCACTGGGTGGTCATTCGTTTCCTTCTGTGGGCGGAGGCCAGACATAACCACGCGCCGCGAGCACGGCGTCGATGGCCTCGCGCACGATCCCGCGTCCGCCGGGCGATTGCCCAACCCAGGCCGCGATCTTTTTCATTGCGGGATTGGCATCGCAGGGGGCCACACTGATCCCCGCCAATTCCAGGATGGGCCGATCCTGCACGTCATCGCCGATGACAAGGCATTCGGCATCGGTGACCTGGTGCTTCGCTTTCAATTCTTGGTAGGCGATCTTCTTGTCAAAGGCGCCTTGAAATACATCATCAATGCGCAGGAACTCAGCACGGGTGCGCGTCGTGCGATCCTGGTTCCCCGTGATGATGGCGAATTTGATTCCCGCCAGGTGACCCATAAAGATGCCCACGCCATCGGGCACCCAGAATCGCTTTATCTTCTCGCCGTCCTCTCCGACGAACACGAAATTGTCGGTCAGCACCCCGTCGAAATCGAAGATCATCAGGCGAATCTTCGCCAGCCGGGCTTTGCTGGGCTTCCGGTTGTTAGTCATGGCGCCCTGCAATCGTGGGGTGCGGCGTACCGGCGATCCGGTCTGCGGCATCGAACAGCCATTGAGTGTCTTTATCGGAGAGCGCCCGTTCCGGATCGGGATGAACCTCACAGAAGACGGCATCGACACCGACGGCGAGAGCCGCCCGCATCAGCGGCAGTAGAAACTCCCGTTTCCCGCCGGACCGTCCCCCGGCGGAGCCAGGGGTCTGGACAGAGTGGGAGGCATCGTAGCAGACGGGGAAACCCGCCTGCCGCATGATCGGCAGCGAGCGGAAGTCCACCACGAGGTCGCCATATCCAAACGTGGTGCCTCGTTCGGTCAGGATCACCTTGCTGTTGCCGGCACCGATGGCTTTGTCCGCGATGTGCGCCATATCGGAAGCCGAGACGAATTGGCCCTTCTTGATATTGATGGGCTTCCCGGTGGACGCGGCCGCGACCACCAGATCGGTCTGGCGGCAAAGGAACGCGGGAATCTGCAAAAGGTCCACAACGCCGGCGGCGGTGCGGGCTTCCTCGGGAGAATGCACATCGGTGGTAAGAGCAAGACCCGACTCGGCGCGGACTTTTTCAAGGACCCTCAGGCCCTCATAGAGCCCCAGACCAGTGAACGAATCCGAACGCAGGCGGTTGGCCTTGGTGTAGGATGCCTTGAAGACGATGGACTTGCCCGTCATCATTCCCAACTGCGCGAGGTGTCGGGCAATATCCAAGGCCATCTGCTCACTTTCCAAGACACATGGGCCGAGTATCCAAAGAAGTGGACCGCCCCCAATGGAGGCTGGGCCGATGTGGAAGTGCCGCGCGGAGGTATTGGGCATATTCATGATTGAGCCTTGTACCGATCAGACTGAAGATCGGTGGGCGGAATATACGAAATCGCCTGGTGTAGAAGTAGCGGCAAGGCAAACTGAAAACTGCCTGGCAACGCCTTGCCCATCAGAGAACAAGGGGCGGGCATCAGGCCCACCCCTTCGTAAGATCAAGATGATTAACGGGATTCCGTCGATTGCTGGTGAATCACGTTGTTGGTCTGGCGCGATTCGCGAAATTTGACGGCCGCGCCGACGAAATCGCGGAAGAGCGGATGGGGATCGGTCGGACGTGATTTCAACTCGGGATGGAATTGCACAGCGACAAACCAGGGATGGTCGGGAATCTCCACGATTTCCACCAACTCGCCATCCGGTGACATACCCGACGCGATCATGCCGGCGCCAAAAAGTTGCTCACGGTAATTGTTGTTGAATTCATAGCGATGACGATGCCGTTCGGAGATGGCGAGTTTTCCGTATGCCTTGTGCGACTTCGAACCATCGGTCAGAACTGCCGGGTAAGCACCCAAACGCATTGTCCCGCCCATGTTGGTGACTTCACGTTGCTCGGACAACAGCGTGATGACGGGATGCTCGGCTTCGCGGTTGAACTCGGTCGATTGCGCGCCTTCGAGTCCGCACTTGGTCCGCGCCAGTTCTATTACGGCGCACTGCATTCCCAGACAAATTCCGAAGAACGGAATGCCGTTCTCGCGAACGAAACGGATGGCCTCGATCTTGCCTTCGACACCACGTTCCCCGAAACCGCCGGGAATCAGCAGGCCGTCGACGTTATCGAGGAAGGGCTCCGGTCCTTGTTTCTTGATGCTCTCCGAGGAGACCCACTCCAATTCGACATGCGTGTCATGGGAGACACCTGCGTGAGCGAACGCTTCGATGATCGATTTGTAGGCGTCTTTCAGGTTCACATATTTGCCGCAGATCGCGATGCGCACGCGGCGCGCGGGATTCTTGATTTTGCTGACGATGGCGCGCCAGTCGTCGAGTTGCGGCGGCGGTGTGTCAAATTCCAGGATCTTGCAGACCAGATCATCGACACCCTGCTCGTGGAACAACAGCGGCACTTCGTAAACTGACGCCACGTCGATGGCCGAGAATACCGACTCGGCCGGGACATTGCAGAACAAGCCGATCTTCGAGCGGATCGAGTCGGACAAGTTTGCCGCGGTCCGGCACAAGAGGATGTCGGGCTGAATTCCGATTTCACGGAGGGCTTTGACCGAGTGCTGGGTCGGCTTGGTTTTCGCCTCACCGGCAGTCTCGATGTAAGGCACGAGAGTCAGGTGGATGTACATCACCGTGTGCCGGGGATTTTCCAGGCCGAGCTGGCGAATCGCCTCCAGAAACGGCTGCGATTCGATATCGCCGACGGTCCCGCCGATTTCGGTGATGACCACGTCGAGCGGACCGTTGCGTTTTTCGATCCGGCGGATGCGTGCCTTGATTTCGTTGGTGACGTGCGGAATGACCTGAACCGTGGCGCCGAGATAATCACCGCGGCGTTCGCGCGAAATCACCGTTTCGTAGATCTGTCCGGTCGTGACGTTGCTTTGGCGGGTGAGATTCTCGCTTAAGAAGCGTTCGTAATGGCCCAAATCGAGATCGGTTTCGGCGCCGTCATCGAGAACAAAAACCTCGCCATGCTGAAAGGGGTTCATGGTCCCGGGATCGACGTTGATGTAGGGATCGAATTTTTGCAGACCGACGCTCAAACCACGCCGTTTGAGCAGCAGCCCCAATGAGGCTGAGGCGATCCCTTTTCCCAGCGAGGATACCACCCCGCCGGAGACGAAGATATGGCGCGTCTGTGTCGTGCTCACCGGTTCACTTCCCCCCTCCCACCCGTTACCGTGCCCTCAAATGGGATGCCAGCGCGGCGGCGTCTTCGGGTGTATCGACACCGTACGTCCGGACCCGGCAGTGCGCAGTTGCAATTGGGACATCGTGTTCCAAAAGCCGCAACTGCTCCAATCGCTCGCGTTTCTCCAATCGCGTCTGGCTCCATCCAGCAAACTCTAATAATGTACGTCGGTCAAAAGCGTACGCACCGAGATGCAACCACAAGGGCTTTGTCCCGGAATCGTCGTGCGGGATCAATGCCCTCGAAAAGTACAACGCGCGGCCGGATTGCGAAACAACTACTTTCACACGATTCGGATTTTTTCCTTCGGCAACGCTGAGCGGCCGCACCAAGGTAGCGACCGGGCGCTTGGGATTCGTTTCAAGCGCTTGCACCAGCAAATCAATCGGGCGGCCATCGGGCAACCACTCATCGCCCTGCCAGTTAACAATCCAGCGCACACGAAGTTGCGCGGCAACCAGAGCGATACGATCTGACCCGGTCTTCAGTTTGCGCGGCGTCATCACGACTTCGCCGCCGGCCTGCACGATGACACTGGCGATGCCGCGGTCATCAGTTGCGACAATCCACCGGCGTACCCGTTGCGATTTTGTACATCCCCGGTACACGTGTTCGATCAGCGGCTTACCAGCGATGAGAGCGAGCATCTTGCCGGGAAAGCGAGTGGAGCCGATCCGGGCGGGAATGATGCCGACGATTTGGGACGTGGGGATTCGCATTAGTGGATGCCATTTCGCTGAGGAGTGCCGTCACCTTTCGCGGCTCTCCCGGGAGGAGAGATGAGAAACGAGACCAGAAATCGGGGAGGGCGAGGCTCCCGCCGAGCCTCTTTGTTTCCGCGCGGAAACCTGGCTCGGCAGGAGCCTCGCCCTCCCATCTCCGAATATCTGCGGTCTCAAGCAAGACCTCTGGAACACTTGTAGTTCTGGAGGAGGAATATGATCTTCCTCTCGGAGCGATTTTGTCACCCGATAACTTTCGGCACACGGAAGAACCCGTCCTTGGAATCCGGTGCCTGTGATAAGGCGGTCTTCTGATCAAACGATGGTACCACGACATCGTCCCGCAACGCTTGCGCGTTCTTGATTAGCGGGAGGACGGGCTCCGAAGGTTCATCCCCCGTGATCGCTTCGGACAATTGCGCCATGTACTCGGTGATGCGCCCCAGTTCTCGGCAGAATCGTTCGATTTCCGCCTCGGTCAGTTCCAATTGGGCAAGCTTGGCGGTGTGGGCGACGTCTTCGGGGGAGATCGGCATGGACGCTCCTGGTATTGTCACCAAACAGGTCAGCGACAATTCGATGATAACTCCGGGGATCGGGAGCGTCAATCACGATCAGTCGGAACTTGTTCTGAGCGGAAGCGTCACATTGATTGTGCGCGATGATCTTCAGACCGATGGAGGCGAAATGAAGATTCCCATACACGACATTCAACAGATGCTCGCGAAATCCAATCTCGACGGCTGGCTTTTGTACGACTTCCACGGTTCCAATCAGATTGCTCACAATATTGTCGGCGTCAAGGGCATGGTGACGCGGCGGTGGGCGTATTGGGTGCCGCGCACCGGACCGGGGCAGATTATCCGGCATGCGATTGAAAGCAGCCCCTTTGCGCATCTGGGCGGCAACCAGCGGACGTACAGTTCGTGGAAGGCATTGGATGCGGCGGTGCGCGAAACGTTGGGCAGCGCCAGGCGGATCGCGATGGAATATTCGCCCAATAACGCCATCCCCTATATCGCCTGCGTCGACGCCGGGACAATTGAGAAGCTTCGGGGCTGGGGGTTGGAGATTGTCTCCTCTGCCGATTTGGTGGCCCACTTCCTCGCACGCTGGACACCGGAACAGACCGCTGGACACCACCGCGCTGCGGCGGAACTGATTGACATCAAAGACCGGGCGTACGCGATGATCGCCGCCCGTGTCCGAAGCGGCGTCGAGCTGACCGAATACGAAGTCACCGAATTCATCAGGAACGAATTTGGCAATCGCGGTATGGTCACCGACGACGGTCCGATTTGTGCGGTCGATGCGAATGCGGGGAATCCGCATTACGAACCATCGGCCACACACTCGGCCCACATCGAGCGGAACCAACTGGTCCTGCTCGACATCTGGGCGAGACTGGACACCCCTGACTCCGTCTTCGCCGATATCACCTGGACCGCCTACACGGGAGGCGACATTCCCACTAACGTCACCGATGTTTTCGAGATTGTCCGGCGGGCGCGGGATCGAGCAGTCGAGTTTGCGAATGAGAAGCTGGCCGCGGGGGCGCCGCTCTACGGATACGAAATCGACGACGCTTGCCGCGACGTGATCGCTAAGGCCGGGTACGGGGAATTCTTCATTCACCGTACGGGGCATTCGATTGGAGGGACAGTTCATGGCATCGGCCCCAACATCGATAATCTGGAGACGCAAGATCAACGGCGGCTGGAAGACGGGATGTGTTTCTCCGTCGAGCCGGGAATTTATCTCCCGGAGTTTGGGATCCGCTCCGAGATCGACGTGCTTATCGAAAACGGACGGGCGGTGGTGACCACATTGCCGCTGCAAACGGAAGTCGGGCGGTTGGCGGTTTGAGCGTCAGATTATGGGAAGAACGGGAAGTATGGGAAGCATGAAATCGCGCGGCGCGAGGAAGACACTCGCGCCAGCGCGGCGTCGGATGTTGGTCGAGCGGATGGCGGGTGTGCCATTCCCGAATCTGCTGGGGATGAAGCTGGTCAAGCTGGTGCCGGGGGAGGCCAGGATCAGCATGGCCGGAGTGCCGAAGCTGCACCAGTACCAGAAGATCGTGCACGGCGGGGCGATCTCGTCACTGGCCGACACTGCCGCGACCTTCGCCGCACTGGCGAGCGTTCCTGACGGGTTCGATGTCATCACGATTGAATTCAAACTCAACTTTCTAGCGCCGTTTGCGAGCGGCAAAGCGATTGCCACTGGACGGATTGTACATCTGGGACGGCGAACCTGTGTGTCCGAGGTCAGTATCAAGAAACCCGGCTCCGGCGAGACAATCGCGGTTTGTTTGTTTACGATGTTGTGCTTTCAAGTGGTTCCCTTCATCAGCGGCAGCCAGAAGCATGGACGGCAGCATGACATCACATTGTATATCGAAGGGGATGGGCAGATCGCGGTGATTGCGAAGCCGTTCTACCCGCCCAGCCTGTATCGTGCCCCGTCGGGCGGGCTGGAACCCGGTGAAATACTGGAGACGGGTGCGGCAAGAGAGGCACACGAGGAGACAGGGCTCGATGTCAAACTCGCCAGTTATCTGCTTGTGGCAACGGTAGTCTTTACGTGTCCGGACAAACCTGCAATCGAGTGGCACACGCATGTGTTCTCGGCGACGACCTTTGATCGTACACTTGCTCCCACCGATCACCACGAAATTCGCGAAGCCCGCTGGGCCGATCCGTCTGAATTCGCCACCTTCGGTGCCATCATGCGCGAATCGCAACGCGGCGGGCTGTTGTATCGTGCCGCGCTGCACGATCAAGTTGCGAAGATCCATCCGTTGTTCCAGCATTGATCCGGTCTTTGCAACCATTCCACGTAAGACCGGAAACTCGGTTGTGGCCGCGGCCCTGGTTTCCCGCTTTCACGGGAATGACGTGGGCATTGCGCCGGGTACCAAACGCATTCGCGATCGA
Organism: Candidatus Zixiibacteriota bacterium; assembly: GCA_016235085.1. Taxonomy (GTDB): domain Bacteria; phylum Zixibacteria; class MSB-5A5; order WJJR01; family WJJR01; genus JACRMA01. The sequence continues at coordinate 53,215 of JACRMA010000043.1, forward strand.
GTTATATGCCCCGTGAGGGAGGGCGATCCGCCGCGGCGGATCGCCCTCCCACTCGCGCTCTCTCCCGATTCAATCAGAGATCCAGATCAGGCCGCTTCACCTTCCAACTCTTTTTGGCACGATTGCCACAGTCTGTGGGTTTCATCCTACAACAGTCTGCCTCGCTCTTTGGGAATGCAGGGATGATCAGACGCTTTCTGGTTTCGCGAGCCCTCCATAATTCATTCCCGTTCAACGTATTACATCTCAACCGATAACCTCGCCAACAGAGAATTCATACCCGGCACCGTGCTTGCAATAGGGGACATCGAGCCGATGTGTGTCGGCTCTATTGCAGGCGAAAGGACGAGCCTAATGCGTGTCCGGTACATTTTGAGCATGGAGAACCTTCGGGTTCATGGCGAGCTGATTGAGAGCCTCGTGGTCGATTGGGAAGACGACACGAGCCACGAAGAGATCATGAAGCAATCGCAGAAGTGGATCACGTCGCGGAATTTCCTGACCGACCGGATGAACGGTTTGACGGAAGTTGGGGAATCGTCGCTGACAATTGAGCCGATCGATGCGGAAGCGGTCAATGGGATTCAAGAGTTGAGCACATCACCATGATTGCAGGGTTACTCGCCTATATTCTGGGCAATGTTCAGGTTTTCCTGGCGGCGGTGTGGATGCGTGTGGCGGCTCTGGATCAGTTGATTCAGGGCCGCTTTGGCATTATAGGCAAATTCCTCTTTTGGCTGACGGTGGCGTTCCTGGTCTTGTTTCTGATCACCAAGGCTGCGGGTTTCATCTTTCGAGTTCTCACGCTGGTTCTGATGCCGGCGGCGGTCCTCAGCATCGTGCTATTGATGCTGATGCCCTGTTGGTCACCGATGAAGACATTTCCCATTCTCACCGGGGCCTGCGCCCTGGTCACTTTGACACGACGGGCCATGTAAGGAGGATCTGGCGTGATCAAATTCCGGCGAAAACCCCGCCAATGCCCGATGTGCCGGGCGAAACTGGAACTTCTTGAGAAACGGTCCCGCGTTTTGGTGTGCCGGCATTGCCTGCTGGTCTGGCACGGTGACACGTTCGAACCGATCACCCAGAACGCACTGGGCTGGTCACATTTCTACGACCTGTTCGCTTAATCGGTGATGGTGTCGATGGTGCCGCCGCCAATAACGCGGTCGGCATCGTAAATGACCGCTGACTGTCCGCGTGTGATGGCGCGTTGGGGAGTTTCGAATTCCACTTCGGCGCCCTCGCTCGTCGGCAGAACGCAGGCGCGCGCGGCCTCATGCCGGTAGCGAATCTGCACCCCAGCGGGGAACGCGTCCGTTGGCGGCGGATTGATCCAGTTCAAGTTTCCCAGGAGACAGCGGCGCTTGTACAGGTCGGCATCATCGCCAATGGTGACTGTTCCTGAATCCGGGTCGATGCCAGTGACATACTGCGGACGTCCGAGGGCGACGCCGAGGCCATTGCGCTGCCCGATGGTCAGGTACTCGATGCCGTCATGCTTCCCAACGGTCTGTCCGGAGCGATCAACGATTGGTCCCGGCGTGCGCTCAACATGATCGCGCTGGGCGCGCTCCGCCATGAATCGTCCGAGGTTTCCATCGGCAATGAAACAGATATCCCTGCTTTCTGGAGTCTCGGCATTGGGGAGTCCAAGCTCGGCGGCGATTTTACGAACATCGGACTTCAGCATCGCACCCAGCGGGAAGATCGTTCGCGCCAGGTAATCGTGCGGCACGCCCCAGAGAAAGTACGACTGATCGCGCGTGGAATCCATCCCACGCAGGAGCGCCACGTCCCCATCTCCCGAGACGGATACCTGCGCGTAGTGTCCGGTGGCGATAGCCTCGCAGCCGAAGGCACTGGCCTTCTCCCACAGCGCCGGCCACTTGATCTGGATATTGCAGACGGCACAGGGATTGGGAGTTCTCCCCGCACGGTATTCGGAGACGAAATTGCCGATGACTGTTTCCTCGAAACGTGCCGCGAAGTCTATTGCGTAATGGGGAAAGCCAAACTGATCGGCAACGGCGCGGCAGTCGGCGAAGGATTCCAGCGTACAGCATCGTCCGTCTTTCGCGTTGTCACCGCCGACACTCGCATGATCCCAGAGCTTCATGGTAATGCCGACAACCTCGCACCCGGCCTTGGCCAAAAGTACCGCCGCCACCGAGGAGTCAACCCCGCCGGACATGGCCACCGCGACCCGTCGCCCAACCCAACGCGCGCCGACAATCTCCCGGCACATTTCAGAAGTGACGGCCATCACGGGAACTCAGACTCTCACCGGAGACATTTTGCGCAACCGTTGCACCTCCGCAATCACCGTATCGGCGATTGCGGCGCTATCGGTCGGAACATTCTCGCGACCAAAGGAGAATCGGATCGACCCACGCAGGTATCTCTCCGAAACGCCCATCGCCTGGAGCACATGGGATGGCATGGCGGCGCCGGTCATGCAGGCGGAACCGGTTGACACACAGATGCATTTCAAGTCGAGTGCAATCGCCAGCGATTCACCATCCACACCGCCGAAACCCACACCAACCGTGTTGGGCAGGCAATTGTCCGGGTCGCCGAAGAACTCGATGTCATCGAGTTGGTGGGCCAGACGATACCGCAGGTCCTTTGCCATCGCGCCAACACGGGCCGCCTCCTGGGGCGCCGCCAAAGAGAGCAGGTCGACTTTGAGGTCGTCCACATTCACCGGGATTTTCCCCATCGCCTGAACCGCATCGGTATGGAAAAGCACGCCGCGCTCGCGGGCGATTGTGGCGAGTTGCGCGATCGGATGGATGGTCCCGACTTCGTTGTTGGCGAGCATGACGGATGCGAGCCGTGTAGTCGGCGTAAGCGCGCGGGCGAAGTCATCCGGGTCAACGTGACCGCGGCTGTCGACCGGGAGGATGGTCACCTCAAAGCCGTGCCGCTGCGCCCAATCGGCAGAATGGGTGATCGCATGGTGCTCGGTCGCCACGGTTAGGAGATGGCGGCCGGTGGCGTCAGGGGCATAGAGGCTCCCGAAGATTGCGAGATTGTCCGACTCGCTGCCGGTGCCGGTCAGGATGATCTCCGACGGCTTGGCGCCGATGTACGCAGCAATCTGGCTGCGCGATTTATCGAGGAGGGCACGTGCCTGCTGGCCAAAGCGGTGGCCCGATGAGGGATTGCCGAAGACCTCGACGGCCGCTTGATGCATGACATCGGCAACCCGTGGGTCGGTTCGGGTCGTGCTGTTGTGGTCACAGTAGATGATGCGCTGACTCATGAAATCCTTTCCGGGATGTGCTCATTCTCAGGGCCGCCGGGCTCCGGCGAATTGCCGGCAGGCATCGATGAATGCGGCGAACAGTCGAATCGTTTCCGAATCCTGCGCACGCACCTCAGGATGCCATTGGACACCGACGACGAATCGGTCGCCCGGTTCCTCGACGGCTTCGATGACGCCATCCTCCGGCGAACGGGCAACGACTTTCAATCCCCGGCCGATGTCCTTGATCGCCTGATGGTGGCTGGTCGCGGCCTGGAAGCGGGCTTTGGCGAGAACGGAATCGAGCCGGCAATTTCCAGAGACTTCAACTTCGTGAGTTTGCACGAAGAATCCGTCGGGACCACGCGAGTGGTCGCGCGGTTTCTGCGGCATTTGCTGATCGAGATCCTGGTAGAGTGTGCCGCCGCGCGCCACGTTGAGCACCTGTATGCCGCGGCAGACACCGAGAATCGGCAGGCCGACTTCATCGGCGGCCTTGATGGCGGCGAGTTCCACCGCATCGCGGGACGCATTGACCGTCAGATTGCCGACGGTGTCGGATTCGCCGAAATATTCGGGCGCGACATCCTCGCCGCCGGTGAGAAACAGGCCATCACACCTCTTGATGGCAAGCGGGACGAACTGCGGGGCACACTCGTTCGACAGCAAGACGGGGATGCCGCCGGCACGTGTGATTGCGGCGCCGAATGATGACGGGGACCATTCGAAGGGATACGGCGTCGGCTGGCGGCGCGCATCATCGGCCGGTTTGCCACGCAGGGTCAATAGGATGATCGGTGATTGGCTCATATGTCTGGCTGCTCTCCCAGTAGGACAAGATCACACTCGTTTACGTGGCCCGATGATGGATGGTTGGCGGGACAATCAACCGGATTAGAAGGCAAATAGGATCGACAGGTGTACGCGATCCGAACGTGGATAGCCCGGATGGATGACACGGCGGGCATAATCGAGACGAAGCGGCCCCACCGGAGCGACATATTGCACGCCGACACCCAGCGAAATCAGCATATCCTTGAGAGTCACATCATGAAAAGAGTCCCAATTGTTGCCGGCATCGCCAAACAGGGTAAACCAAAACTTGCCGGTCATTGGAGTCCTCAGCTCAAAATTCGCGAGGGCGATCACGAGACCACCGGTGGGATTGCCCAGCGTATCGGCCGGACCAACGGAGTTCTCGGAGTAACCACGAATCGAATTCGCACCGCCCAGATAGAATCGGTCGGCCGTCGGGATGAGCTTGCCGCCGGAGTGCAGGCCGGCCCAGCCGGCACGCAACCGTGTGGCCATGATCGTCGGTGCGCTGATCACCTGATACCGCGCCCACGAGAAATCGAGCTTATAGAAATCGATGGCGCCGCCAAGGATTCCGCCGACGTAGTCGAAATCGATTCGCGTGCGGGCGCCGGACGAGGGCAGAAACAAATTGGGCCGGGTGTCACGTTCAAGGGCCAATGTCCCGCGCCGTTTGATCGTGATGCCGGCTTCATCGAGGAGTGATTGTCGCTGGTCTGCGGGAATCCCGTAGATGTTCACGCGCTCATACACCAGCGCCGACCAGACGCGATTGTACTTCCGGAAACGCCGTGTCACGTTCAGTTCCCCGGACATTTTCTCGATGCGGTAATTCTGCGTGGGCGACCGCACACCCGGCTCATAGGCCAGCGTCAGCGTGGTCGGCAGCCGGAGTCCGAATATCCAAGGCTCGGTGTAGCGGCCACTGAAACGGTGGTGAAGGACGCGCCATTCAGTGATGATCACGAAGCCGGACTGCGCCGTAAGCGCCCATCGCCGCCCGGTGCCGAGCCAGTTGCGTGAACCCCACTCGACCGCATAATCGAGCGTCAGGTCGCGGTCGGGATCCTGGCCGGCGCCGGTGTGGAAACCGATGTACGATGGCGGGCGTTCGACCAGCCGCACGTTCAGGTCGGCCACCCGCGAGGCGGCGCCGGAATTGGTGTCGGTGTACTCCGGGGAAATCCGAACCAGAGCGAACAGCCCGGTGCTGTACAAATCCTGCTGCTTCTCCACAAGGCGCGTACGTGAGTAGAGCTCGCCCGGCTTGAAGCGCAACTCGCGCATCACCACATTCAAACGCGTGCCCTTTAGTCCGTCGATGCTGACCTTGCCGATGCTGATTTCCGAGCCGGATTCCAGTGTGAATGCCACGTCAATTGTGTCGGCGCGATGTGCGACTGTCGCCGCAATGTGCGCCAGCGGATGGCCCCTGTCGGCGCACTCTGCCTGCATCTGCACGACAATGAGGGCCAGGAGAAGGGAGTCGGCCGGTTTCCCCCGAACCAGTTCATCGGAATATCGATGGAGCCGCGCCGCCAGTTCGGGAGGCGTGCCTGTTATGACCATCCCCCCCCAAAACGAACGCATCCCCTCTTCGACGAACACACGCATAACGGCGTGTCCGTCGTCACGGTACGGGCGGGCCATGACACTGACTCTGGCATCCCAATATCCCTGACGCCGGTACTCGCGCTGGATATTCGTCTCTTCACGCCTCAGCATGGTGGGGTGCAACAGTGGCTGGGACTTCAGGCGCAGCCGCGACCAGAAACCGGCCGGCACCACCTGCATCACGGCGCGAAGGCCCTTGGTCTTGATCGCTTTGTTGCCGCTCATTTCAATGCGCGACAAGACGGGCCGCTTGCGCACCCATTGAGACAGCCACACCGCAGAGGTGTCCTGCGTCTGTGCCCACGCAGGGACGTTGGCCAGAAGTATCAGCACCGCGAGCACGGCGCTCATCGGGTATGAGCGTCTCAATAGTCCCAATTGAAGTGCACGTTGAGGCGATAGAGGTTGTCTTTGTCGCGGCTGCCGTCAAGGTACATGCGGCGGCTGAATCGGTATTCGAAACCGACTTCCTGGCCGGCGCCGACATCCAACGGGCTGCTGCCATAGAGATACAGATGAGGCGAAAACGAATGGCCCACGAGCACTTGAGTCATTTTGGGATCGGCGCTGGATGATATCTCGAGAGTCTCGATACCAAGCCTGCGGGCGGCGAGCCGCTGGACTTCGGAAAATAGAACATTGGTGGCCGCAAAACGCAGGCGGTCCGCCCAGGGATCCCGGGCGGTTGTCGTGTCTCCACTGCCGTAGGTCGTGTTGGCAAGCATGAGTGAGACGACATCCTGCTGGTTGTAAGGCGGCTGGGGCTGAATTAGAGGTTCTGACGCCTTACCGGACACAGTCAAGTTCAGGTCGATGACGTCACGTCCTCTCCCGGCCGACGCCTGTTCGAGCCGTGGCTGATTGATCCGGAAGGTGACGGCGATGTCCAGAGTGGGATCGGGAGCGTTCGGGTTGTCGAATGTCAGCACGCCACGCGTGATGGTTCCCACTTTGTCGTACAGATAGACCTTGCCGCGGATAAACTCAGCGGTGCCAAGGTACACGGGCCGGCCGCGGTCCCGCATCACGCGCAGGTCCGCCGAGAGTTCGGCATCCATTTGATCATTGTGCAACCAGTAGTTCCCCGGCAGATCGATGGTCATATCCCAATTCCACAGGGACGTGTCGCTGACCGCCTCCACCTGTTCGCCGGAGAATGGCTCGCGGTCTTCGATGCGTTTCGGCGCGAAATGCCCGCGAACGGTCGGAGGGTTGATTCCGGTGACCGTCAAGTCGCAGTCTGTTTCCACGTAGAAGTCCTGGAATTCGAAACGTGCCGGGACGTTTCTCCCGGTCAGTTTGAGATTGTAGTCGAACACATTGTAGGCCAGCAGGCGGATGTAGCCACTGATTTGAATCTGCCCGCTGCGATTCTTGTCGCGGATCGTGGCGACGCCGCGCGTGACTTCGATCGTATCCTGGCGCAGGGACAAATCGACTTGCACATCTTCAATGGGATTGGCGATTTCCACGGCTTTGATCGTCGCACCCCGCAGGAATGCTTCTCCCCGAATCAGTGGGACACGCGGTGTCCCACTCAGGATCGCGGAGATCGAAAATTGTCCGCGGACAGATTCGATTGTCTCCGGCAGATACCGTGACACAATGTCCAGTGAGGTCCCTGTGGCCGTCAGGCGCCCGGACAATGGCTGATCGAGAATACGGGCGGTCGGTTTGTCGAACCGCAACTCCATTGGGAGACTGCCGGCCACCTGGACCCGGTAGGCGGAATGAGTCAGTTCCAACTGGTCGGTGCTCAGTTGGCCGTCCTCGTATGACAGCGTACCCGACAGGTTGCCCAGCTGGTCACCCTGGTAGCTGAGCCCAGTGATGTGGCCATCGAGATCGAACTTGGGCGCCGCCATACTGCCCCGCACTCGTCCGGTACAGGCGAGTTGCCCCTCCACGTCGAACCTCGGATAGAAGCGCTCCCAGATATCGGCCACCGGCACACCTTCGACCTCCAGAACCATGTTGAGCGTTTGATCGTAGTTAAGACGCCCGTAAGTCTGCAGTGTCCCCCACTCACTCTTAACTGAAAGATTCGAGAAGTTGAATCCCAGCGAGTCGGCCACGACGGCAACGGTATCGTTGGCGCTCAGCGTCTGGTCCTGGATGCGCGCAGTGACCGGATACAGCCAGATCGGGATCGTGTCGGCTGACCAGTCGAGACGTCCCCGGCCATTAATGACTGCTTGCGCCGAATTCCACGCGAGCGAATCGAACGTGATCATGTGTCCCGCCAGGGCCGCTTTGACCATGATCGAATCGACCTCCCATCCCCAGGCGTTGGAATTGCCAAAGCGCGCCTGCACGGTCCCGGTCGGATGGGATCTAAAGTGAGGGACAAAGAAACTGGCGGTGAGCTGGCTCGTTCGCAGGTCGAATAGGCGTAGGGAATCGGACGTCAGGCGTCCCGCGACATCCGGGTCGGCAGTCAATCCGGACAGGTAGATGTATCCTTCGGTACGCCCCGCGAGCGAATCCACAAACACCAGCGAGTCCCAGGGACGCAGATCGTCACACCAGACATTGAGCAGCAAATCGAGCGAATCGCTGTACGTGATCCCTCCCCCGCCGATCACGCGCGATGCGCCCCGTGCCATATAGAAGTCCTGCGCGATCACGGCATTGCGGGGAGTGACGTGGAGCAGACCGGCCGCGGTGTCGAAGGCGACATGGTTGACGTGCCCGGCATGGAGAGCCACGGTCAGGTCCATCGCGAGTGTGGCGTTGTTGAGCCCCTCCCCTGTCATGCGCACATAGCCGGAAAGATCGCTGGGGAGAGTCTCGGGTGCGAACTCGTTCAAATCGAAATGTTCGACCGTGCCGGTGTACTCGTACTTCGGTGGTGATGGTCCCAAATCAACTTTGGCCGCTCCGTGCCAGTTGACGCCGTTGATGGCGCCATCCAGCGTGTCGATGGTCAACCGTGATCCGTTCAACATGAGGCGGAGTCTGACATCGGCGAGATTGAATCCTTCGAAGGTACCTGAGACGCTTCCGTTGGCCGTTGCGCCTGATTGGGAGTCCGGCAGTTTGATTGCGCCGTGGTAATCGAGCCGGCCGGTGAGCTTGCCATTGATGTACGGGTTGATGTCCGCAAGGTCCATGGGGGCTGTCTGCACGATCCATCCCGTCGGCCCGCCGCTTCCGGACACATGGGATCGCCTGGTGGCCACCGATGCGGAGTCGACGGTCCAGGCGTCCCCGACACTCGTCAATAGTCCCGAGATCAGGATTGGGCCAATGTCCGGCAGTGAGGCTCTGATCTGATCAATACGGGCATCGAGCCGTTCGCTGGCGCGGTAGGCGGAAAGCTGCAAGTGAATCGAATCAGCAAGGGGAATCGAATCGTGACCGCGCAGAATCGTCCCACCGTTCAGTATCAGCGAATTCAGCCGGAATTCAAACAGTGTTGGATGAGACACCTTGTCGTCCACGGTCGCGCGAACGAACGAGCGAATCGTTTTGGTGATGGAATCGCGCGGGAGGTAGACGCGGAGCGAATCGATCAGCATGTTCTCGACAATCCAGTGCCGCTTCCAAAGGTCGGAGATGTTGTATTGAACGGAAAAGTGCTTGATGGTTGCGAGCGTGTCCGGCTGGCCCCCCGTGGTCCGAATCACAATCTCGTCCGCCACGATACCGGAGAAAGGATTGCCGCTGAGTTCGCCGATATCGACGGCGAGCGTGGTCTTAACAGCCAGCGCCTGATTGACATAGGCCATCACGCGGCGCTGGAGCCATCCGGAGCGGAGGACCCAGATGACCGAACCCGCGATTACCAAAATCAGAAACGCGAGGGATAGAAGCGGGATTTTGAATCTCTTGCGCACGAATGAATTCCACTTTGGAGGACGGGGGCCGGGCCTCGCCCAACCAATCCAGAATACCAAGTGCCGGGCGGCAGTGCAAGCCGCCAAACGGATCTGGCAAGGACATGGCTTACCGAGGGGTATTGCCGCGCAGCCGGGATAGTTCCTGCCGGAGCGAATCGGCCACGCGCTGCAGCTCTTGCAAACGGCGGTCGAAGTCTGCCGCCTGGAGTCCGGAGACGGTTGCCGGATCGACAGACCGGGGCCGGTTGGCAGCGTCGGCCGAAGGGATAAACGGTGTCCCGCTGCTTCCCGAACGGGGCTGCTCGGCCGGTGAACTGGTCAGACGTGGTGACGCCTCGTTCGTAACGGCGCTCAAGTTTGGCGCGTCGGCACGTCCCAACTCGATCACCATTTTGAGCGGGACGCCCCCCCGGATGAGATCAAACAGCATGCGCTGGCCCGGCCGTGCCTGGCTGACGACCTGGCGGAAGTGACGCACCGACCGGATTCGCTCCCGGTCGACCGCCGTAATGACATCGCCATCGAGCATCCCCGATTTCTGAGCCGGGGTCTTTTCGACTACATCCGACACCAGCACGCCTTCGCTGGTCTTGAAATGTGTGACATACCATCCGGTCAGGTCCTCAACGTAGACACCGACATAAGCACGTGGGACGGCTCCGGAGGCAATCACCCGTTCGGCGGCGCGCAGTGCGGCCTGGATCGGCACCGCCAATGACACGGATGAGGTCGGCAGTTCCAGGCGGCGGCCCGGGACCGTAATGCTGCCCCCCTCCTTCCCTGCGGGACATTGGAGCGGATCAAGATAGAACGGTTCGGAAATCTTGGCTTTGATCAGGCCGACAACCTCGCCACGGCTGTTCACCAGCGCTCCACCCGTGCTGCCGGGCGCGACGCCCAGCGAGAGCTGGATCGTACCATCCGGGCGAAAGCCGTTGACCTCTCCCCAAGAGACGCCGCCGGAGTAACCGTACGAGTTTCCAATCGCTCCAACAAAGGATCCGACACCCAGTTCCACCGCCTCTCCAAAGCGCGGCGGTCTGAGGCCCTGAACCTTGATCTGGAGCACGGCCACTTCGTCGCTCGACCCGAGCAGAGCCGCCTGGAACAGCCGTCCATCGGCGGTCTCGACCCAGAAATCGTCTGAGCCCTCGACAACACGGCTGCAGGTGAGAATTATGCCAGTTGTATCCAGCACAATGCCGGAGCCAACGAGCATGGACGGGTTGGGTACTCCACGGGTGATGCGGGTGCGTTCGGCGCTCTGTGTTCCGCGCACGGTGACCATGGACGGTCCGACCGTGCTGACGATCGCGCGCAAATCACGCTCGTACATCTGGAGCACGCTGAGTGGACCGATCGAATCTGTCTGGGCACGGACGCTTGCGGGCGACGCGGCAAGCGTGGCGAACACAGCGAACAGCGCGACGGCGCGTCGGATCGGTTGGACTCTGTATTTTTGGTGTGCTGACAACCCGTTTCTCACTTAAGCATCCGCCTCCTTCGGCATTCCCCCAAGCATTGTACCCCGGTTCCGGCAATCGGCGCCAGCAAGATCATTGTCCCGCATTGGCCTAAACGGGGGGATGCTGGATTTGTGGCTCACCCCAGAAATGAAATCGGCCGCTGGGGGTAGCGGCCGAGATCACCACGCAAGTTATTTATGGTCAATAACTTACTTTGCGTGCCATGTCATCGGAGCGCACCACCGGCATGACGTAATTCGCCCCCGGTTTGGCGGCATTGGAATCGTCCAGTCCAACTGTCTGACTCACATAATCGTTCGGACCCTGACTGGCATTCAGATAGAGACTTTGTAGACGGCGGGATTCAGGCGAGCTTCCATCCACGGCGAGCCAACCCGAAGGCATACCAGCCGGACGGGTTCCCGACACGAGGGTCCCGAAATATTCCAGAGTTGACTTGGGGTCGGTCGGTGCCTGCGCCTGCAAAACGTTGCTCGGGCTGCTATTGGTGCTGGCGCGATATGCACCGTATGAAAGCCCCAGCACAAGAATCATCGAACACACCGCCAAGACCGGGCGCCATGGACGAGAGATCATCAGTTGATACCAGGATTGGGTACGGGACGGCGCAGTCTCGGCACGGTGAATTGCCGCGCGCAATCGAAGATCGAAATCAGGACGCACCGAAACGGATTCCATCCGGCCGGCGGAGGCGGCGATCTCCGAGAAATAGAACGCCTCCCGACGGCACTCGGAGCACGAAGCGAGATGGTCATCCAAGCGCCCGCGCTGGCGCTCGGAGAGGGTACCGTCACAACGAGCGGACAGGTACCAGCGAGCCTTGCGACAACGCACGGGATTGCTCCAGTTTCGGTTTGAGTTGTTCTTTCAGTTCCGCCCGCGCGCGGTTCACACGCGACTTGACGGTGCCGAGTGGGACACCCAATATCTGGGCGACTTCCTCGTAGGACATCTGCTCGACGTCACGCAGCAGGAATGCCGTCTTGTATTTGGCCGGCAAACCGGAAATGGCCTGTTGCAGCATGTGGCCCAGCGCGGATGGCCCCATTTTCGGATCGGGGAGCTCCACGCCCTTGCTGGCCAGATCGAGCATATTGATGAACTTGAACTTGCGATAGCGGCGCAGTTCGTTCTTCGCCAGGTTTAATGCGATTGTGTAAATCCAGGTCGAAAGACAGTACGAGAAATCGTAGTCCTGACGGTGAGTCCAGACACGCAGGAAAGTCTCCTGCACCAAATCCTCGGCCTCACTCTGATCGTTGAGCATTCTGTAGATGAGATTGACCAGGCGGGACTTGTAGCGCCCCACCAGTTCTTCGAAAGCATCGTAATCGTCCTGTTGGACGCGCCGCATTAGGGCATGGTCGACTGCTTTTTGGGTATCCATCGGGTTCTCCAATGAGACCTGATCGCCAACGTTCTTGCTAATATACACGGCAACCCTCGTTCCGTTCCGGAGTACTCTACGGAGAATTCTAACAATTTCAATGGGATTTTGTGCCTGGGAATCCGGGCATTACGTACAATACGCTGTCGTCCAACATGTTACGCATGCCTGCCATCGACCTCGCCGAGGAGTGCGGATTGACATCTATTGAGGCTTTCGGGTGATCTCCAAACTGCCATTGCATCAATTTGAGGCGTTTTCGATTTCGAATTGTGCGTAGACTGGGGCTCCGGGGATGCTCCCCACCGGTCCCTTGAGCAACGGGGGACGGATTATCAGGAGTTTTCGGACCAGTGTCGATAGATCAAGCCCTTGCATTGAATTCTGCCCGAGCCGGCTTGTCCGGGGCCACTGCGTTGCTACAGAGCCGTTGGCCGAGGCACGGCCTCGGGGTCGCGGACATTGTGACCGGGGCGTGTCTGATGCGATTTGCCGCAGCTGGAAATCGCTGGGTATGCGAGAGGCGCGATGGAGCGATCTGTGAGATTGAAACCGGGGAGCCGCTCGAAGGCCTCGAGCGAATCCTGGGCAACGTATCGAGGCACCACCCGGAAGCAGGCGCCATCGGCTACATCTCGTACGAGGCGGGATACCGGTGGGTCGGATTATCACTGCCTGAATTTCGCGCCGGCGCCTTCCCGATTCCGGAGATGCAGTTTCTGGTGTTCGACTGCATTCGGTCAGACACCCGTTCCCGCAATCCGGAGTTCGCAACAGCAGGCAAAGCGGTTTACGCTGAACACGACCTGCTGGCGATGGCCCGCGCCGACAAGGTCCAACCGATCGTTGATCGCATGGCATACGTGGACGCAATCACACGAATCAAGGAATACATCAGCGCCGGGGACATCTATCAGGCGAATTACACGCAGGCGTTCGATGTGCAAACCGACCGCGATGGACTCGAGATCTACGAGGACCTGGCGGCATCGAATCCGGCGCCGTTCGCGGCGTATCTGCGATTTCCCCCCCTCCATTGGATATCAGCCGATGGCGCTGGTTGGGACTTCCCCGCATGCGAGATCATTAGCAACTCACCGGAGCGATTCTGGAAGAAGAGTGGTTCGGTGGTCGAGACGCGGCCAATCAAGGGGACAATCGCACGCGGACGAACTGGCACTCTGGATCGGGAAAACCTGCGCATCCTTATGTCGAGCGACAAGGATCGGGCAGAACTGCTGATGATCACTGATCTGGAGCGCAACGATTTGGGGCGGGTGGCCCAGACGGGATCGGTCAAAGTGGAGGCGCTGCGCCGGGCACGAGCCTGCCCATCGATCTGGCATCTGGAATCAATTGTCACCGCGCAAGTCGGGCCGGAAGTGAAGTGGCCGGAGATTATGCGCGCGATGTTCCCTGGCGGGTCGATCACGGGTGCCCCGAAACGCCGTGCGATCGAGATTCTGCGCGGGCTTGAGCCGGTCCCGCGCGGAGTTTACTGCGGCGCGATTGGGTGGATCGGCGCCAAGGGCGACGCGGACTTTTCCATTGCGATTCGCACGGCCCTGAAAGTCGGCCGGCACGTTCGTGTGCACGGTGGTGGCGGGATCGTGGCAGACTCGGATCCTTTGGCAGAATATCACGAGTCATTGATCAAGATCGCGCCACTCCTGGAGTGTCTCTGCCGATAATGACTGGAGAAGGGGTGGCGTAATCCATGGCATCAGTAGCGACTTTGAAGTCCAAGCGACGGACCGTTGTTTCCATCGATGGGCGGTTGGTGGCAGGCGGACAAGCTCGCATCGGCATTGACGACTGGGGATTCCGCTACGGCTGGGGCGCGTTTGAGACCATTCGCGTTTCCGGCGGCCAACCGGTCTTCCTGGAACGCCATCTGGAGCGTTTTGGCAGGACAGCCAGAGCACTTCTGCTCACCGGGGAGGACGAAGCCAAGTGGTGGCGTCGCTCAACTGTAACGGTACTAAGCCACGCGGGCCGTGGGGAACGAGTTCTGAATCTGTATTGGACGCGCGGTGAGGCCCCCCTGTTCCACGGGCGGCGAATCCTATGTCTTCGCCCATTGTCAGCGCCGAGCCATGCCGAAGCACGAATTTGGATTGCACCCTGGCGGATCGGTGCGGGTGTTCCGGGAATCGGCGCCAAGACGCTGGCGTATCTCCCTTACACGTTTTCGAGCATCTGTGCAGCAGAGGCTGATTGTACCGACGCCATCTTGTTGAATAGCAGGGGCAAGGTCGCGGATGGTTCCTCGGCCTCTGTCTTCCTGATTGCCGAGGGCCGGCTGCTCACGCCACCGCTCACAGACGGAGCATTGCCGGGGATCACTCGGGGTGTGGTCATGGAGTTGGCCAGTCAGTCCGGGATTCCAGTGCGGCAGATCTCACTGACTCAGAAAAGACTCGAGAGCGCGGATGGGATTTTCCTGACGTCGTCGCTACGCGGCCTGCGGGCGGTGACGCGAGTCAATGAACAGAAAGTGTCGATGTCCGCGGATGCCCGGCGAATATTCCTGCGAATCAAGAGAGCCTACGCTGCCGAAGTTGCCAGGGATGTAGCGCTGTTCCGCAATCAGGGAGCAACGGCGTAGCGAGACCATCCTGGAGTTTCGTTTAGTTCGCTACGCCACCGCGCGCCTTCGCAGGATCAGTCCGGCCCTACCAACACGGAGCCGGACCATTCTGGAAGGCGTAACTGATCAGATGGATTATGTCGAGGAGATCGACATTCCCGTCACAGTTCACGTCGGCACGGTCCGCCGGTTCGGGAGACGGTGCACCATTGTAGACGATTTCGATCGAGGCAATCACGTCGAGTACGTCGATGATCCAATCGTCGTTCAGTTCACCTCGCGTTGGTGGCGCCAGACGGAAAGACGACGTGTCCGCCGCACCCCCGAATTTTAGCGCAGACGAACTGAAGCTGATTCGATGGCGAACTTCCGCGTGACCGTCGATTCCGATTCCGGTCAGGTAGCTGCCAGGGTCACCGATGAGCACCCAGGTGATCCTGTATGTGCCGGTGTCGGGCGAGGCAATGATGACACGCGAATCAGGCAATCCACCCCCGTCCCAGTCGGTCAAGGAGTCATAGACAGCCCGTGACCCAAAAGTATTGATCGCTGGTCCGATCGTGTCCCTTTTGCCCTGCGCATTCGCCGGGCTGATGACTATCACCTGCAGGGCGGGAGACAAAGCACCGAACCCACTGGTTTTGATCCCGACCGGGACCAACTCGCTGTAAGCGGTGATCCGCAACGGATCGGGAGTGAGGAGTTTGTTGACCGAGAATTCCGACGTGTTCCCCGCGGAATCGGTCGCCGTCGCCGTAACTTGCGACCATTCCGGTCGTGCGACTGAACCGAATTGGAACTTGCCGAAGCCGTCCGCGGTCGCCGATCCAAGGAATTGGTACGCAGGACCGTGGTTCAACGAGCCCGGTTGGAGTGAGGGGTTCCCGAATTCGGCGGCCAGGTACAACTCCACTTTTGCGCGAGGATGGGCGGTGCCAAACACAGTGAAAGTATCCGCGCCGACTTGAAAGACGGAATCAAACTCGGGGTAGTTGAGCCGGGCATTCGGCCCGCTGTCGAGATCACCCGTATCATTGATTGTCGTGCCGTCGTTTCCGATGTCGATCCAAGGTACCGATTTTTGCGCAAGCAGACCCGAGTGAGCGTAGAATCTGCACCTCGTGATTGTGTTCGAGTCGGAACCTGAACCGGACACCGCCACCGAGGGCCCGATGAAGTTTGCCATTGCCAGCCCAACGATGCGATTGTTCGAAGACTGGATGTGTAGTCCGGGGACCGTATCCCCCCAGGCATAGGAGAAGTAGCCCCACAAAATCACACTCGGTTTCGACGGTGGCAGCGCTCCAGGGGCGCTGAAGCCATCGATTACTGTTCCACCCGACAGGTCCGTCAATGGAGGAAGGGGTGTTTCCGGCTGAATGATCCCGGACGCGGTGAACGTGATGGTGTCGACGCCCTCATGCGCGTTTGCGGCCAAGATCGCCCACCGAAGGGAGCCATCGCCGGTGTCGGCTGTGTTGGAAACGACCAGCGAGGAGGTCGACATTAGCGTCAAATCGGCAGAGAACTCCGATGTATTTCCTGAGGTGTCGGTCGCGGTCGCCTCAACAACCAGTGGCCATGGCGCAGGGACTGAGTCGATGCGGAACTTGCCGGCGACATCTGCAGATACCGAATCGATGAACTGACAAGACACACCACGATTGGTGAGGGCAGGCGGACACGTATGACCGTCGTAGAAACCGCGGGCCGCATACAATTCGACTCGCGATAAGGGCGGGGCCGTTCCAAAGATCGAGAAGATGTCCACGTCGAATTCGACCAACGAATCGAACACCGGATGATTGACCAGCATGTTGGGGCCAATGTCCGCATCACCGGGATCGTTCGGAGTCGGCCCGTCATTCGAAAGGTCTATTCCCTGACCCGTGTTGTTGAACAGGCATCCCATGATCGTGTTGGAGATCGCGTGAGGACCCGTAATCGCAATGCCAGGGCCGTCCAATCCGCCAATCACCAGGCCCTCGATTCGATTCTGTGAGGATTGCACGACCAATCCGGGACCAGAGACTGGAGCGGCATTCCCATCTCCCCGGATTTCAAAGCCCGGAGACATCGGACTTCCGGTTCCAGGTGGTTTCAATCCGAGAATGGTTGTCCCGCCCGTCAGGTCGGACAATGGGGGAAGGGGACGGTCCAACTGGAGCGAAAAGGATGATGCAGAAAAGGTGATCGTATCGGGACCCGGATTCGCGTTAGCGTAAGCAATGGCAGACCGGAGTGAACCGATCCCCTTATCATCCTCCCTGTCCACGGCATCAAGAGCGGCGATGCACGAGTTCAATCGGATGGAGATGGTATTGTCACCGGAGTTGGCGATAACGAGATCGGGACTCCCACTCACATCGAAATCGGCGACCGCCACCGCTGATGGCAGGGAGCTGGTCAGGGAATTCACAGTTGTGAAGAAGTTCCCACAGCAGTCGTTCTGCAAAATTACGAGTCTATTACTGCCACGATTGGTGATCGCCAGATCAAGGTAGCCATCACCGGTCAGATCGGCTGCACTGATCGAGGCGGGCATCGAATCTGCCGGAAAATTCTGAGGGGCGTCAAATGTCCCGTCTCCCCTGTTCCGGAGGATTGAAACGTCGTTGCTTCCCTCATTGGCCACCGCCAGATCAATATCCAGATCAAAGGTCAATTGCGCAGCAACAAGTGCGATGGGGTTCGCGCCAGCACTATAGTGGACGGCGGCGCTGAACGTGGCATTGCCATTATTGATCAAAACCGTCACATCCCCGCCGCCGTGATTCGAGACGACCAAATCGAGGTAGCCATCGCGGTCGACATCCGCAACTACGACACCACTTGGATTGATTCCCGCTGTGTAGCTAACTGAGGAGGCGAAAGTACCGTTCTGATTGTTCGTGAGGACAGAGACATTGTTGCTGCCGGAGTTGGCAACAGCGAGGTCGAAATAGCCATCGGCGTCAAGATCGGCCACGCAGGTGGCCGCGGGACCGGAGCCTGCAGGGCAGTTAACCGGCGAGAGGAAGGTGCCGTCTCCGTTGTTGTGCAGCAGGGAGACGTTGTCACTGCCCTTGTTGGCGACTGCCAGATCGACTGCCCCATCGCGATCGAGGTCCGCAGCCACGATGGAACTGGGACGAATCCCGGCCGCGTAGAAGCTTGCGGTTCCCATGATGCCGCTGCCAGCATTCAGCAGAACTGAGATGCCATCACTTGCGCTGTCCGCGGCGGCGACATCCCTCAAGCCATCACCATCCAAATCCGCCGCGGCCACGGAAGTTGGTGCGCTTCCTGCGGCATAATCCACTCCCGCTCCAGCAAGCCCAGGGATGATCGCAAAGACCACAACTTCGCTGGGAAAGTTACCTATGATCGCGAGGTCAGGACTGCCGTCCCCATTCAATTCAGACAGGAAGGCTTGCCTGGGACCGGCGTCAACCGGGAGATTGGCGGCCAAATCAAAGGTTCCATTCCCTTTGTTCTCCAGAATCGACAACTCCTGGTCCTGGACTGAGAGGGTCACCATGAGATCCAGATCCCCATCCCCATCCAAATCAGATGCCGCGACCCAGTAAGGATGCAGCCCAACCCAATGCTGCACACATGCCGCAAATGACCCGTCACCGTTGTTCGCAAGTACCGAGATGGAGTAGCCCCAGGGCCCGGCGACCGCCAAGTCCTGATCGCCATCACTGTCCAGATCGGCCGCAATGATCGATGACGCGCGGGTGCAACTCGAATACACGGCTGGAGCGGAAAAGACCCCGCTGCCATTGTTCTGAAGAATGGAAAGCGTAAAACCATCGCCGGTCACCGCCAAGTCCTGATCCCCGTCGCCGTCAAGATCGCTGGCACAAAACGCTCTCGTGCTAACGCCTGTCTGATAAGTGACGGGCATCGCGAAAGTGCCGTTCCCGGCGTTGCTTAGAATCGATAAGGTGCTATCCGTATCAACAACGGCCAAATCCTGATCTCCGTCCCCGTCGACGTCGACAGCGGCAACGGTGAATTCCCCGTTTGAAACACGACTCCCAACGAGCAATGTCGAGTCGAACGTGCCATCCCCAAAGTTTGGCACGACAGCGAGTCCGTTTCGAAAGCTGGCCGCAACGAGATCCAGGTCTCCGTCCCCGTCAATGTCCGCCACATCCCCGCCGGGCCGAATAGAAGTAAGTGTGAAGAGGGTGTCAAAGACCGGCGGGGAGAATGTCCCGTTCCCGGAGTTCTTGAGGATAGATACTCCATTCCGATTGAAGACGACCATGTCTTGATCCCCATCCCCATCCAAGTCACCTCCGGTCAGGCGGCCAATCAGGAGGCTCGGGACGCTGTCGAGACCGTACCGATTTTCCGGGGCGAAACATGGGACGCTCGCCTGGGCGGGAATCTCGGACACGCTAATGATGGTAGCGACCGGCACAAGGGCCAGAAGCCTGGATCGAATGCGCCTCGCACTCTTGCTCGCGAAGCCCTTCAAAGATCGCACCACTCCATTGGTCCGTGACACAGGACACCTCCTCGATGCTACGATGCGTTTGATGTGAGACCACCGCAGATTGCTGGGCGGCGGATCTGCCGATTACGATATCACCCAACTGCCTGACTGTGGGAAAAGCTCTTGCCTCACATTACGTGGGCCAAGGCCGTGAGTTTCAAAATAGGAGTAATTTTATCCTGGTCAAGCAATATTTTATCCTGTCACATCACCAGGGCAACGGCCGATAGAACACCAACACTGATCCCGATACCTGGTCGGACAAAGGCAAAGTCCAGCGCCACGAGGCAGTGCGCCCCCTCGTGTGGTGGTTGAAAATCCATCCATAATTTGTATTGACAACGATTCCCTCGGGCAGATTCTTATTTGCGGCAGGGAGTATCCGAGAGGGGGTTATCATGAAGCGTTTGATAGGGCCCATTGCGGGGCTATGGATTGTCGGGATCGTGCTGGTGAGCAGCACCGATGCCGGGGCGCAGTGGCTTCGCCGGGACCGGCAGAATTCGGAGCAGGCGGCGTGGAGTAACGGCATGCAGGCGCCGCGCCGGATGATTGACGCGCCAACGGCGGGGACTCTGGATCGGGGCTCGTTCGACACCGAGTTGCGCGCGTTTTCCCACGGGGGCATGCTGGGCATCCTGCAGGTTGGGATCACCAATCATTGGCAGATCGGCTTGTCGTACGGCGGGACGGAAATGATCTCGTCAACCAATCCGAATTGGAACCCGCGCATGCAGTTTCTCACCAAGATCCAATTGCTGAGCGAGTCGATGACATTCCCCGCCGTCGCCATCGGATTCGAAGAGCAGGGGTTTGGACCGTGGAACGATTCGCTCAATCGCTATGAGGCGAAATCCAAGGGATTCTACGCCGCTGTGTCCAAAGGATATCAGAGCGCCAGCTTCACATCGTCGCTGCACGGGGGAGTCAATTACTCTCGCGAGGATAGCGACGATGACGATATCAACTTCTTCGTGGGCGCCGACATGCGGTTCAACACGAATCTGGGAACGGTCGTCGAGTACGATTTCGGCCTGAACGACAACCGTTCGCCGAATTCGCTGGGTCGCGGGCGCGGTTACCTGAATGCGGGCGTCCGCTGGACTCTGCTCCAAAGACTGCAGATGGAAGCGAGTCTGAAGGATCTCCTGGCGAACCGTCGGAGCACCAAGACCGTTGGCCGGGAATTACGCATCATTTACGTCGAGAAGTTTTAGCGAACCTCCGTTGCGGAATCGATCTTGAGGCGTGCGGGCGCACCGATTTTCGGTGCGCACCGCATGGGGATCAATGTACGCCCTCGCAATGCCTTACTTTTGCCACACTCTCCTCTGCCGCCTGCGCTATGTCGATCTTAACCGTAGAGCATCCCAGCGCCTGCGGATGGCTGTGGCGGTGCGTCTGAGTTGCGATTTTGTCGCAATTTCGTAACTTAAGCAGGGCGCGGGACAATCCGGGGCAACGGTACCCGTCGGTCAGGCGTAGAACACATTGGGCGCGGATCGCACCCGGAAGAATGTTGCGCGCAACGGGTCAGAATGAGCAGACACATGAACCGAACTCGAGTTTTGAAGTTTCGTGCACTCCACCCTCTCTGGTTGGCACCGATTGTGGTGGCGATGAGCTTTCTGGTGGTAGGGTGCTACACAATCCTCAAGCATCCGATCACCGCCGATGGTGAGCAAGCCGAGGCGGGCTCGCACCAGGAGTATTACCGGGGGCAATGCCTGGATTGTCACCAGGACTACGCGTCTTACCCGTATGGGTTCTTCTACGGGGAGTACCCAGATTATTACTTCGAGTATCCCCGCTGGGGCCATTATTACGCGTACCCCTGGTGGTGGGACAAGCTTTGGTACGAGACGTCCGGCGATGGCACAACATCCGACGCGTGGAGTACGGATTCCGGTGGCGAGGTCGTGGATGGTCAGAAGGCGCCTCGGCGCGGCGGGATGGTCCCGCCGTACGTCGGCGGAGCGGCTGTGACCAACTATGGCGGCAGCGGCTATCAGTACGGCGGATCCTCGTCCGGAGGCGGCACGGGATACCAGCAGGGAACAGGGACAACACCTCCGGCTGTTCCCGCCACGGGCCTCAAGTCAAAGTCGGGAGAGACGTCCGGCACGACTCCGCCGACAGAAGCAGGCGGGACGCCTCAACTGAAGGGGAAAGCCGACACGCCGACCAGTTTCGGATCGGGAACGATCAATGTCCAGAAGCCGGGGAAAGACAGTACGGCCGCCCGTCCTCTCGAACCGAAGGTCAAGAAGAGCAAGCGTCGCTGATACTGTGGGCAGTCGGGCACAACTCGAGTTGGAAGTTTCTCCCCTGCATTTCCGGAGGTAACACCGGTGCCGCAATACCCCCGATTTAACGCGCTGATTCGTGTACTAACGGGCTGTGCCGTCTTAGCCTCATTGCTCGCCGCGCAAACGGGATTCACCCAGACCAATGACACTGTCCCACGGGTGGCTTACTTCCAGGAGACGATTCAGTCCGATTTCTTCGGAGACGACGCCCGGGCAATGGGCATGGGGAACACGGGAATCGTCACCGGGAACGATGGCTCAGCGTTGATCTCGAATCCGGCGAATCTGGCGCGCATCCGCAGAATTGAACTGCGATTCGGACTGTCTCATCAGCGGGTTACGAACGACTCCAGGATCATTGCCGAAGACCAGACCTACAGCAGCGGGCTGTTTTTGCGGAAGACAAGGATCAATGCGCTGTCCCTCGCGATTCCGATCCCGACCTACCGGGGATCGCTCGTGGTGGGCTTTGGACTGAATCGGGTAAACAGTTTCGACCGTTCGGCGGCGTTCCTGTACCCACCGACACTCACACACTCGTCGAGTCTCGCGCGAGAGACGGAAACCGGCGGACTATGGAAATGGACGGCGGGAGCGGCGATGGACATTTCGCCGCGGCTTTCCGCGGGGCTCTCGGCGCACTTGCTCACGGGCCGGGATGAGTACAACTGGCGGCAATCGGCGACGAGTGATCCCTCTTCACCGACGATCGATGAGGAAGCCATCAAGATCAGCTATGTGGGTGTCTCTGGTACGGCCGGTGCCACCTATGCGCTTTCGCATTTGCTGACGGCCGGAGTCGTGATCGAATCGCCCACGTACATGGCCGCCGAAGAAACCTGGCCGGGCATTTTTGACTCGCTTTCATCGTACTCGATCACACGACCGTTCGCGTTCGGCGCCGGACTTTCCGGCGAGACCGGTTCGTTTACCGTGACGGCGGATCTCCGGTACACCGACTGGTCGCAGCTCGAAATCACCTATGATAACCCGTCGTACAGCAGCCAGGCCGACGAACAGTATATTTCCGACAATCTTCGCGAGGCGCTCAGCTGGCACCTGGGTGCGGAGTATCTCCTTCCGGCACAGGGCGTGAATCTTCGGGCAGGTTACTATCTCGACCCGCTGCCGGTTGCCAATCACTACATCGAGTCGCAACGCAAGTACCTGACCCTGGGTGCAGGCTTCCTCTTCGACCGGGTCATGGTACTGGACGTCGCATACGTCCACGGCGGATACGAGCTGCGCAACACCAACCCCGGGCAGTCGTTCGAGAAGTACACGAGCAATCTCGTGTTCGTGACGTTCGGCTACCGGACGTAGGCGGCGGCGCCTCATCGCCTGACAGGCTGCTGAAATACCCCACGGATCGTGCGTGAGCCGAAATTGTCGTCCTGAGCGGAGCGAAGGACCTGCTTTTTCTGCCTATGAAAACACAGCAGATGCTTCGCTCCGCTCAGCATGACAACTGGGTTCTTGGGCCACTTGCGCGACTTTTTCAGCAGCCTGCCAGGTCTCACAATCGATTCAAATATGTGGCGCAGACGGCCTCGCCTGCGTTTTCGGGCGCGAATGCGCCCTCACCCCAGCCATCCTCGCAAGAAATGGGTGAAGGGTTGCCAGGCTATCTCTGAGTTGACCTAAATCCCCATCTCCTGCCATTGGGAGAGGACCGTGCGGCAGTAGTCGAGAACCCGGGCGATCGCGCCATCGCGATATTGGCGGGCCTTGGCGGCGTCGAACACGGGGGCGCCTTCTCCCGGCTTGTAAGTGATGACCGGGCCGGGGTATGGGTAGAGCGATGCGGCAGGGCTGGCGTTGAATACCATCGCGTTTTTGTAGAGTTCGGGATGAATTGTCTCGGGACGAATCGCCATCACGTACCCGGTTTCGTCGCATCCCGCATGGCCTCCGGATTGGCCATACACGTCCTCGCAGACCGGATACGCCAGTGTCCACCAGTCCAGCACCATAATCCTGATCTTCGATTTCGAGTGCGCAAGCCACGCGGCCTGCTTGAGCGTTTGCGTGTTGCCGCCATGGCCGTTGATGACGATCAGATTCCGGAATCCCCAGTCGGCAATGCTGCAAAAAACATTCTGGGCATACGCGAGGAGCACCGATTCCTCAATGGAAATCGAGCCTGGGTATCCGGCCAACCCGCGTACCTGGCCATAGTGGATCGGCGGGCAGACCAAAGCCTTCAACTCCTCGGAAATCTGGCGGACCAGATCGATGGGAATGATGTTATCGGTCCCGAGCGGCGCGACGCCATGCGCCTCAATGGTGCCGACGGGGATGATGGCGGTTTGGAACTCCGACGGGACACGTTTTTGGAACTCAATCCAATTCAGGTCTTCCCAGTAGGTCGGCATGGAGTTTCTCCGGGTAGATTGTCAGTCCGAGATCAAACCAATTGTGGCGCGGGCGCCCTCGCCCGCGTTCGCGCGCAGCGCGCACCATTGGGAAACGATATGTGCGAAAAGGTTCGCTGCTTCGCAGCGCACGCGGGCGAGGGCGCCCGCGCCACATTTTGGCACAGCGTGCTCGATTCTCATTAAGAGTGAAGCGCGATCAGTCGCGGAGGCTGTCGCCGATTGGTCTGCCATCGATAAACTCGGCGAGAACGCTCTCGGTGCACAGGGCGGTGTCTTCATCGCCGACATAACGGCAATGGTTGATTTCGCGAACGATGAACTCAAGATCTTCCTGGTGGCCGACGTCGTACGACAAATCAATCTCCTGCCACTCCAGACCGGCGTGTGACAGCGCCGCCGTGGAATGGGAGTAGGATATGTCGGAGCCAAGACTCACCAAGCCAATGGCCTTGCGGCAATCGGAGCGCAGGCCGATCAGGTAGCAGCCACCCTCAATCGTGGGTCCGAGAATCAGCGGATGATTGCGCAGATGGCGCAGCGCGTCATGCAACCGTTCGGGATCCAGCGTGGGATGATATCCGCCGACCAGGACGACCCGTTCGTATCCATCATCCAAATACTCGGTCAAACTCTTGGCCGTGCGTTCTTCCAACGGGATGACCGGCTGGGGAGAGATTTGAGTGCGCTTGGCCAGTTCGCGGAAACGGCGGCGGCGGGTGAAGCGATCGGAGAGATGTTCGATCGCCTCCTTGGCCCAGATCACGCGTGATGGCGGCGCCACCGAGATCTTGATGTCGACGCCCTCGATCTCGGCAACCTGGCGGAGCGTGTCTTCGAAAAACGCCCGTTTCAACCGCAGCATCTGGTCATCGTCAAAGACGCGCAACACCGGCAGTGGCTCGTCGTCGCCAGCAGGATTCCGGACCTGAATGATGATTGCTTCCTTGGATGCCACGGACAACCTCTCCACCGCGAGTATAACAAACCTCATGACTCCGAACAAGTGCCTGCGCGAAAATTCAGCGGGATTGATACAAACCGGTGCGATGAATGTGGGAGACCACCGGAGCCGGTGTGAGGAAATCGATTGACAAACGGCGCGAGACCCGTTCGCGAATGAGCGATGCCGAGATGTCAATGCGTGGCATTTGAATCACGGCCGTGCCTTCGGGGAGATCGGCATCCACACGGCCATCGCGGGAGACAACGGCCAGACGGGCCAGACGAAGAATCGTGGGCGCATCCTTCCAGCGCGGCAAATCCCTGATACTGTCCGCTCCCAGCACCAGATGCAGTTGGGCATCCGGTGTCGATTCCAGAATGCCATTCAACGTATCCACCATGTACGAAACTCCGCCGCGTCTCCCCTCGGCGTCGCTGAGTGAAATGAGGTGGGATTCTCCGAGCGCCAGCCGTAGCATTTCGAAACGGTCGGCGAACGGCGCCACCGGTTCGGACGATTTCAGCGGCGAGCGCGAATTCGGAATGAGGATAAACTCATCGGTGCGCAATTGCTCCCGCGCACACGACGCCAGAATGAGATGTCCGTTGTGAACCGGATCGAACGTTCCGCCGAGTATGCCGATCCGGCGTGCCATGGGCTACTGGGGTGTCTGCCCGACAGCGGGCGTGAGGGCCTGGTCGCGCGCGATCCTGGCGATACGCTTGCGTGCCTTGGCGGATCGCGCATGATCCGGGTACAGGTAGATCAATTTCTCGTAGTAATCCTGGGCTGCCTTTAATGAATCAGATTCCAACTGGCCTTCGGCCATGTAGAAGAGCGCATCCGGCACCATTGGCGATTTGGGGAACTGGTCGATCATGTCCTGGAAATAGACTCGCGATGCCTGAAATCGGCCCATCCTGTAATACAGTACTCCCGTGCGATAGTCCTTCATCGATAAGCGGCCCAGAGCCACACTGAGAAGCGAGTCCGCCGCCGGGATGAATTTGGAAATCGGATGATTGTCGCGGAATTGCTTGAGCTCATCGACGGCGGTATTCGTCTGCTCCTGGTCCAGTCCGGGGTTCCCCGGAGCAGCCTCGAGAAGGCACACGCAACGCATGAGATCGGCCTGATCGATCAGGGGACTGGTTGGGTACTGAGTCTTGACCCGCTGGAATTCCGATGCCGCAATGATCTGGTCCTTGAGTTTGTACTGACACATGGCCAGCAGGAATTGCGCGGAATCGACCAATGAGCTTCCTGGATGGTTGAAGACGACAGATTCAAAGGTCAGACGTGCTTTGTCCCACTTGCCCTTCTCGTAGAGTTTCTTCCCCTCTTCGAACCCCGCTTGTGCAGTGGGGACCGGCGGCGGCGTGCTGCTGGAGCAGCCGGAAATCAACACCAGTGCGGCCAGGGCCGCGGCCAAACGCCGAGCATATGTGAATTCCCGATGCATCATTGCGCAACCCATCTGGGCCGAACATACGGCGCGGCAGGCCGGGCTTCAAGACCAAAGCCTGCGCGCCCGTCACGATTGTAGTGCGAGCACCTCAAGTTCCGTGACATCCTCAATTGTACCGATTAGACTGGAAATCGCCCATGAGTGGCAGATATCAGGCGGGCGAGGGTGTTATCGAACCACGAAGAAAAGGACGGTGAGCGCACCGGCGGCGGCTATGACCAGGGCAGGCTCCGCGAGCTTCTCCATGGTCGTAACCGGAGGCACCGGTGACAGGAAAGTGGAGCCGGGGTCGGATAGTTCCTTGAGCTTCCGCTTGGGGACCCAGTCCGAGCAGGAGCCGTCGCCCGAGTTGGACCAGAGCAATTGCCCGGACTCCATGTCCCAGACTTGCAATTGGAGCGATAGGTCGAATTTTCGCTGCACCCAGATTCGTCCCAAGAACGAGTGCCGGGCACACTGGGGAAGGCTGAGACTGAACCGATCGAATCGGTACCGAACAGCCCAGAGGCCGCTTGTGGCGGTGTCTTCGCCGGGCGATTCCTGAACGATATAGCCTCGCTCGAACAATTCCCGGGCGGCGGATTCCTCGAGCCAGAAATTGCGTGGTTCGCCGGTTGCCGGCGTGATCCACATCGGTTTCGGGCGCACGAATGGGAAGCCGTCGAAGATCTTCCGCGCCACACTCGCAACGTTGCGCCGCACGATCTGGGCATTGCTCGGATAGACATCAACCGAATCGCTGCCGATTCTGGCGACCGAATCAGATGGCGTTTCGGCGCACGCGGTAGCGGCGCCGAAACAAAGGATCACGAGGAGAATAATGAGCGACGAAGCCCGAGGGCTGCGCACGAGTTGAAAAACCCCAGCATCCGGAGACGAGAGCACGGACAAGAGTGTCCGTGCCACTGAGAGACAAGAACTTCCATGACCAGGAGTGGGGCAGACACGCTTGTCTGCCCGGTTCTTCAACAATCCCTTACGGCGTGGGCGGGCCAATAAAGCTGGGGCAGGACGTGGGATCATAGCGTGACTGTAGCCGCCGGTACTCCGACTGGACACGGCGCAAGTAGGCCTGCGGCAGCGACAATCCGTCTGTCAGCCATCCGCGCACCGCTGTCTCACCATGATTGTAAGCAATCAGCGCCTTTTCCACACTCCCAAATTTTGCGACCAGCTTGGAAAGGTATTCGATCCCTACGCGGACATTGATCGCGGGATCGAAGAGATTGTGGTCACCGGCCCATTCCCAGCCAAGCTTGGTGACCTCTGCCCGCGCGGTCGAGGGCCGCACTTGCATCAGGCCATAGGCTCCCTTGGGCGAGATGGCACGCGGACCAAACGACGATTCGACCTGAATCATCGCCAGGACCAGCAACGGGTCGAAGCCATAGGAACGGCTGCACTGGTCCACGTGGGCGGCCAGGCTCGATTCCTGCTGCGGGGTCAGATTCGTGTGGAGGTCTTCAATGACTTCGAGAATGCGAAGCCGATCTTTGAGATGACGAATCTCGTCATCCTGCCGCCGGATCATGTCTTTCTGTGTGAAGTTGTCCCTGACCAGCATGCCGATGCCCACGATCTGGGCGACACACAACAGGGCCAGCACGACGGCAATACGACGGCTGTAAATCACGGCCTTATGCCGTGGAGGGGGTAGAATCGCTGCGCTCAGAATGCACCTCGCGGTTCGGTGATCGTGGCCACACGGTCCGGCCGGACGCTGTAGTCCACCCGGCGACCCGTGAGGTCCACGCCACTCGCGTTTTCGATGAGCACGGGATGGATTCCGGGCTCGTCGACGATTCCCATGACCGTTACCTGACCATCGATTTCCGGGGCATCATAAACTGAACGCCCCTCCCAACGGTCGTGGGAACCTGACTCAAGCACACAGGGGATGATTTTCCCGATCAGATCCACCGAGGCATCGGCGGACCATTGATCGAACGCCTCTGTGAGCCGTGCCTGACGCTCCAAAGCAAGCTCTACTGGGACTTCGCCGGGGAGTAACGCCGACGGAGTGCCCTCCTCTTTCGAATAAGTAAACACGCCCATCCGCTCGAAGGTGTTCTCCTCGGCGAAAGCCAGCAGCTCCTCAAAATCCGCTTCGGTCTCACCGGGATGGCCGACGATGAACGTGGTCCGCAGCGCCATGCCGGGGCGCGCCCGGCGCAGTGTGTCGATGCGCGACTGTGTCTGGGCGCGCGTGACACCGCGATTCATGATGCGGAGCATATGGTCGGTGGCGTGTTGCAATGGCATATCCAGATATGGCACAATGTGCCGGCTCCCGGCCATGACCTCGATCTGCTGATCTGTCAGGAACGCGGGATGCGCATACATGACCCTCACCCAGAATTCCTCCGGGATGCGGTCAATCTCACCAAGGAGTTTTGCAAGATCGCTGCCATCGGCACGGTCGATGCCCCAGGATGTCGTATCCTGCGCCACCAGAATCACTTCCCGTGTGCCGGCCGATACGAGCGATTCGATTTCACCCACAATTGATGTGAGCGAGCGCGACCGAAGTTTACCGCGAATCAACGGGATTGCACAATATCGGCAACCGTTGTCACAACCGTCGGCGACCTTGACATATGCCGAAAGCGGAGCTTTTTGATCGGCCGGCCACAGACTCATCGCATCATCGCGGTAAACGCGTCCCGGCTTTTCGACCCAGCACGCGGGCGCACCGGTGTGGGACGCGTCGATGGCTTTGAGCACGAGATCGGGACGGTCGAATCCGACAATCGCATCGATCTCGGTGATTTCATTCTTCAGCTGCTGCCCGTAGCGTTGGGCGAGACATCCGGTGACGATCAATTGCCGCTTGCCCTCGCCGGCAGCCTGCTTGCGCTCGACGGCTTCCCAGATGGCATCGAGTGATTCGACCTTCGACGGCTCGATGAAACCGCAGGTGTTGACGATTTCGATGTCGGCCTGCTCCGGCGAGTTAACGAAAATGAAACCCATTTTCGCTAAATGCCGTGCCAGAACGCCGCCATCCACCTCGTTTTTGGGGCAGCCAAGAGTGCGCAGGAAGACACGACGTATGGGCATAGGTTTAGACATAAGGGCAAGACCGGGCCGGTTTTTCGTATGGCCCAATATAATGTGGTAAACCGGAGTGCGCTACCCTTTTTTTGCGGGCAGCACAACCACTTCCACCCCGGCGGGGGGTGTAAATGTAAACCGGCCTTGATCTTTGGGAGAATCCGGGCGGTAATCAGAAAACCGCAAATGCGATGTTTCTTCGTTATAGTCCACGTATTCGGAGGCAATCGGCAGATTCGTTTTCACATCAATCCACAATGTCAGGCGTTGCACCGCCGCCGTTTCGGTCTTCGCCGCAAGCCGTACCCGCCGGCAAGTCACGTTTTCGACGGTATCAAGCCGGCAATCCACCGGGAAGAAATCGGTGCGCACCGATCCGAAAAACCCCGCCGGGCCGAACTCCAATGAGTCGAGTCCGCCGATGCGAAGCGTCACCTGCTTCGCGGAGGGATTGTAACTCCACAGCGTATCCAATCCGCGCACGAATACTTGCGCGCCCGCTTCGACACGATAAAATCGCGGCGGCCCCAGCCACAGAGTCCCCTTCTCTGCCGGACGCTTGCCGAAGAGAATCGAACTTGATTCTTTCGTGTAACTGATGCGGATGGTCTTGTGCGCTTGGATCGCGTGCTCGAATGACGTCAGCACGCTGTCCGCATTACAGGCGAATGCTGTGGACGCAGCAAACGAAATCAAGACTGAACACAACAGAACTGTTCCAAGATTCGTCTTCATGGCGTTTGTCATTCCGCTCCTGACTTGGCTGCACGTTTGGTTCCGGACACGCCGACCAAGATGCCAATCACTCACGTTGAAATCCAGTGAGTTATATGCCTGAAGGCCGCACTTGGATGGAGCTTAATTGACGGATCTGGCGAACTTCTCTTCGTAGTCGGCCTGCGTCCAGAGGACCTCGCGCGCCTTGCTGCCGTCGTAGGGGCCCACCACGCCGGCCTCTTCGAGACGGTCGATCAGACGCGCGGCACGCTGGTATCCCACACCGAGACGCCGCTGCAGAAGCGAAACCGACCCCTGCTTGTGGCGCACGACCAGTTCAGCGGCCTGGTTGAACAACAGATCACCGTGGTCATCGTCCTCATCCGACTCTTCGTCTTCCGCAATCGACTCGGCGGGTGTGGCGGGTTGCGGATTGGGATTCTGGCTGCGCAGAAACTCCACAAGCGCGGAGGATTCTTCGCTGGAGATGTACGCGCCATGGACACGCATCGCCTCCGGCTGGCCGGGGGCCAGGAAGAGCATGTCGCCGCGGCCGATCAGTTTTTCGGCGCCGTTGGCATCGAGCACGGTGCGGGAATCGACTTTTGTTGCCACCTGGAACGCGATGCGGCTGGAGAAATTGGCTTTGATGAGGCCGGTGATCACATCGACCGACGGACGCTGAGTGGCGAGGATCAGGTGAATCCCCACGGCGCGCGCCATCTGGGCGAGGCGCGTGATCAGCATTTCGATGCGCGCCGCCGACTGGCTCATCATCAGGTCGGCGAGTTCGTCGACAACGATCACGAGGTACGGGAGGCGCTTCTCCGGATCGATCTGCCGGTTGTAGTCGCCGATGTTGCGCACGCCGGCGGCGGCCAGAGTCTTGTAGCGCTCTTCCATCTCACGGACTGCGTCGGCGAGCAGCCGTTCGGCGCCACGGGGCTGCGTCACGACCGGGCGGTCGAGATGGGGGATGCCCTGGTACATGGAGAGTTCGAGCATCTTGGGATCGATGAACAGGAGCCGCACGTCACGCGGATGATGGCGATAGAGAATCGAGGTGATGATGACGTTGATGCACACGCTCTTTCCGGACCCGGTGGAGCCGGCGATCAGCAGGTGTGGCATGCTCGCCAGATCCGCGACGAACGGGTGGCCTTCGATGGTCACACCAAGCGCCAATGGCAGAATCGCATTGGATTCGGAGAACGACTTGTCCTGCAAAACGGCCGACAGGGGGACGAGTTCAGGATCGGCATTCGGGATTTCGATACCGACAACCGATTTGCCGGGCACGGGGGCAACGACCCGGACGCGGGAAGCAGAGAGCGCCAGGGCGAGGTCATCCGCCAATCCAACGACCTGGTTGACCTTGATCCCGGCGGCCGGTCGGAATTCATACCGGGTGATGACGGGGCCTGGATAGCTTTGGATCTCCCCATCGACGCCGATATCGAAGGTCTTGAGCGCCTTGAGGAGCAGTTCCGGACCCTGCGTATCCAGACGGCGGCGTCCCTGATTTCGGGCCGGCTGAAGTAATTCAATAGACGGGAACGAGAAGTTCGGGTCGGAGGCCCGCTCCGCGCGCCGCACCAGACGTAGCGACCGGCGGGGTGCGGCGTCTTCGA
Source organism: Candidatus Zixiibacteriota bacterium (assembly GCA_016235085.1). Lineage (GTDB taxonomy): Bacteria > Zixibacteria > MSB-5A5 > WJJR01 > WJJR01 > JACRMA01. The sequence goes on from JACRMA010000043.1 coordinate 85,193, forward strand.
TTTCATCGGAGGATTCAAAATCCGCTGCCTCCGCAGCCATGACCCCAGCGGGCTCATCGACGGCAGATACAGGGGAAGGAGGCGGGAATAGATCTGCCGGCGCGTCGGCGTCCGCAACACGCGATGGATCTGTGGATTTCTGACGATGCGGCACGACCGCCCAGAGCCGCTGGAAGAAGGTCCGGAGGTTCTGCGTCAACGATCGTTGCTCACGCCGCTTCGTTTTGGCGGCGGACTTGGGCTTACGCAGCCATGCCGGGAGCGGAACGTTCTTCGGTCGCCAGGGTACCGACCAGTAGATACCGGCAAGGAGCACGGAGCCCAGAACTAGGATCCCCCCTGCCACGCCCAGGATGCCGGAGAAGAACTCCGCCAACAGCCGTCCCCACCACCCGGAAATTGTCTCGACGCCTCCCGCCCACGCGACTCCCGATTTTGCTGCCGGAAGATCGATAATAATCCCGAACAGGAAGACCGCGCCCCAGATCCCCGAGGCAATCCACATGGGCTTGTTCTCTTTGGCCAGGAAGAAGCGCTTGACGCCGTAGGTGCCCATGACAATGGCCATGAGCCAGGCCGACCAGCCGAGGCATTCGAACGTGACGTACGACACAAGCGCGCCAAAGGAACCGGCGAGATTGCGGGGATAATAATTCTCGACCCAGATCTCGTCGGCATCGGCCTTGATCCAGCGGTCATCCCCCTGGGTATGTGTTGCGAAAGACAACAATGCGAATAACGCCAGAACGAAGAGCATCAAGCCAAAGACTTCGTTCTTACGTTTGGGCGAAATTTTGGAAAACCACTTCATGGAAGCGGCCTTTCCCTATCCGATGACAGTCCAACGAACTACTGCATTGGCCCCCCCTGGGCCAACACGGAAGCAATGCGCTGTGCCGCCGCCTGTCAACGGGAAATCTGAGGCAAATCGTCTTCGAACCGAGGCGGGACAAGTCCGGAAGGGCAGCGTCTGTCAGGTGCGTTGAACACTCAGAACGGAGTTGATCACGCTCAAACCGGTGGGTAAAGCCCTCAAACCGCCAGTGCAAGCAAATACGACAAAAAAAGTCTTGAACTGCAGATGTTCAGCATTGTAAAATCGGACCAAACAAACGCCGGAGATTCCGGCTGCAGCGATAAGTGTTTCAAAGTTCTGTTAAGGAGGCTTGAAGTGATCAAGGCAACACCCAATCCGGCCCGGGCCACGACAAAGATCGGCACATTTCGATGGTGGAGCGTCAGCTTCGCCGTCGTGGCTGCGGCATTGATCGTTCTGTTTGCGACGCAGAGCGTCAAGTCCCAGTCGTCCGGCGGCGCCAAATCGAAGGCCGCGGCACCGGCCAAGTCCCCGCTGGAGCGCGGCGAGTATCTGGTGACCATTCTCGGATGCAATGACTGCCACACTCCGTTGTCGATGGGTCCTCAGGGGCCTGAGCCGGACATGTCCCGCATGCTCTCCGGCCATCCCGAGACGATGAAATTGACTCCGCCGCCCGCACTGACCGGCCCCTGGATGTGGGCCGGGACCGCCACTAACACCGCATTCGCGGGACCATGGGGAATTTCCTATGCGGCCAACCTGACCCCTGACGAGGAAACCGGCATGGGTGTCTGGACGGAGGAGACGTTTGTGAAATCCATGCGGTCCGGGAAACACATGGGCGGGTCGCGTCCGATCATGCCGCCGATGCCCTGGATGTGGTACGGGAAGATGTCTGCTGAACATCTGCAGTTCAAGACTTTTTTTGTCGTATTTGCTTGCACTGGCGGTTTGAGGGCTGTACCCACCGGTTTGAGCGTGATCAACTCCGCCCAGGTCACTTCGGCTTCCCAGCAATGCAGGTCACGGTGAATGACGAAACGCTGATCGGTGATCATGTGCAGCGACCAGTTGATTGTCTGCTGGTACTGGACCGACCAGTTCTTCGTTGGATCAAAATCGACGCGCACTCCGGTCCAGTTTGTAACGGAGTTTCCACGGCCGTAGCGCGACTCCGAGTAGTGATGCGAGACGGCCAAATTGAACGGAGACGATCCGGTCGTGATGGAGGAGTCGCGGTGGCTGCCGATGCCGGTGACCGATGAAAACGCCGAACTGTTGCCAGTGAGCGTCATGGCGGCCGAAACATCAAACGCGAGCAGGCGCGGGTTGGCCCATTGCAGTTTCAGCGTGGCGGGATCGTACAGGTCCCAGACGGCACTGGTCGAGAACTGCAGCCGGCTTGCCAGATTCGTGCTCGCACTGGCCGAGAGATTCGACCAGCGGCGCTGCTTGGCCTCGAAGTTGTAACTGGCCTGCATCGATGCCGTGAGCAGCGAGACCTTGCGTTCCTTCTCCCCTTCCCCGAGCTTCGCGTCCAGGGCATTGTTCAGTGAAAACGAGAGCGATTGGCTGCGCGACGAAGATCCGCCTCCGGCGCCGGTGAAGGAACGCATCTCGTCGTGACTCTTGACCGGGGGTGTGAACGTGTAGCCGACACTGGGAGTCATGCTGTGGCGGATGGCCGAAACTCCGAACAAATGCGGGTTGAGGAATCCGTACAGATTGGTGCTGGACCCCACACCAAGTGATCCTGACAACCGGCGTCCGAAGGCCTCAACCGGCACACCCTGTTCGCGCGCCAGCGGCGTGTCGAAGATGTAATACCACGCCTCCTGGAGACTCGCATTGGGACTGATGTTGATATGGCCGAAGAGCCGTTGTGGAAAGCTCAATGAACTCTGGTGAGTAACGGTCACATACTTGCGCTGATCAAACGATGTGCTGTCTCTGCGGCTTCGGTTTTCGTAATTCGACATATGTGATCCGTACGACAGATAGCCGCTATTGTACCAGCGGGCTTTCTTCCCCGAATCTGCCGGGATCAGCGAACGGGAGTACATTGAGAAATCCACTGAGGGCAACAGACGCGTCCGGGCATCGGTATCGAGATTTTCGGTGCTCTGCAAGAGCACGGAGAAGGAGGACTTGGAGAAGCGCTTGTCGAAGTGCGCCTGGGACGTGATTGTCCGCTGGCGCCGGTCGGTCGGATCGGCGCTGTAGTTTTGGTAGAAGCTCTTATCCGAGACGAAATTGACGTTTGCCGAAAGGGAAGCCGTCGGCGAGACATCCTGGCGGTGGTCGGCCACGAGATTCCATCGAGTGCTCCGGTTTTGCCCCAGGTACGTGCGGATCGATTCGCGGGCGTATGATCCCGAGACATACCAGCTGAGGTGGTATCGCCAGGCATAATTCACGACCGAGCGGAGAACGATGCCCGTGTTCTCATTGAAATCCAGGGCCCCCTGCACATCCCAGTAATCGGAGGCGGCCCAGTAGTATCCGGCATTGCCGATGAATCGCTGGCCACGATCGAAATTGCCGAAGCGCAACGGCAGGAATCCGGAGTGCCGCCCCCGGCGCAATGGGAAGATGTAGTACGGGAGGACGGCGACCGGCAGTTCGCCAATTCTCATCACCACCGGGCGGGCGATCACCTTGTCGCCGCGAATGACTTCCATGTCGCGGCTTTCAAAGTGGAAATGGGGGTCGTCGCGATCACAGGTGGTGTACACGCCATGAGTGACGAAGAAGACATCCTCGGTGTATTTCTTGAAATCCCCGCCTTTGTAGTAGGCATTCTCAAACTTGGTGGCTGATCCCCGGATGCGGCCCCGTTGGGAATCGATGTTGTACGTCAGCGTATCTCCGTCGACCACCTGCTGCCCATCGGCCAGTTTCGGACGCTGGGTCACAGTAGATGTGTCTGTCGTCCCCAGCAGAGGC
>JACRMA010000043.1:89076-91803 GCA_016235085.1 Candidatus Zixiibacteriota bacterium
GGTCCAGTACGAAACCCGTCCGGCATCGAGTTGCACCGTAGCGTAATTCAAGTGGCAATCACGGAAGAGGTCAATTCGGCTGGAATCGGGAAGGAAGACAATACGGGCGGCACGGTAGTTGACCGTGTCGGCTCCCCCGTCGCCACGGGCCGTCTGATAACTTCCCTGGGCGCCGCCATCGATAATGACATTGGCCAGCCGTCCCTTCCCGAACATAAGCCAGAGTGAATCACCTGAGGCATGATTCCGTCCACCTTTGGGATCGTTCGGGATGTGATCTGTGACCGCTTCGCCAATGACGCGGATGGCGCGGAGAGTATCCTGGGCGAGAAAGAACTCGGCCTGCCGACCCTTGATCAGATTCTGTCCCCCTTCGAGGACAGTCGAGTCCTCGTACGACCCATTTGCGTGGCCAATGGCCACAAGGCGGTCAACCGCACGGCCTTTGTAGAATAGGATCAGCGTATCGCCGCTGATCTGGCCATTCAAACCCGAGGCTTTGGGATTCCCGGTGAGAATCGCGCGTCCCGAGTCGGGCCAGATTTCCCCGTGATCGCCCTCGGCGAGCCAGCCGCCTTTGCGAACCTTCACCGAGCCCTGGCCAATGCCGCGTTTCTCGTTGCGCAAATACCACACGGTGTCGGCCTGAACCACCGTTCGATTGGCAGAATCGAGGAGGAAATCCCAGTACACAACCGGCTGTGAGTCGGCTTTGGCCACAGATCTTTCGCGGTCAAATACCGCCCGCTGGCTGCGAAGGGCGAAGCTTTCGGTCGTGTCGTCGAGGACGACATCCCCCAGAGCCGAGATAGAGCGAACTTCCTTGCGGTACGACACCTGATGTGCGCCCAGGAAGATCCCCGGCTGATTGATGAGGACGTGGCCATCGAATTGAATCTGGCCGCTCCCTTGCAGCCAGACGGCGCTGTCGCCCTGGAGTTTTGTATCGCCCTGGGTAAACTGAACATTGCCGTACAGATGGTATTCGGTTTCGTTCGGCCGCTGGATCAGGATCGTGGAGTCAGCGTGATCGAGGATGAGCGGTCCGGAGGACGATTGCGCCAATGACACTGAGGGCATGATCAGGACCAGGCACGCGATAATCAGGCAGCACACCAATCCCAGCGCGGCGCGGTCCATCGAAGTGCTTGTGTCCTTCATGTTCTGATCCGGCGACATGATTTATACAGTCCGGGCGGCGCTGGCGACGATGCCCGCTCCCCTGAACAAGTGCGTGAACATACACCTGAGCGAGCGCACAAATCTATGACTGTTGTGAATCGGCACTCTCACCCCGTTTGCGCGCCCAGGACATCAATTCCGAAATGTGTGCCGCGCCGCTTTGCGCCAATGCCGTCAGGTGATAACCTCCCTCCAATACTGAGACGATCTTGCCACCACAAGTGCGGTCGGCAAAAGCACAGACCCGGCGGGTGGCCTGCACAAAGCCCTCGGTCGACACGCGAAGGTTGGCGAGCGGATCATCCTCGTGTGCGTCGAAACCAGCCGAAACGAGAACGAGATTGGGGGCAAACGCCGCGGCATGCGTCTCTAGAATCTCATCAATCGCCACGAGGAATTCGTGATCGCCTGCTCCTGCCCTCAGAGGGAAATTGACCGTGAATCCCTTCCCCCTGCCGCGACCGGTCTCGATGGCGGCGCCGCTCCCCGGGTAGAATGGATACTGGTGCACCGAGGCATAGAGGACATCGGGCGACTCGTAGAACATCGCCTGAGTCCCGTTGCCATGGTGCACATCCCAGTCAAGAATCAGGACGCGGGCACCGGGGAAGTCCGCAAGAATCCCCGCGGCGGCAATTGCGATGTTGTTCAGCAGACAGAATCCCATGGCCCGGTCGGGCATGGCGTGGTGTCCTGGGGGACGTACCGCGCAGAAGGCATTGGCCAACCGGCCATTCCACACAGCCCTTGCCGCGGCCAGCACACCGCCGGCGGCCAGTTTGGCAATATGGGGAGAGTCCGTTGCGGCATATGTCTCCGGGTCAAGATACCGGCCACCGGAGCCATCGAGAATCTCCAGATACGCGGACGAGTGGACCCGGAGGATCTCCTCTCGTGTCGCCTCGCCGAACTCGATTGGCTGCAACTGCGCGAGAATCCCGGTCGCCTGCAATTCATTGATGATTGCGATCAGCCGGTCGGGGCATTCGGGATGCGGAGAATCGGGCTTGTGTTCCAGAAACTCCGGGGAATAGACCCAACCGGTTGCGCTCTCGGCATTCATGACCACCGGAACACAATAATCGGCGGTCCCGCGGCTGCCAAGTGGGGAATTCGCGCTACCGCACCTGACGTTTCTTCCAGCGACCGAGGCCGAACCAGAAATAGAGGGACGTGCCTTTTGCGAGAGTTGTGAGCGTGATGGCCCACCAGACTCCGTCGATGCCCCAGCCGAATACCTTGGCGAGCAACCAAGCAATCGGGATTCGTACCAGGGCGCCGGGGATCGCGACCAGCATCGGCGGGAGTGTGTTCCCGGCTCCGGCGAAGGCGCCTTCGACGACAATCTCCCAGCCCATTAAGACCTGGGAAATCGCGAGAATTTGAACGTAGTGCTTGCCGGCCTCCAGGACCGCAGGATCGTCGACGAAGATGTGCATGATGGTTCGGGGGAACAACAGGAAGAGCACGGTGGTGAATCCGGTGATGGCGCTGATCAGGAGCACCGTCTTGCGCGCCAACTGCGCCGCCCGATCGGGATTCCCG
>JACRMA010000043.1:91843-96189 GCA_016235085.1 Candidatus Zixiibacteriota bacterium
CGACCAGGGTCGCCACCGCGGTCGAGAATCCGAACGCAATGAGGTAATTGACCGATTCGATGCGATTGCCGATCCCAAGCGCGGCCACCGCCTCCGTGCCGAATTCGGCGGTGATGCGGTTGATGAACAGATAGACGATGGAGAAGACGATTCCGGAAATCGAGATCGGCAGTCCGATCATCACCAGACGGCCGATTCGTGGCCAATCCATCGGCCCAAGGAAGGAGAACCGGAAATCGAACGGCAGCCGTCGCTGCCTTAGAAACCAGACGAAAACGACACTGGTGATGGCATAGGATATCGCGGTGGCCACCGCCGCACCGGTGGAACCCCATTCCGGGAACGGTCCGATGCCGAAGATGAGCAACGGATCGAGGATGACGTTTAGCGTCACGCCGATAGAGGCAACCACGAGCGGCAGGCGTGTATTCCCCGAGGCGCGGAACAGACTCGCGGCCCATTCGGAGAAGACTAGGAATAATCCGGCTCCGAAGTAGACAGCCATGTACTGCCGTCCCAACCGCACGACCTCAGGCTCAAGGTGCATCAGTTCGAAAAGTGGCCCGCGCAGGAAGAACCCCACGGCGGAGGAGGCGACCCCATAGATCAGCGCGAACCGGAAAGTCTCCTGGGCGATCGATTGGGCCCGGCCAAATTCACGGGCACCGATCGCATTCGACAGCATCGCCACGACCCCGGTGGACAACACCGCCATCAAGGAGATCAGAATCCAGACAACAAAGGTGGCGGAGATCACTGCGGCCACCGGTACCGCGCCCATATGCCCCACCCAGATCGCATTGGTGATGGAGAAGAGCGTGTGCAGGAGCATCGACACAGTCGCGGGCCAGGCGAGCCGAATAATCGCCCGGTAGGGATGACCCCGGAGAATGGTGTCGATATCGCGATTGCTTGTGGTGGGCTGGGAGGTTTCCATCGGCAGTCAATCCACGATCCGGAACCCGCAACCGGCCAATCAAGCCGGTGCGACGCGGGAAGGTATCATTTTGGCGGCGGTGAATCGATGCCAATCAGTAAACTGGCAGCCATGCAATGAATCTTCAGCGGAGGAGTGTTGCCAAGTGATCCAGCGCCAGAAGGTAGCCGTTGACGCCCAGACCGGAAATAATACCACGGCAGGCGCCCGAAATGACGGAGGTTTGGCGGAATGGTTCTCGCGCAAAAATATTCGAAATGTGGACTTCGATGGCAGGGATCGGAATCGAGGCGATCGCGTCGCGCAATGCCACTGACGTGTGGGCAAAGCCGCCGGGATTGATGATCACGCCGGCCGAAGAGTCGGCCGCGGCATGCAAACGATCGATTAGTTCTCCCTCATGATTGGACTGGAAGAACTCAACCGCCAGCCCCAGTGTTTGGGCGCGCTTCGCAATCCGGTCATTGACCTGATCGAGCGTCTCATGTCCGTAAACCTCCGGCTCGCGCAAACCCAGGCGATTCAGATTCGGGCCGTTGAGGACGAGGATGGATTTGGTCATATGCTCGCCCTCCCTCGCGATCTCCAATAGTTCGACGATTAAAACCAACTCTGCAACTCCTCCATCGCCGCCGATCAAGAGCGCAACCATGCAGCAATGTACGACAATGCACCACTGATCTCTTTTTCGGTCACATCGGCGCAGACATCCACTCGCCCGATTCCTCTGGGCAAGATCCAGACATTGCGGCCTCGAATTCGCTTCTTGTCCACGCTGAGATGCCGCGCAATATCAGAAACCTTGAACGCGGCCAGCCGCCGCGGACGAAGCAAGGTGCACAGTTTTGCCAGTCGCGTGAAATCTCGGCCGGACCACAGCCCGCGTTTCATAGCCATCCAGCCGGCGCCGACCATTCCGAGCGCAACCGCTTCGCCATGCCGCAAGGCCCGGTACTTCCCCCAGCGTTCGAAGGCGTGACCCAGCGTATGGCCGAAATTCAGTGTGCGCCGCAGACCGTGATCAGTTTCATCGGCGGCGACGATGCGCAGTTTGATTCTGGCGCAACGTTTAATCACCGAGTCCGGTATCGCTTCGTCTCCAGAGATCCAGGATTCCAGATGTCGCTCGCAGGCCTGAAAGAGGGTTCGGTCCGCGATGACGCCATACTTGACGACCTCGGCAAACCCGGAGCAGCGTTCACGGATTGGCAGAGTATCCAGTGCCGACGGATCAATGACGATCCCTGCGGGTTGATAGAAACAACCGATCAGGTTTTTGCCGCGTGTGTGGTTGATACCGACCTTGCCGCCGAGGGCTGCGTCGACCTGCGCCACGATGGAGGTGGGAACCTGCCAGAATGGGAGACCGCGCAGGAAAGTTGCCGCGGCGAATCCGGTGACATCGCCGACAGTCCCGCCACCGAGCGCGATAACCGGTGTGTTGCGATCGTAACCGAGTTCGAACCAGTGATTATGCAGCTTTGCCACCGTCGCGCTGCTTTTGATGTTCTCACCCGCCGGGGTGACAGAGACGTTCACCGACCAGCCCGAGTTGGCGAGTGAGTCGATGACGCGTTGCCCCAGAAGTCCGGCAACATTCCGATCGGTGACTATCTCTATCGGACTTCGATTCGTCGAACGGGCAGAGGATTTCGCTTGAGACTTCGATTTCCCTGACGGGACACCGGGCCCACGACCGTGCGCCCCGACACTCTGCAGTATCACTTCACCCAAACGGTCGATCAACCCGTTTGCGAGAAACACTTCGACGCGCCGTCCCGGTGTATGACCAGTCAGAGTGGGTGAGATCTTCTTCATCATTCCCTCATTGGCCAGTGGGCACCTGCCACCAGGCTGCCAGCCGGCTTGCCACTTCATCACAGGACAATTCTGACGTGTCGATCACGTGATCCGCTATCGAGTTAAAGAGTGCCAACCGGCTCTGCAGAATCAAATCCGCATGCATTACGAACCGTTCGAATCGCTCGGGTGAATCGGCCGCGGAGCTTCCAGTCACCGATCCCACCAGCGGACGGGAGCTGTCGTCTTTAATGCGTCGCCAGATGACGGGCCAGCCGGCCGTCAGCAGAACCGTGCGTCCGGTACGGCGCATGATATCAGCGATCAACGGTGTAGCCGGTGCGCCGCCACCGAGCGCGATGACCGCTCCGGCGCTGCCGACGATGGAACGCAGGGCTTTCGCCTCGTGCATGCGAAACGCCGTCTCGCCCTCAAGGCGGAATGTTGCGCTGATCGAGCGTCCGGTCATCGCAACGACGACATCATCGAGATCATAGAACTGCCGCGCGAGTTTGGCAGCAAGCACCCGGCCGACAGCGCTCTTGCCGGTCCCCATGAATCCGGCGAGGAACAGATGCCGTTGGCCGTAGGCAGTGACGCTCATGAGTGTTTCTCCGCCTCCAACGTAACAGGCGCATCAGTCTTGGGCCACCCCAACTTTGACAGCCCGTACACAGCACCCAAGGCGACCAGGAAGCGCGTCACGATAATGACCAGGCCATTGGCGCCGAGTGCCACAAAGAGGAACGTGTCCTCGATGATGGCATGGCAGAGCCCCAGGAATGCCGCAATCAGGAAGACCTGTTTGGCGTCAAGATCGCCGGAGCGCGACTGCGGGATCAAGACCCCGGCGCCGTAGGCAATTCCGAACAGGATCCCGATCAGAAGTGGAAAAAGTGCCTGGGGACGAAATCCGATGGGGCGGAATATCGGATTGGTCGCATCAATGAACCGCCCGAACCACCGTTGGGACTTGGCCCACTCGAGAAATATGATTAAGGGCATGACGATCAAAAAGATCTTGAGCATCAAGCCACCAAGGCCGCCGGCGATTTCGCTGACAATTTCAGGCACAGACTCTACCCTTCAATCCGATCGCTAATGGGGCATCAGAAGCGCCACCAGCCAGCCCAATGTCCACCCTGCGACAATACGCAGCGTGACGAGAACCAAGGCGGGAGCACGCATCTGCCGAAAGATGGCCGCTTCCATAATATGTGAGTGCGAAACTCCCAGGATCACGCCGGCAACCGTGACAGCCACCGGATTCCACTCCCCCGCCGCGATCACCGCCACTGCGGAATAGATATTCACACAATGGCCGAGCACCATGGCCAGAGCCGCTTCGCCCGGCAGGCGCCAAGTCCCCATGAACGGTTCGAAGAAACGGGCGATGGCCGGGAGGACGGGCGTGTGGTTCAACAAGGCGACAACGATGTACACCGGGATCATGATGCGCATCAGCATCCAAAACGTCGCAAGCCCCTTCTTGGCGCCGACGATCAGGATGTTGCCGTTCACACGCGTCAGGAAATCGCTGTTCACCGGATGTTCTCCATGGCCAGTAGCTCTTTACGGACGTTTCCGGGAAATCGCTTGCCGGTCCAGA
>JACRMA010000043.1:96212-118785 GCA_016235085.1 Candidatus Zixiibacteriota bacterium
GAGCATTCCCCAGCCACCGATCAGCCGTTTGCATCCGGCCGCACGGGCGTCGCGCAGTAACCGCGTTTGGGCCGGACGGTACACCAGGTCAAAGACTACCGCGGATAGCGGGATGGTCACACCGTGTGGGAGCGGCGACCGGCCGACAAATCCATGTCCTCCGACGGGCGTGGCGTTGACCAGAAGCCCCGCGTCGGAGAGATATTCGTCCAGGGCGACGCGCGTCAGGGGACAACAACTCCAGGAACATCTTTGTCCCCGAAGTGCGGCGAAGCGTCTCACGAGTGAGCGGCCCTTGCCGGCGGACCTGACAGCGAATGTCACCTGAGACACGCGCAGTTTCATTGCGAGCACATACGCAACAGCGCGCGCAGCGCCACCAGTACCGATGATGACGGCGTTGGAACCTGCCAAGATCTTGGAGTAAGTGGATAGGACACTCTGAATACCGTGGGCGTCGGTGTTGTGGCCTGTCCAGCGCCTGCCTTCGCGAACAACTGTGTTGACCGCACCGATCGCTTTTGACGCCGGATCGATACGGTCCAGAAGAGGCATGATGCGAATCTTGTAGGGCTGGGTGACGTTGAAACCGCGAATGCCGCAATCGCCGGCCGCTCTGAGGAAACGTGGCAGTTGCGGTGCGTCGAGATCGAATAGACCATAGACTGCGCGCCAGCCGAGGTTATCGAAGACTCTCCGGAAGATTACCGGCGAAAGTGAATACGGAATATCGCAGCCGACCAGCCCGTAGATGCCGCTTTCGAATGCGGAGGATGGCGACAGGTGGGATTTCATGAATACGATGGGGGGAGGGTGACCTTGCCGGTAGCCATGATTATCGGACCAAGGCCGTCAGGGCGGCGAAGAAGTCCGGGTCGGAGATGCTCACGATATCGGCGTTGTGAATAGTGCTCGGTGTGTCGGCCCAGAGTGCGGCGATGGAAAATGCCATGGCGATCCTGTGGTCACCGCAGGGATCGATGGCGGCGCCATGCCAAGTGGTCGGTCCTTCAATCGCCCAGCCGTCCTCGAGTTCGGCAACCTTGGCGCCCATGGCGCGGAGATTTCTGGTCACGGCCGCGATGCGGTCCGATTCTTTATGACGCAGTTCGGCGGCACCCCGGATCACCGAGACTCCGTCCGCACGCGCGGCCAGAACGGCGAGAATCGGCAATTCGTCGATGAGCAGCGGTGTTTCGGAAGCGGTCATGTGAACCGGCTTCAGGGATTTGGCAGCACCGACGCGAAGCTGGCCCGACGGTTCGCCGGTCGTGTGGTGATCCCGCGACTGCTCGGGCTCAACACCCATTCGGCGCAGCACTTTGAGAAATCCTGTGCGCGTGGGATTCAATCCCACACCGGCGATGATCAAATCGGATCGGCGCACGCCCAGTGCGGCTGCTATGAAGAATGATGCGGCGGAAAAATCGCCCGGGATCCGCCATTCGCAGGCATGGGGGCGGCGTCTGGCACCGATCGTGATGCGCCGATGATAGGTTTCAGTGCTCGCGACTCCTGCCTGCACCTCGGCCAGGATCTGCTCTCGGCGATCCGCAGGACGGGGCGGCGCTTCGCTATGGCAATCGACACTGGCGTGCACGAGCATTCGTTCCGTGTGATCGCGCGTCGCGTCGGGTTCGAAGACAATCGTTTCGCCGTTTGCGTCAAGACCGGCGAAGATGATCGCCGATTTAACCTGGGCAGAGGGTACCGGCAGACGGTATTCGATCGCGCGGAGCGTGGAGCCCTTGATGTGAACCGGTGCCGTGTCCTGTGCCGAGAGTTCAATTGCGGCGCCCATGCGGCGAAGCGGCGCCGCGACGCGTGCCATCGGGCGGCGCGAGAGCGATTCGTCGCCAATGAGTGTTGAATCGAAACTGCGTCTTGCCAGACAACCAGACAAGAGGCGCATGGTCGTGCCGGAATTGCCGCAGTCGAGGGCCCGTTCGGGCGCAGTCCAACCATTGACGCCGGGGCTCTCGACGATCCAACCGTCCCTGGTGGTTTCAATCGATACGCCTAACTGGCGGAGACAGGCGGCGGTCGAGCCAACATCCGCGGATCGCGAAATGGGTGTGATTGCCGACCGGCCGGTCGCCAGTGCCGCAATAATCAGTGCACGATGAGCGACGGATTTATCCGGCGGTGGGGTGTAATGACCGGTCAGCTTGGCTGCCGGTTCGATCTTGAGGTCCGTGGTCGGGCGCGATGTCATGGTGGGTGTTTTGCTCATAAGTTGACGTTCAGTCGAGATGGCGTCCTACGACATTGGCAATGGCCGTTACCTGATGCACAAGATCATGGAATTGCTTCGGGAACAGTGACTGCGGCCCATCCGACATTGCGCTGTCGGGATGGGGATGGACCTCCACCATGATCCCATCCGCGCCAACCGCAATCGAGGCACAGGAGAGCGGCACCACCTTGTCCCGCCGGCCGGTGCCGTGGCTCGGGTCGGCGATAATCGGCAGATGGCTGGTGCGCTGGACAAAGGGAATCGCGGACAAGTCGAGTGTGTTGCGCGTGTGATCGGCGAAGGTGCGGACGCCGCGCTCACACAGAATGACATTGGGATTCCCCTCGTTCACGATGTATTCGGCGGCCATAAGAAGTTCTTCGAGCGTGGCCGACATGCCCCGCTTGAGCAGCACCGGTTTGCCGGCCCGGCCGGCACGGCGCAGCAGCGAGTAGTTTTGCATATTGCGGGCGCCAATTTGGACAAGATCGGCGTAGCGGGCCACCAGTTCGAGGGATTCGTTGTCGATGGCTTCGGTCACAACCGGCAGGTTATGCCGTTTCCCGGCATCCGCCAGAAGTTTCAGGCCGCTCTCACCCAGACCCTGGAAGCTATAGGGCGACGTGCGGGGCTTGAATGCCCCGCCGCGCAGGATGTGAGCACCGTCGTCCTTGAGGATAGCGGCAATCGTGTCGATTTGCTCGGCGGATTCCACCGCACATGGGCCCGCCATGATCACAAAGCGATCGCCGCCGACGCGGACACCACTGACATCGACCAGCGTGTCCTGCTCGTGGAATTCACGCGAGACCAGTTTGTACGGCGCCGTCACCTGAATGACGCGGGCGACACCGGGCATCTGCTCCAGCCGTGAGGCGTCGACCGCACTTTTGTTGCCGGTGATGCCGATGGCGGTGCGTTGCGCCCCCGGCATCGGATGGGGGGTCAGCCCCATGGCGGAGATTTCCGCGCAGACAATCTGGACCTGTGCCGGCGTCGCGTGGCTTTCCATTACGATTAGCATGACATGACTCCTGACGTTCTATGTGAGGCGCCCGAGGGCGACCACGCATTCCTACATTCTTTTGGGGGCAGACAGCCCCAGCAAATACAGCCCGTTTTCGAAGACCTGGCGCAGACAGTCCGCAAGAAGAATCCGTGACGGAGCGGCGGCCGGATCACCATCGAGTATGCGAACATTCTGATAAAACGTGTTGTATGCCTGCGCCATGTCCAGAAGCGAGGCCGCAATGATCTGCGGTTCGTACTGGCGCGCCGCCTGGCGAATCCGGCGAGGCCACTCGGCCAGAAGGAGCAGCAATTGCCGCTCTTCGTCGGTGTGAAGGCGTCCCAGGTCAGCGTCAGCGGCACCCGGAATCGGACGACCCCATTTCGCCATCAGGGAGCAGAGACGCGCGTGGGTGTACTGGAGATAGGGACCGGTGCGTCCATCGAACGACAGCACCTCGTCCCAATTGAAGTTGACGTCCTTCTGCCGTTTGACCGACAACATCCAGAAGACCACCGCGCCGACACCGACCGATTCGGCAACCGCGTCGGCATCTTCGAGACCCGGATTGTGTTCGGCGATGATCTTGCGCGTGAGCTGCACCGCTTCACCGATGACATCGTCGAGGAATATGATGTTCCCTTTCCGGGTGGACATCATCGTATCGGCGAATTTGACCCAGCCAAACTCGACGTGCACCATGCGCTCGGCCCAGTCGTAGCCCATGCGTTTGAGCACGGCGAATAGCTGCCGGAAGTGCAAAGCCTGCGCGGTGCCGACGATGTACAGGCACTGCGCGAAATCGTAGGTGTCGTGGCGGTATTCGGCCGCGGCGAGATCGCGCGTGGCGTAGAGCGTGGCGCCATCGGCTTTGCGCAGCAAGAGCGGCGGCTGGTCCTTCTCGCCGACATCGATCACAAGCGCGCCGTCCTCCCCGACGGTGGCCAGTCCCAGTTTCTGCAGGCGATCGATCAACGGCGCCAGCCGTTCCTCATAGAACGCTTCGCCGGCGTACGAGTCGAATGAGACCCCAAGTCGCTTGTACACACGATCAAATTCGGCAAGCGACAAGTCGCGGAATCGCTGCCACATGGCGCGATTGGCCGGGTCGCCGTCTTCCAACTTTTTGAATTCGGCGCGGGCACGCTCTTTGAGTTCGGGATGTTGCTTTTCTTCATCGTGAAAGCGGACATAGATGTCAAAGAGGTGCTGAATCGGTTTGCTGGCGAGCAATTCCTCGGAACCCCACTCGCGGAAAGCCACGATCAGGGTGCCGAATTGCGTTCCCCAGTCGCCGAGGTGGTTGATGCCGGCGGTTTTGTAACCGAGCTTTTCGAGAATGCGTTTGAGCGAATGGCCGATAACCGTCGAGCGCAGATGGCCCACACCGAATGGTTTGGCGATATTCGGATGCGAGTAATCCATGCAGATGGTCTTGCCCGCGCCCTCGGCGGAGGACCCGTACTTTGCGCCCGATTCGGCGATCATCGGGAGCACGCTTTGGGCAACGGTGCCGGCGTCATACCAGACATTGAAGTAGCCGCTGATCGCCTGCACGCGTATGACCGATGCGGGCGCGTCAAACGAGTCGGCGATTTGTTCGGCTACTTTCGGAGGCGGCATCTTCAAATCTTTCGACAACAAGAAACATGGCAGCGCCGAATCGCCGAATCCCTTGCGATTGGGCGTTTCGTACAGTTCTGCAACCTGCTCTGGCCTCAGGCTTTTTCCCAGTCGCGCCAGGCGCACACTTCGTTGAAATAGGCTGGGATTTTCGTCTCGGACACCATTGCTCCCTTGCAACGATCACTCTGCCGCTCTCACGAGTGCGCCGATGGTCCGGCCAACACCGGCCGCCGCGCGGGGCTTGGGCGATTCCCGCAGAATCTTGACCAGCGCGGAGCCCACCACAAAACCATCGGCAAGCAACTTCAGCGCGCGAACGTGCTCCGGCTGCGATATCCCGAAGCCGACCACATAGGGCTTCTTCGCCACCCGTCTCACCCGCCGCAGGAACCGTCGGGTCGACTCGGACACATCACGCCGCACGCCAGTCACTCCCGCGACAGACACACAATATGAGAACACCGTTGAGCCAGCGTCAATCAATGCCACACGTTCGTCGGGGGTTGTGGGTGCAATCAGGAAGACATTTGCCATTCCTGCATGCCGGGACGCACTTCTCCACTCGGTCGCTTCATCAATCGGGCAGTCCGGGACGATCGTTCCGGTGGCACCGGCGGCGCGCGCGGCACGCGCGAACCGGGCGAATCCCATCTGGCTGATGGGATTGAGATACCCCATGAGCAGAATGGGAATCGGCAGACGCGCACTCAGGCGCGTTGTCAGTTCCAGGACACGCGGCATCGTGATCCCGCCGGCCAGTGCAACCTGCGAGGAATACTGAATCGCCGGTCCGTCCGCGAGCGGATCGGAAAACGGCATGCCGATTTCGAGCGCCCTAGCCCCGGCATCACAGGCCGCCACAGCGGCGTCGACGAATCCCGATACAGTTGGAAACCCGGCGGTCAGGAAGGGGATGACGGGCTTGCCGACAGTGAAGAGGTCACGCAGCCGGAAATCGACTGAAGTGTCCATGCGGAGCCGAGGCGCCTGACTTCTACGGGCGAGCGATATCGGGGTACTGGTTCGGTTCACGAGCGGCTCCCTGGACGTGTGGAGTCAGGGCCGACGAGGGAGGGCGAGGCTCCTGCCGAGCCATTTTGGGGCGTGGCGAAAAAGGCTCGACAGGAGCCTCGCCCGCCCTGCCTTGGGATTGGGATTCCCGATGATAGAATCGCGAGTCTCACGACTTATTCCTCGACTTCCCTCCGCCGCCTGATTCTGCCGCCTCCATCACTGTCGCCAGATCCTTGTCGCCTCGTCCCGAAAGACACACGCCGATGATCTGATTTGTTGTCCGGCGCGCTGGAAGTTTCCGAACGGCCGCGAGGGCGTGTGCGGACTCCAGGGCCGGGAGTATTCCCTCGAGCTCGGATAACGCAGTGAAGGCGGCGAGCGCCTCATCGTCTGTCACCGAAGTGTAGGTGACCCGGCGCGAATCCTTGAGATACGAATGTTCGGGGCCGACTCCGGGATAATCGAGTCCGGCAGAAATCGACTGGGGCACGGTGATCTGCCCATCGTTGCTCTGCAGGAGATAGCCGGCGGAACCGTGCAGGATTCCGACACGCCCCGCACTTAGGCTGGCGGCGTGCTTGCCGGAATGCAGGCCGCAGCCCGCCGCTTCGACACCCAGCATTCGGACGGATTTGTCTTTCATAAATGCGGTGAAGAACCCGAGCGCATTGGAGCCTCCGCCAACACAGGCGACCAGCAGATTGGGAAGCCGGCCGATTTGCTGCTTGAATTGGGTTCGGGCTTCCTCGCCGATCACACGCTGGAACTGGCGAACCATGAATGGATAGGGATGCGGACCGACGACAGAACCGATGACATAGAAGGTATCGTCGACGCGTGCGACCCAGTCGCGGATCGCCTCGTTTGTGGCATCCTTGAGTGTCTGCGCCCCCGACTCGACCGGAATCACGCGGGCGCCGAGTAGTTTCATGCGGGCCACGTTGGGCGCCTGACGCTCGACATCAATCTTACCCATGTAAACATCGCACTCGAGGCCGAATCGCGCGGCGACAGTGGCGGTCGCCACACCGTGCTGGCCGGCACCGGTCTCCGCGATGACACGTTTCTTGCCGCCACGAACCGCCAGGAGAATCTGGCCCAGGGTGTTGTTCAGTTTGTGCGAGCCGGTGTGATTGAGGTCCTCACGTTTGAGATAGATCCGGCCACGGCGCCAGTGGCTGGACAGCCGCTCGGCGAAGTAGAGCGAGGTGGGACGTCCGGCGAATTCGTGCATCAAGCGCCGGTATTCTTTCTGGAAAGCCGGATCTTTCCAGGCTGATTTGAAATCGGCCTCAAGTCGTTTCAACGCTGGAATCAGCGTCTCCGGAACATACCGCCCGCCGTAGGCACCGAAGCGTCCGCGACGGTCCGGGCGCGGCAGGAAGGGCGCGAGACGGTATCCGGGATCAGAGGCGGAGCTGCGTTTCTCATTCACCATACGGATTCCTTAGCCATCGAGGTGCGTATCGGCGGCGTGCACGGCGGTTACGAATTCGACGATCCTCTCCGCTGATTTGAGACCGGGACTCTCCTCGACGCCGGTGGAGATATCGACTGCGAACGGACGCACGGTCTGTATAGCGGTGCCGACATTGGCTGCGTTAAGTCCACCGGCGAGCCAGATGCGTGGGAAGGAACTGCCGTGGGCCAGCAAGGACCAGTCGAATGCCCGTCCCGATCCGCCGTGGAGCTTCGGGTCGGCGGAATCGAACAGGTAATCGGCAACACCCTTCATATGGTCACTCGCACCGGGAGGCTGGTCACCAACCCGGACGGCTCGGATGAGCGGGACCATTTTGGCCAATGTCTGCCAATCTCCCCTCGGGAGTTCACCGCAGATTTGCGCGGCGCGCAATCCCACACAGTCGACGGTGTCGGCCACTTCATCCGCGGTCGCACCGACGAAAACGCCGACCGTGTTCACCAATGGCGACAAACAATCGGTGATCTCGGTCGCCTGATCAATGGTGACGTATCGGGGACTCTGCGGCCAGAAGACCAACCCGATCGCATCGCATCCCGCGATTTCGGCCGCGAGCGCATCGGCCGGGCGGGTGATTCCGCAGACCTTGATCCGCGTGCGTGGCATCGTCTACTTTGCCCCTCTCAATTGCCGCAACATCCGGGCGGGATCGTGCGAGCGAATCAGAGTTTCCCCGATGAGAAATCCCTGGAATCCCACGGTTGAAAGATCCTGGATTTGAGTCGGTGTATCCAGACCGCTCTCCGCCACGGCAATTGTACCGGAGGGGAACATCGGCACCAGCACGCGGAACAGATTCGTGTCCACAGTAAAATCATCGAGATTGCGGGCATTGATCCCGATTAATTGTGGCCTCAAGGGCAGGATCTTCCGCAAGTCTTCTTCGTCATGAATTTCGAAGAGCACCTCCAGCCCGGCGCCATCCGCGGCTGTCTTGAATTCGGTTAGCTGCGAGTCATTCAGGATTCTCGCGATCAAAAGGATGGCATCGGCGCCCAGGGCGGCAGATTCTGAGACTTGAATTGCATCGATTATAAAGTCCTTGCGGAGGATGGGCAGGGTCACGGCGCTGCGTATTTCGGCCAGCCAACCCGGGTCACCCTGGAAGTACTCAGGTTCCGTTACGACGGAAATCGCGGCCGCACCACCTGACGCGTAGGAGGTGGCGAGTTTGATCGGATCGAAATCGTCGCGGAAGATTCCTTTGGATGGAGAGGCTTTCTTGATCTCGGCAATGATTGCCGGGGTCCGTTTGGTCAGGGCGGCCAACAGGGATCGCCTGGCGGATGCTCCGACGACCTGATTGGACCGAGGCGCTGGTTGTTCGCGATGCAAACGAGCGACGCGCTCGCCGGCAGCAACGATGAGCGATTGGAGAATCGCCGGAATGGGCCGTTCGCGCTGTCTGGTGATATCGTTGGACATCAAATCGGCCATCATTCCTCGCACGGACGGAGCCCATCCGATACCGAGGGCTGCCCAGCATAGACTTCGCACTTGCGGAAGTACAGGAAATAGAGCGCGCTCGAAGCCACATAGAGCCCGCTCGCGATCAAAAGCGGCATGACATAGCCGGAATGCTCAATCATCGAACCGCCGATGGCCGCGGTCACCGCCCACGACAACGACCACGCAATCATCGACCAGCTATTGACCAATGCCCGGTCGCTCTCCCCCACTCGTTCCATCATGTAGTTGTTGGAAATGGGCACCCCCATGTTCATCAGCGCGCCCCGCATGAGAAACGCCATGGTCGCCAGAGGCAGGTTGTGGGTGAACGCGAGAATCACCATGAATGGCAATGACGCCCATTCCGAGAAGACGATGGTTCTGACCATGCCGAATCGGCGCGCCAGTTCTGGTCCGACGAGCACCCCGAGTATCATGGTGGCCTGAACCAGTCCGTAGTAGACGCCGATGGTCTGCGCCGAGAGACCGAAGCGATCCCGGAAATACAGATTGAGAAACGGGATGATCAGACCAGCGCCCATTCCAACCAAAAAGAACGGGAAGGTGAGCTTGAAGAGGAGACGGCCGCGGGTGTTCCAGAATTCGCGAAGGGGAACGCGCTTCGACCGCTGCCCCACGACACCGCGGGGGATCTTGTAGAATGCGAATATCCCCATGACGGCAAATGAGCATCCGATTAACAGCACAGTGTGGTAGGCGGTGATTGAGGATCCGGTCGTGCCAACCAGGGCACTGTGGAGCGAACCGGCGCCGAACTGGGTGAGCAAACCGGCGCACAGAGTCGCTGCGAAGTTGAGCGAGAAGACATGGGCGCGTTCTGAGGGTGTCGAATGGTTCATCAGAAATGGTGAACCAACCACACGGGAGAAGGCCAGCATGCCGCCGGTTACAAACGACGCCACCAGAATGACGCCGACCTGAGGCGCCAGCGATTGCCACGCGAAACCGACGGCGGCGCCTATGGTCGAGAGGATCATCATGGCCCGCGCGGAGATTCGCGAAACCAGAATCGCCGCGGGGATTGCCAGAGCCACCATGCCGAATGACTGGAGCGACAGGACGCGACCGATGATTCCCTCCGGGACGCCCTGCTCCTTCAGGTACAAGTTGAACAGAAGCGAAAACGTGGACCATGCCATTCCCAGCAGGGTTGTGCCCAGAAGAAACCAGCGCGCGGGCACGGTCACCTTGCGGAAATTGTCGAGGTACACGTTAAACCAATGCCGCGGCACACCCTTGGGGTCCCCCGATGAATCGCGAGCGGTAGCAGGGTCAACGCTCCGCTGCCCGGGCTTTCCCGCCGGTCCCGACGATCCGGGGGATATGGTCGATGAGTGTGTCAACTCACTCTCAGGTACAGTTCTAAAGTTCGCCTCGCGAAGCCGCGGCGGCGGCATCAATCAACTTGCCCACCCGGCCATCTTTGACTGCGGCACGGGCGATTTCAATCCCCTGCCGGATGGAATCGGACTTACCGGCCACCCAGAGCGCCGCACCGGCGTTCAGCAGGGCGACCTCGGTCTTCGGGCCATCGGCCCCTGACGCGATCTGCCGGATGATGGCGGCATTGCCTTCGGCCGAATCACCGTGCAGTGCATCGACAGGGACGGCAAAAACGCCGAAGTCACTCGCATCCATGGTAAACTCGCGCACCCGACGGCCGTCCCATTCGGCGAATTGATTCACGCCGGAGGGCAGCAGTTCATCGGCTCCATCGGGACCGGAGACAACAAGGACCCGTTCGGCGCCGACAGAACCTAGCGCGGCGGCAATCGGTGTCAGCCAGCGTTGGTCGAAGACACCGATGACCTGGCGTTTCACGCGGGCCGGATTGCACAGCGGCCCCAGGATATTGAAGACGGTCCGCACGCCGATTTCACGTCGCGGTCCGATCGCGTGTTTCATGGCCGGATGAAATCCCGGCGCGAAGAGGAAAGCGAAATTCGTCCTGTGCAATGCCCTCTTGGCGATCTCCACACCGGGATCAATGTTGAACCCCAGCGCCACCAGGACATCGGCTGATCCGCAGTTCGATGAGACAGCGCGGTTCCCGTGTTTAGCAACCGGCACGCCACAGGCGGCAACAATCAGGGCCGCCGCAGTCGAGATGTTGAAAGTAGACAACCCGTCGCCGCCGGTCCCGCAGGTGTCGATGGTGTTTTCGGGGACGTCATCCAACGCCACCATGGCGCCACGCATCCCGCGGACAAAGCCGGTGATTTCGTCGGCCGTCTCCCCCTTTTGGCGTAATGCGACCAGCCACGCGGCGATTTGCGCGGGCGTCGCCTCGCCGCGCATGACGATGCCCATCGCTTCCTCGGCGCGTGCCGGGTCGAGGTGCGTGTTTTCAATGGCGTGTTTGATGAACGGCTTTAGCATGTGCGACGAGACTCCCGCGTGCCGAAGAGCTGGGTTCCCGCGTTCGCGGGAATGACGATTGGCGATGCCTGGCGATTCATGGCTTCGGTATCCGGATTTTCTGTGGCTAGAATTTCCCCGCGAGGAAATTCCTGAGAATCCCTTTCCCTTCTTTAGTCAGGATTGATTCCGGATGAAACTGCACGCCGACTGTTGGATGTTCGCGATGCCGCAGGCCCATGATTGTGCCATCCTCCGATGTTGCGGTGACTTCCAGAACGGCCGGAACCGATGACGGGTCGACGGCCAGTGAATGATAGCGCGTCGCCTCGAACGGATTGGGAATCCCTGCGAAAATCCCGGTCCCATCATGCCGGATCATCGAGGTCTTGCCGTGCATCAGCCGCCGGGCACGCGTGATCTTTCCTCCGAACACTTGTCCAATCGCCTGGTGTCCCAGGCAGACTCCCAGTATTGGGAGCTTGCCGGACAGCTCCTTCACGATGACTGGCGTCACACCGGCATCCTCAGGACGGCCCGGCCCCGGGGATAAGACAACCGACTCGTATTTTGCAGCGATCTGGCTCACATCGATTTCGTCATTGCGGTGCACTGCCACTTCTGCGCCCAATTCACAGAGGTACTGGTAGAGGTTATAAGTGAACGAATCGTAGTTGTCGACAAGGAGGATCATGGTTTGCCTCCCCGTTTCCAGACGCCGCCCAGTGACGCGAGGGGCGCGGCCGCCTTGTTCTGCGTTTCGCGGTACTCGCGCATTGGGTCCGAGTCAGCGACAATGCCCGCACCGGCTTGAGCGTAGGCACCATGGCGGTCCATGACAGCGGTGCGAATCGCGATGGCAGTATCGAGATTGCCCCACCAATCGATGTAGCCGATGCAACCGGCATAGATGCCGCGCCGGTCGGGTTCGATCGTATCAATTATTTCCATGGCACGGATTTTGGGTGCTCCGGTAACAGTTCCCGCGGGGAATGTCGCGGCCAGGACGTCGAGGGCGTCCACATTGGGTCGCGGCTTGCCTTCAACGACGGAGACCATATGCATCACGTGAGAGAATCGGTCCACCCGTCGGAATTCGGTAGTGGCAATAGTGCCGGGGCGGCACACGCGGCCAAGATCATTTCGTCCAAGGTCGACCAGCATCAGATGTTCGGCATTCTCCTTAGCCGACGCCAGTAACTGGCGTTCGAGTTGCATGTCCGTGGCTTGATCGGCGCCGCGTGGACGTGTACCGGCGATGGGACGGGTCGTAACCCGGTTGCCGATTTTGCGGACCAGCGTCTCCGGCGAGGAACCGGCGATCGCGAGATCGCCAAATTTCAGGAAATACAGATACGGTGATGGATTGGCGCGGCGCAATCTGCGATAGACATCGAATGGCTTTGTAGTGCCCTCGACCATGAATCGTTGGGACAACACGCATTGAAAGATGTCGCCCCGGCCGATGTGGCGTTTGATGGTCTTGACGCCATCGGTGAACTCGCGTGGTGTCATGTTCGAACGGATCGGACGCGATTTCGCTGGAAGCAATCGCGGCAGCTCGAGCGGCTGACTTAAGATGCGGTTCAACCGGTCGAGACGCCGGGAAGCGCGGTCGTAGGATTGGCGGGGCGCGAGCTCGTGCGATTCGGCATTCGCCCGAATCGCAACATTGATCTTCGCCGACTGGTACAAGTGATCAAACACTACGACTTCGTCGTAGAGCCCCAATTGCACCCAAGGGTGGCCGAGCCGGTCAGGCGTACTCGTCGGCAGACGTTCGAGGGTGCGAACCCAATCGTAACCGAAGTATCCAATCCACCCACCAGAGAGGCCATCGGCCCCGTTGCCGGCTTCACGATGTGACGCGCACAGACGGCTGCGAACAATCCGCGGCAGCTGGCCGATGGGAAGAGAGCTCCGCTTCTTCCCTATCAGGTGCGTACCCCCCTGTTCGCCGAAACTGATGGTCTCGGTCGGTCCCACTCCGATGAACGAGTACCGTCCAATCGCACCGCCCGTTTCCACACTTTCGAATAGAAACGAGCAATCGGCCTTATCACCACCCAGCCGGAGGAACACCGATGCGGGCGTCAGCAGATCAGACGGGATCTCGGTGCTGAGGATGACCAGTCCGTGTTCGCGGAGCGAGCGGCGGAAGTCGGTGAAGGTCATGAAATCTTCCAATCACCGGAGCACACGTGATGGGTCATGGCCGATAGCCGCACCGTGTTGTGATCTTTGCTGATCTCGGCCTTCTGCTCACCGCCGGGCGAGATTATCCGCACACGCGAGTCAACCAAACCTCGTGTCCAACAGGCCGCGACCGCGGCAAGAGCACCTGAGCCCGATGAGGGTGTCGGGCCAACGCCGCGTTCGAAGATGCGCAATTCAACCTGATGGCGATTGAGCACCCGCACGAACTCCACATTCACACCGTGAGTCGGGCGATTGAGACTTTGCGCCCGTGCACCGAGTTCCTCCCATGGGATATCGAAATCCGCGACGACATATATCCAATGCGGATTGCCGGCGTCGACCGGGATCGGACCGGCAAGGCGTGCCGGCGAGGACTTGCGTCCTGCAGAAATGGGATCGCCGACGATTGGCATGGGGCGTTCGAACGAGGCCAGGAATCGCCCGCTGCCTTTGGTGATCACAATCGACTCGATCGAGCCAACCGCAGTCAGCAGCCGCAACTGGGCGCGACGTTTTTGACCCGCCAGGTGTGCTGCCGCACAGCGAACGCCATTGCCCGACCATTCGGCGCGCGAACCGTCGGCATTGAACAACCGGAAGGGAACACCCTTCGCCGATGGTTTGCCCAGAATGATCAACCCATCCGATCCGACGCCGCGCCGTCGGTGGCAGATCTCAGCGGCTCGCCGGTGTGTCCAATTGAACCCGGGTGAAGCCGGGCCGATCACGCAGAAATCGTTCTCGATGGCCTGGTATTTCGCGAAGTGTATGGTCGGCATGGCTTCTATCTCGAAATGAGCGCCGCTGGCGCCAGTGTAATCGCTAATGGTACCCCATAACCTTTTCAATCACAACAGCTAATCCGCCCGTCTGGGCCTGATCCCGTTGCCGAAACGGCAACAAAAAACCCGTCGGATCGACGGGTTCGAAAAATCACACAACGGGCACACCCACCGATCGTTAACGGGCCCTCGCCTTACGCCAATTCCAGTTGGTTCTCACGTGTTTCATCATCAAGTCTCTTGAGTCCAAACAGACTTTCAATTTTTACGCCGCGAGGCCATCGTGCGTTTGCGGCAGGTGTTGGCTCGAATTACAAAAGACGGAGAGGGTCGAGGGAGGGCGAGGCTCCTGCCGAGCCTCTTGTCCGTGCGGAGTCAAGGCTCGGCAGGAGCCTCGCCCTCCCTCCGCAGTTGCTGTCAAGCCAGGCTAGAAAACACCCGCCCCAGACGCTTGATCCCTTCGTGGATATTCTCCAGGCTCGCATTGGAGAAATTGAGTCGCAACGTGTTGCCACCGCTGCCATCCGGATGAAAGGGTTTGCCGGGGACGTACGCGACCTTCTCTTCGATGGCCGAGTTGAACAACTGGGCGGCATCGGCATGTTCCGGCAGACGTACCCAAAGGAAGAGGCCGCCGTCGGGTTTGGTCCAAGTGACCGTGTCGGGGAAGAACTCGCTCATCGCGCGCAACATGGCATCGCGGCGTTCGTGGTAGGCAACTTTGAGGCGTTCGATATGCCGGTCCAAGGCGCCATTCTGGACAAACTCGTAGATCACATACTGCGCGAACTCGTTCGTGTGAAGATCGGTGCACTGCTTGACCCGCTCAAAGACTCCCATGGTCTGCCGCGACGCCGCAATCCAGCCGATGCGCAATCCCGGCGAAATGATCTTCGAGAACGTCCCCAGTTGAATCACGGCCTGGCCGCCAATCGACTTGATGGAGGGAACATCGGAGCCGGAGTAGCGAAGCTCACCGTACGGGTTGTCATCGATAATCGGAATGCCGTATTGCTGTGACTTTTGAACCAGAAGCTGGCGGCGTTTTTCGCTCATCGTGATGCCGCTGGGATTCTGGAAATTGGGGACGACATACATCAGGCGCGGATGGAGTTCGCGGATGACGGAGTCGACTTTCTCCACCATCATGCCGTCGTTATCCATCTCGATGGGCGCATAACGGGCGCCGTAGAAACTGAATGCCTGCAATGCCCCCAGGTATGTCGGACGGCAGCAGAGAACGTAATTGCCGGGTTCAAGGAAGGCGCGGCCGACGACATCGAGTGCCTGCTGCGAACCAGACGTCACCAGAATGTTGTCGGCGGACAACTGCACCCCACCACGGATGGCAACGCGTTCGGCAATGAACTCGCGCAACGGGGAGTACCCCATCGACAGGCCGTATTGCAGCGCCTTCGTGCCGTAATGGGTCAGCACGCGGTCGGCGGCATCGCGGATTTCTTCGACCGGAAACAAGTCGGGACCCGGAAGCCCGCCGGCAAATGAGATTACGCCCGGCTGGTTGGAGAACTTGAGGATATCCCGGATGATCGACGACTCAAGGTTGTAGGCGGCCGGCGCAAAATGATGCGGCTCGAACTTGAACGGCGCCGGGCGTGCGAGGGCTGGTTTGGCTTCAATCATCATGTATAAAAGGTACGGAGACAGGCGGGAATGTCAAGTTCCTATAGGTGGACCGCATCATCGGGATGACAAAACCGGCCCAAATGAAACGGAATTGTCAGCAATTAGCATCGTGTCGCGGAGTGGGATGGACCGAGTGCTCGATGTTGATACAGGAAGCTGATGTCACGTTGAACGAGCGGACCAAGTATAGCGAGCGACTACGGCCTGTCACCATGTCGTGACAATTGACCACGACCTGTCACCCTGAACGAGCGGAGCGAGTGAAGGGTCTGTTGTCCGTTCCCATAGTGGGCTGAATTCCGTTGTGGTGTTAACCCAGATCTCCGGCGAATCTATCGCGCTGCCATTTCGCGCGTTCACAGCAGATGCTTCGCTCCCTTCGGTCGCTCAGCATGACAGAGTAAGGGCAGTCGCCCCGGACGACAGGGGATAGAGTGTCACGGAAGTGCAGGAGCGATGAGTCACTTCTACCTCGCCCGCATCCGGGAGTAGGCCGATGCGATGGCGCGCTCGCCAAAACGATCACGGATCGTGTCCACCAGATGGTCGATTTTGCCTGCGGGTTTCGCCAGCGGTCCGCGGACAAACATGTCCAATTGATCGTGTGGTTGTGACGGATGGGAGAGATGGGAAACCGAAATCCCCAACAGTCTGAGTTTTCGTCCCGGTTTGTGTGACTGGTTCAGCAGCGCGCAGGCGACCGAATAGATTCGCAGTGTGTCATTGGTGGGAATTTCAATGGTCGTCCGACGTGTGTGCGTCTCGAAATTGGAGAAACGGTATTTCAGGGTGATGGTTTGTCCGGCGAAATTGTGACGGCGCATGCGCCGTCCGACGAGATCGGCGAGGAAATTCAGCGTGGCTTTCAAATCGTCCAGGCTCGCCACGTCGCGGGAGAATGTCCTTTCATGCCCCACCGATTTTTCATCGGGCTGCTCATCGGGTGGGAGAATTTCGGAACCGCCTTCTCCCCGTGCGAGTTTGCCGAGCATCTCCCCCCATTTTCCGAATCGCTTGCGCAAGTCGGAGATGTTTCTGGTGGCGAGTTGCCCGATGGTCTCGATTCCGACGGCGTTGAAGGCTTTGGTGACGACCGGCCCGACACCCCACAGTTTGTCCACGGGGAGCGGATACACCATGGCCGGGATATCCTCCGGCGTGAGGATTGTGAGTCCATCGGGTTTGAACACTGAAGACGCGAGCTTTGCCATGATCTTGCTGGGCGCAATCCCCACCGAGCAGGTCAGGTCGAGTTGCTCTTTGATGGTTCGTTTCAGGTGGCTCGCCAGTTCCTCTTCCCCGCCGAACAGGTGCGAACATCCGGTGACATCGACAAATGCTTCATCAACGGAGACGATTTCCACTCGCGGCGAATAGAATTCGAAGATGGTTTTCAAAGCCGACGTTGTGCTGGTGATATGGTCGCCGTCGACTCCGATGAAGACGGCATCGGGACACAATTTTCCCGCCTGCGCGGATGACATGCCCGACCGAATTCCAAAGACACGCGCCTCATACGATGCGGTCGATACCACACCACGCTGATCGGGACTGCTGCCCACCACCACGGGACGGTTCTGCAGCGCCGGGTTTTTCATCTGCTCCAGGGACGCGAAGTAGGCGTCCATGTCGATGTGCATGATGCGGTGGGAGGGATTCTCAGACATTTACGCGGCTCTCATTCCCTTGGTATACACCGTCAAGTGCGCACGAGGGAGGGCGAGGCTCCTGCCGAGCCATGTTTCCGCGCGGATAAAAGGCTCGGCAGGAGCCTCGCCCTCCCACGCGCACCCCGGCGGTTACCCATTCTTGGCATAACTCATTCTGCGATCATTGGTGCCCCACCCGGAGGGTGGGATTTTTTCGGGCGGCCAGCAAATGTGTCTGTTCACTTCGACCTCTGTGTCGTGTACACGACGGCGTTCCCAATTCGTGACGATGCAGAGTCGTCGATTTTTCCCACCCTATCGGGTGGGGCACCTGAGCCCCGCTCACTCCTGCCAGATCTTGCTGATGGTCCACTGGCTCAGCCGTTCGTTGTAGGCCAATTCAAAGAAATTCTCGTCGGTGTCCAACAGCGAGTAATGGCGGATCACATAAGTCCCTTCGCGCGATTTCCATGAGCCGGTCACACGCGAGACTTTGTGGACCTTGCCTCGCCAGCGGAACCGCATGGGCTTGAGGCTGTGATTTTCAAACACAGCGATGACATCAACCGGATCGTCAAGCGTCTGATACATCGACTCCATCCCACCCCCACTGAACTTTACGGCAGGGGGTAAAGGCAGGAGTATCACTTTGTCAGATTAACCGTAGGCGAGATTGGATTGAATCGCGAAATCACGACCAAGCGGGGACACTACCCTGATGAACCCGTCTCACAATTCACCTGCACCGGTAGCGCCTGCATTTGAGTCCTCCATGTGTCGGTGGCGATAGAGGCTCGCAGCTCCCCCCATCAACGCAAAGTCCAAATCCATTACATTCGGAGGGGGAATATCAACAAAATACTCCTTCTCGTCCTGTCCCCATATCACTGGGAAGACCCAGAAATTGGACCGCCAATCTCCAATTTCAGGTGTCTCGACCCGCCCTAAAGCAATCGCGTACTTCAGAAAACCAAACAGACCAATGAGACCAGTTGCAATACCGCGAAAGACACCAAAAGCACAATAGTGGAAAGGCTGATAAGGCAGGTCGTACACGCTCGATTCCGGCTTAATTGGAGTCGTGTAGACAGAAAGCCCGCTGGGGTCATTTGCAAGGGTTGCCTCGACAAGCTCCCTTCGGTTGAAGGGCGCAATGGAACCAAATCCAAATGCAGACCATAGCTCCAGTGCAATCTTGGCTATCAGGGCATATCTGATCGGTGCGGTCATGTCATCATACTGAATGGTTATGTGCTCGCCGTCGAGCTTGTACCAGCCTTCGATGCGACCGCTTGATTTGCTGACAGGGATGTACAAACCTAGGGGAGCTTTACTGACCTGCTTCAAAAAACGCTCCTCTATCTCTTCTTGAGTCCAGCCAGACTCACGGAGCCGTTTCTTCATATCGATAATAAAGAGACGATCGTCCGAGATGAGTGTCCCGTCACCCTGCTTGGAGGTGATGATAGTGGGCTCATCGTGGCCTCGAGGGACACCCATTCGGCCAGAGTGGCCAGTTGGTGAGGTCCAACTGATTTTCTGCCCCTTAAGGTAATCTGACCCAGTGCCGAGTGCTCTACGAGCCCCGTGGACAAATCCATTCTTACGGAGATCGTTATCGAAGGTCCTACCAAATCTGTTGTTACAGCCCTTGCACACAAAGTCGACGGTGAACCACCCCCCAATTATTTCTGGGAATACATGGTCGTCAGAACAATTCAGTTTGGTGAATCGTGTCCCACAGAAGAAACAGCGCTCAATACCATGCCGCAGAATTCGATCTTGATCGGGAATCTCGGTCATGGGATGATATTATTGGCTGCTAGGCGTACCTGCATTAACCCTGCACGCCGCCACTGCCGCACCGAAACCATTGTCAATGTTAACGACGGTGACACCTGGGGCGCATGAGGAGAGCATTCCTAAGAGTGCCGCGAAACCGCCGAGGGCGACACCGTAGCCGACTGAAGTGGGGACGGCGATCACGGGGCGGGAGATGAGGCCGGCAACCACCGACGGGAGCGCGCCTTCCATACCGGCGACCACAATCACACAGCCGCAGGCATTCAGATTGTCGCGCACCGCGGCGACACGGTGCAGGCCGGCGATTCCAATATCATAGAATCGATTCACCGTGTGGCCGACTGTTTCGGCGGTGAGTGCGGCTTCTTCGGCCACACTGAGGTCAGACGTTCCCGCGGAGACGATGGCGATGGGAGGGGCATCGACGCGTCGCGATGGATCAAGACGGCGCAGGATTCTTGCCTGCGCGTGGTATTCCAGATCGGGAATGGCGCGCAAGGCGGCGTCGGCGTGTGTCTGCTCGGCACGCGTCGCCAGAAGTGCGGCTTGGGTCTTGGACTGTTGCGCGAGAATTGTCGCGGCCTGATCTGGTGTCTTGCCGGCGCAGTAGACGACCTCGATGAAACCGGTGCGCCAGTCGCGATGGTTGTCGAGACGGGCGAATCCGAGATCGGAGGCGGGCCAGTGCGCGAGAAGTTTCTCGGCTTCGGCGGGGGTTATGCGTCCGGCGGCGACGTCACTGAGCAGGGATTTGATGTCCATGGGGGATTGGTCGCGCGATTACGACAACCTGGAATGTGTTGTGCACAAGCGGACGGATTCCCGTCCAAGGGAGGACAGCAGATGCTTCGCTCCGCTCAGCATGACACCACGCGGGTGCCAGTACATATTGAACGGCGTACGTTGTCTGCCAGCAAGACTTCCGCTCATTGATTCAACCCTGCCGGTTTGTACCCGGCGAGATCGACGGTGACGTGCTTGTAGCCAATCGCCTTCAGCGCCTGTGTGATCGATTGGCGTGTGGCGGCATCGTTGATTCTCGCCCAGTCAGCGCTCTGGAGTTCGATTCGGGCAATCACACCATGGTGGCGAACACGATGTCCGCGGAATCCAAGTCGCGCCAGCGCGGCCTCGGCGCGGTCGATCTGACGAAGTTCTTCGACGGAGATCACTGTCCCAGTCGGAAAGCGCGAGGCGAGACAGGCGGCCTGGGGTTTGTCCCACGACGGCAGTGAGCGCGCGCGAGAGAGCGCGCGAATCTCCGGTTTGTTTATGCCGATCTCGGCGAGCGGGGCGGCGACTTGAAACTCCGTGGCGGCACGCTGGCCTGGACGAATGTCACGCTGGTCCTCGGGAATGGCGCCATAGAGAATGCGCGCGATCTTCTCCTGGGCGGCAAGCTTCTCCAGCACAGTGAACAGTTCCGATTTGCAGAAATAGCAGCGGTCGAGATCATTGCGCAGCCAGCGTGGGTCGTCGGCTTCGGCGGTCTTCACCACGCGCAGATTCCAGCCTCGCTCGTTGGCCACTCGGGCGGCAAATTCAAACTCCGATTCGGCCATCGAGGGGGATTGGGCGGTGGCAATCAGGGCGCGCGTGCCGAGTGCGTCGTGGGCCGCCGCCGCCAGATAGGTTGAGTCGACCCCGCCGGAATACGCCACAATGGCGGAGCCGTACGACTTGATCAATGACAGCAACCGGCGTTCCTTATCGGCCAATTCCGGGGTGACCGTCTCGGTGTGCTTGAGAGAAGTCAATGTTGTGGTCGGCTGCAATCAGTCTCCAAGGTCTTTAGGCGCTGGCCATTGAACGCGTGAGGCGGCGGAACATTTGCGGGATAATTGCGTGTGCGCGCGATGGGAGGGCGAGGCCCCTGCCGAGCCATCTCTCCGCGCGGACAAGAGGCTCGGCAGTCCGCCGCGGCGGATCGCCCTCCCTCCACGCGTCTCGCAGAGGACAGAGTGGATCACTCGTCAAAGCTTATGTCCGATCATCCTCAAGAACGCGCGGCGTTTGTCCTGATCCGCCGGGGTTTCGATTCCAGTGGGTTTGGCGCCGTCGATAACGCCAATCACACCGCCGCCTTGGTCGTCGCGCACTACCAGCGCGTTCACCGGATTGCCGGTGGCGCAGAAAACGTGGCAGACCTCCGGACAGGCTTTGACGGCATTGAGCGCGTGGATCGGGAAAGCATCGACCATGATGATCAGGAATGTGTGGCCGCAACCGAGGCGCGCAATGTTCTCGGCAGCCTGTTGGGCAAGGGCGGGATCATTCCCCGAATGCCGGACGATGCACGGGCCCGATGCCTCTGAAAATGCCACGCCGAATTTGATTCCCGGTGCCGATGTGGCCATGGCCTCGTGGAGGTCCTCGACGCTCTTGATGAAATGGGTTTGGCCGAAGATGATGTTGGCACCTTCGGGGAAATTGATTGGGACGGATTCAATGTTCATAAGCACCTCGAATTCTCATACACCCTGCCGAACGAATGCCAGGCGGATCGACCGTTCGGATGTTGCTCGAGCCTTCCGGACAGGAGGGAGGGCGAGGCTCCTGCCGAGCCATGTCTCCGCGCGCAAAGAGGCTCGGCAGGAGCCTCGCCCTCCCAAAACGCGGGTTTGGGTGTTCCAAGATCGGTCGTGTTCCCCGAGTCCACATATGAATGTTACATCCCCGGCGTCTGGATCTCCACGGTCCGGATGGAATCCGCATAGGTGAGCGAGGCCGCGATGTCGAGGCCTTCGGTGACCCGGCCAAAGATCGAAAAGCGCCAGTCCAGGTGGGGGAGCCGGTCGAGGGCGATTGAGAACGCGCCATGGCCGCTGTCACGCGAGGTGATCAGCCACAGCACAGTGCCAGGCATCACGCGCTCGAGTGAGAGCTCGTCACGTACCGATTCATCGGGCAGACCCCAACCATCAAACCGGCGGTCCCCGGTTTGCACGATGGCGCCGATCTGAATGTCGTTGATGGGACAGTTGTCGTAGGTGCCATCACGCGCCATTTTGATAAACTGGCGCACGGCACGCGGCGCAATGTCGGCGCGCAGTTCGATAACAATCGGACCCTTGGTCGTTATCAGCCGGGCAATCGGGTTTCCGGGATACGGATGCAACAGTTGCTGCACGTTGCCGGGTGTCAGGTCGGTGCGGTAGGTACCCAGTTCCTTGCGGTGGTCCTCGCGGAACTTCTCCCATACGGCGATGGTGTACCAGCGCACCAACCGGTTGGAATCGGCCATGCCGGAACTGTATAACTCGCGTGCCCCCGGCTCTGCTTGAACGGAGGGTGCCA
>JACRMA010000105.1 GCA_016235085.1 Candidatus Zixiibacteriota bacterium
TGCAGGCTGGTGGAGACCAGGAATTAATCACTGTCGGCGGAGACGGCGACCAGTTTGTCGTCGTTATCTCACCTCCGATCGTGAGCCGCTCAATCTTGAATGTAGATCGTTGCGTCTCGACAGGACGACCGTCTACCAAGAACATCTGATCCAATTCATACTTGGCGCAAAACGGTAAGCCAAGATAGTAGCTGAAGTCACCAAACCAGGCGTGTATGTCATACTTAGAGAGACCTGCTCCAGGGACATTGAGAATCACATTATTAGCGCCTATCACCCATTTGCCGTCGCTCTCGAATTGCTCCTCTGGCCAATGGAACCCGTTACTACAGTTCGGGAACAGCCGACCAACTACTTGTTCTGTCAGCATGCCATGCAGGCAGTCGCAACCTCCCATCACATCTACATCGGTTATCTCATACACCGCAACTGCCCCTCTGAGATCAGGCGTCCAGGTAGGCTTCTGTTGTTCGTAGAGCAACGCGCCCTTATACAAGTCCTGTCTTTCTTTCAAGTTTACATGAGTGGGACCGCAAGAAGTAGAAGCAGTTTCGGTAGAGGGCTGCGAATTGGGGATTTGATAGAATCCAATCAACGCGACGCCGGACGGCGTCGTTCGGACATCCAGAGCCATGTCAGGGGCATCACCCAGCAGTTGGACCATGAGGTCAATAACGCGACCGGAGTCCTCAAGGAGAACAGGCTTGGAGTAAATGGGCAGTTGCGCGTCGCCATACTGACCCATTTGTCCCAATCTGATTCCGTGTTCCGTCAGGATCTTGCTCAAGTGAGAGGCGGCTTCGAGTCGTGGACCAGAATACCCGGCAGCTGCCACCAAATGATTCCGGTAAGTCGAATTATCAGGGAATAGAACGACTCGGCCATCGATGGTCTCATACCTATACTGGGTGTCCTGTGTCACAATGTGATCAAGAACGTCGGCAAGCGTGCCATCGGTAATGTTGATGCGTACGGCGCTTTCGCGCCGCGAAGACACGAAACTGACTGGCATCCTGAATCGCTCGCGCAGCAGCTTGACCACATAGGAAGCGGGTACCCCCCACTCATGAAGTCTCGATATAGGCGCATTCATGGAAACCCCGCCAGACCATGACGCGGATAAAGATCCAACAATGGCATATCGTGCTCCATAAAGGGTTGTTTTGTAACACCTGTGGCTCACGGTGGGAACGATAAACGGCTCACACAGGGTCAACGCTGATAAGGGTGGCAGATTGATTTCAGTTTGCACTGCGAATCTGGTCCAAGGTCCCCCGATACTGTAGTTTTTGGATAGGAATGTTACACTGTCCACGACAATTGGATAAACCGAAGAGCTGCTGAAAACTGCGCACACCGGTATCGTGTCGCCAACAGTATTCACTGTGGGAGCAGTTGTTCGCTGAAGACTAATTGATGCCGAAGCATCACCACCGAGACATCTCTCGCCAATTCGCTCCTCAAACATCCACCAGTCAAGTGCGTCGGTCTGTCCATCATGGTTATAATCGCATCGCGCGTCGTCCTCAAAATCAGATGCCTGGACAACCAGATCCCCATTGGTATCAAAGGATCTAATGGGGACTTTGGCGATCAGCCCATGGCTGCTCATTACACGGACGGAATCGTCGGTGTGTCCACCGGCCGAAATGTAGAAGGCGATTCTGCCCCAGCTGTCTGCGATGGTCTTAGGGCTGACATCTGGCCAGTCAGATTCGGAGAAACAACACGTTAACCCGGCGACGCCAGAAAAATCGAGCCAAGCATTAGTCGAGCCATCTACTGGGACACCATTATCGTCCAGAAGGGTTACATAGAATGGTACCATGCCCTGTGGGGAGAGAAGCAAGACTGAATCGGCATACGAATGAAGAACATCTCCCCCTTCGCACGCATCGCCGATGCCATCCTCGTCAATGTCCAACTGATTGGCATTCACAGTCCACTGGCAGTTGTCCAGCCCATCCGGGATGCCATCGTTGTCATCATCAGGATCACAGGCGTCTCCGAGACTGTCGGAATCGGTGTCAGTCTGATCAGCAGCGGAGAGACCGGGACAGTTATCGCAGGCATCACCTGCTCCATCCTGATCAGAATCTAGTTGAGCTGTGTTAGCGACTTCAGGACAGTTGTCGCAGACATCACCGACGCCGTCATCATCTCTATCAATGTGCGTCCAATCTGCAACTGACGGGCAGTTGTCGCAGACATCACCCACTCCATCGGAGTCTTGATCCTCCTGACCAGGATTGTAAACATACATGCAATTATCTTGATTGTAGCACAGTCCATCCCCGTCAGAGTCGTTGTCGATATCATGGAATAGCGGACAGGCGTCACAAACATCTCCAAAACCATCGCCATCAGCGTCAATTTGATTTGTATTGGGCATGATTAGGCAGTTGTCACAAGCATCACCCACGCTGTCAGCATCAGTGTCCGTCTGCGATCCGTTCGCAATAGTCGGGCAATTGTCTACTCCATCGCCAATGCCATCGCCGTCAGCATCATTGTCGATGGTGATTACTCCTTTCGTGAAGGCCGGAAGGAAACCGGACGAGGTAGCATCATCGACAAATTGCAGATGATTGGATGGGTTTGTACAAGTCGAATCAACCTCAAGTGTCCCGAGGATCCCGGTGGCGTTCACTGTGAGTATGAATGAACCGGTGACGTCGCTGCCTGCCAGGAGGGGAGGTGAAAAACCAGGGAGGCGGACTCTAACGAACATCAAGCCCTCTGGCGAAGCAGCGACCGGGTGGGTACCCCCTCCGGAATAGGTTATTGTCCCGAATCCACCTGCAAGACCGTTCTTGCAGCTTCCGTTTTCTGTCGCGTACTGTTGCCTGAGATTGACTTCAGTGATAGGTGCCCCGGTGCCCGAAAGGCGATCGCCATAAGATAGCCCAAGGGTTGTAATGAAAGCTCCAGGGTCAACCTCCCGGATCACCAACGGCAAGGTGATTGCGGAAAGATCAACGTCGTTCGTTATGCGGATGGAAATCAAGGCACCAGTTGCGCCAGGAGAGATGCGTTTCGATTCGACAACGACCGTGTTCGCCGCCGCCGCGGCACGGGTGACGAGTAGAATTGCCGCAATAGCAAACCATGCTGTGCGTGTCACGTGCGACCTCCTCGCGGTTGAGTGAATCAGAAAGAAACGATTCTATCGTACATCTACGGATTCAGTGTGATCAAAGAATTCCTCGGTTTATAGCGCTCCGGCCGTCTGTCTGTCGTCCACGGATTCGGCAGTTGGGATTCGTCAATGACCATTGTTGGTCCCATGTTTTGAAAAAGGCGCGCACCGCGCCATCCCCCACTGGCCCTGTTCCACGCTGTAAGATTGATCAGAATGTCGGGAGTCCCCAGGGCCTGAATCCACCGTGCCCAACCCGGTTGTTGGCACTAATTCCGTCCCGCTGTCCCCCTTGATTGTCACCCCCGCAGGCTCGTCAGCGTCGCCCCGTTGCTGACGACCCACGTCGTCAACAGCCGGTACGGCACATAGTCCGCATAAGCTTCCGGTTGATCGCAGTCCACTTGCCTGGTGCCGAGGTGATCCGAATCGCCCGCACGCCGTTGCCGATGTAGGTGTTTTTCTGCAGCCGCGGGTTTGACGCCGCAGCCTGCCACACCAGATACTTGGCGTTGTTCTGAAAGGTGTCCCCCGTCACAACCGGTGCATTTCCGACCGGATTCAGCCCGTCCTGTCGTGAATTCGCGATCGTGCAGGATCTGATTGTCGGACTTGAACCGGAGCAGCGAATGCAATACGAGCCACTCACATTTCGATCCGTGAATCCCTCAAGAACTCTTCCGATCCCTTCTCCCGACGTAAAGGAAACGATGGGTGTGGCCTGGCTGGCGGCTACTATAAATGTGATGTCGCGTCCGCCAGAGGAACGAATTACGATGGCCTTCCCACCATAACTGATGTTCTCGGTGTATGTGCCTGGTGCCACGAGCACCGTGTCGCCGGTGGCGGCGGCGTTGATGCCCGCTTGGATCGTGACGTACTGCGCGGGGACGTTTCTTGTGGTCGCGGATGCGGTAACACCTGTGAACACCACTACGGTCAGGACTGCGAGCCACTTCACGGCTGCCTCCTTTGGCTGACGTTCCGGGTTACTGCTAGATCAATGACTAGAACTGGACCGGCGCGGGGTGCATGAACAAGGGGAGTGCCGGACCTCTTGATGACAAGAAGTTACGCGGTTGTAAGAAAGTCAAGCCAAGACGAATGCGTCACGGCGTCGTCTGCGCTAATCCCGGCTTCGGCTTTTCCACTGGCGGGCCGACGATGTATCTCCGGGCGATTTGCAGGCAGATGGGAGCGGCGACTACGCTGCCGTGGCCGGCGTTCTCGACTAACGCAACGACGGCGATTCGGGGTGACTCCGAGGGAGCGTAGCCGACGAACCACGAGTGGTCGTTGCCGTGCGGATTTTGCGCGGTGCCGGTCTTCCCTGCCATGCGAACTGAGTCATCCTTGATGCCACCCGCGGTCCCGTGACCGCCGTAAACGACAAGCCGCGCCGCTTCCCGCAGAATCGACAGCGTCGATGGAGAATACGGCAGCTTGAAGGCGACTTCCGGAGTCACGTTCTCCCAGCTCCGTTGCGGGGCACGCGTCGCCAACAGCAGATGCGGTTTCATCGCCACACCGTTGTTTGCCAGCGCGGCATAGTATTGCAAAAGCTGAATCGGGGTGACGAGGAATTCACCCTGTCCGATGGCCAGATTCAACATCAGTCCTCGCGACCATTTCTTGGCCCCGAACCGGCGGTCATAGTACGCAGTAGATGGAACCAAACCGTCAACCTCGCCGGGCAAATCGATCCCGGTGGCACGGCCAAAGCCGCAGGCCTTGACGCTTTGCGACCAGGTGTCAACACCGACCTTCAAGCCGAGCTGGTAGAAGTAGACGTCGCAGGATTGTTCGATCCCGCCGAACATGTCGAGTGAGCCGTGCCCGCTCGGTTTCCAGCACCCGAACACGCGATTTCCAAAGCGATATCCACCGCCGCACCCGCCGAAGCGATCGCTGGTGCCGACAATTCCCGCTTCCAAGGCCGCACCCGCGGTCAGGAGTTTTGCGGTTGATCCCGGCGGATACAGCCCCTTTGCTGCGCGGTTGAGCAGTGGCTTCAGCGGATCATCACGGAGACTGTTCCACTCCAAAGAAGAGAGTGTGCCGGAAAAGGCATTGGCATCATACCCCGGACGCGTGACAAAGCAGAGCACTTCACCCGTGCGAATGTCGACCGCCGCAACTGTCCCGGCATCATAACCCGACAGCAGGGAGTCGGCCAGGATCTGGAGGTTCACATCGAGCGCCAGCATCATGTCGTTGCCGGGGATCGGAGAAACATCGGGATACCCCGGCATGGGACCGACCAGTTGCCCGAGAGCATTGACCTCCCAATGACGCACGCCATCGACACCGCGCACGAGATCGTCGTCCCGTTTCTCAAGACCGATGGCTTTCGGTTCCGACCACAACACCGGGGAACTGGTCGAGGCTCTCCTGCAACCGGCAGACTGTGCGGAAGTCGGCATCGATCTGAACCCCGATGGGCTCAAAGGGCAGCGAGCCGCGTTTTGCCAGCCGCCGCTTCAATTCATCCTCGGGAAGTTGGAGCGCCGTGGCCAGATGCGCTCGTGCCTGCTCACCGTGGAATTCGGTTGGGAGCACCGAAATCGCGAAAGACGGACGG
Organism: Candidatus Zixiibacteriota bacterium; assembly: GCA_016235085.1. Lineage (GTDB taxonomy): Bacteria > Zixibacteria > MSB-5A5 > WJJR01 > WJJR01 > JACRMA01. The sequence continues at coordinate 5,721 of JACRMA010000105.1, forward strand.
TTATTAATCAGCGCAACTTTGTTGCGGTCGTAGACAACACCGCGCGGCGCCGGCAGCGGGACAATGCGGACGCGATTGTCGGTCGCAACCCGGCGATAGTCGGCGACCTGGATCACCTGCATGTAGAACAGGCGTGCGACCAGCAAGGCGACCACCGCGACGACGCCGGTGTACAAAACATTTCGACGGAGGGTCCAGTTCACGGCAGTAGACTTACGTTACGGCGTGTCCGCGGCATAGCGATTTCTTATGGTGCGATCGGGCCTTCGCCACCCCAGGGCGATTCCGGCGAATGCGCCGGATGATCGGCCGTGTGCCGGGAGGTCACGGAGCGCTCCCACATCCGTCCCAGGAAGACACCGGCGGTGGCATCGATCAGGGCTGAGGGAAGCGCGTGGATACCGAGAGAGACCAGCCATTCTCCCCAATCGCCTCCGAAGGCAATTGCCAGAAAGATGATCTTGTAGGCCATGAATCCGGCGGCCAGGATGATCCAGCGCGAGCGCAGATGCTCCAGGAAAAGGCGCTGGCTCCAGAACCCGGTGACCCATCCCAGCAGTGATCCAAACAGGCTGCCCCATGCGAGCCGTCCCGGGTCGGGGGCATAGGCGAGAAATCCAATGAGCCAGCCTACCGCAGCGCCGTAGTTCTGCCCGCGATACAGTCCGATCAATGCGATAATCACAAGATCGTAGTCGAGCCGGATGTGCAAGGGCGGCGGTCCCTCTGGGAACCAGACACGAAAGAGGATGACACTGGCAATGAGGAGAATCCAACGGATGGCGCTCATTGTGGGTTCTCCTGGGAGAGACTGTCCGGCGACAGTGAATCTGCCGGGGCGACTTCGGGAACCGGCAGGGGCGGGACATCCTGATCGGCACGGAGCACAAAGACATGTTCCAGATGATCGGCCCGCGCAAATGGCGCGACTTGCACACCCAGGAAGGCATCACTCATTGTCGTATCAATCGCTGCCACGACGCCAACTTGGAGACCCTTGGGGAACACGCCGCCCCATCCGGAGCTGATCAGCGTGTCACCCTCGATGATGTCCGCAGAGGGAAGAACGTAGGTCAGTTCCAGATTCGGTCCGGATTCCCAGGCGAGGATCCCGGCGACGCGGCTGCGGCTGTCGTAGACAGCGGTGCGTGAGAGCCGGTCCCAGATCGTGCGGACGCGTGAGAGCTTATCCCCCACTTCGATAATGCGGCCAACCAGGCCGTCCTCTGTTGCCACCGGCCAGCCGATCTGGACATTGCGCCAGCGCCCGGCGTCGATCCACATGACCGCGGACGTCGATGAGATCGGGCCGACCACCTCGGCGGGTATTGCCCGGGCCATCCACGCCTGGGAGAATTCCAGCAGTTTGCGGAGCCGTTCATTTTCCTGTGACTGCTCGCGCAGGTGCTGGTTTTCCATGCTGAGATCGGCGATGCGCTGCTGGAGGGCGCGATTTTCTTCGAAGACGGTGGCGCCGGAGGTGACGCGATGCTTCATGGCGAGGAACGGGCCATAGATGTAATCGACCGCCAGGCCGGAGAGACTCTCGCGCACCCCCTCACCGAGGATCAGGAGAGCGGCCGACAACAAAACTGCCCACGGAAGAACCGCGGGCCGTTGGGTTGACCACCAGAACAGTCGCCGGAAGACCATTGATCTCGCTATGGCGCCGAATCCAAAATCAGCATGACTTCGCCTGCGGTCTTGGCCCGCATCAATCGTTCGCGATTCTTCTCACTCTTCATGATGTACGACAGCCGCGCCATCACATTCAGATGCGCACCGATCGCATCCTCGGGCGCCGCGATCAAGAAAAGCAGGTGAACCGGTTTTTTGTCCATCGCCTCGAAATCGACGCCGACTTCCGAGCGTCCAAAGGCGATCACGATTCCCTTCATGGCCCGCGTCTTGGCGTGCGGAAAGGCCACGCCGTAGCCGACGCCGGTGGTCACCAGTTTCTCCCGTTCGAACACAGCGGCCAGGAGCTCCTCGCGATCCCGAACGAGACTGGAATGCGAGGTGAGCTCGACCAGCTCTTTGATGACATCCGCCTTGGTCTGACCCTGCAGGTCAAAATTCATCAGGTCTTCTTCACAGAATTTCGAAAGCTTCATCGATTTTCTCCTGGGGGGAAATCGTGCACGGCCGCGCGAGTGGCGTCAACGGAGCGCCACTGCAGGCACCACGGCGTCTGGGAGACCGGTACTAAAACTTCTGCGCCTCCTCGATCAGCATAATGGGGACATCATCCTTGACCGTGTAGCGTAGCCGGCATTGGCGGCATTCAAGTGTATTTTTGTCGGGATCGTAGGCCAGCTCGCCTTTGCAGGCGGGACAGGCCAGAATCTTTAGCAATTCTTCATCCAACATCGAAGATCCTTCGCAATTGCTCAGAACGTGTCGTCCTCCGAGAACACACCGATCTTGCGGAACTTGTCACGGCGGCGTGCAATCAGTTCATCGGGCTTCAGAGCGCCCAGCTCGATCAGACTTTCCAGAATCACCGCCTTGAGCATCGATGCCGATGCCGCCGCGTCACGATGGGCGCCGCCAAGCGGTTCGGGAATGATACGGTCGATGATGCCGAGTTCCAGCAGATCATCGGCGGCCAGCCGCAACGATTCGGCCGCCCGTGGGGCGTTGGCGACCGCACCCTCGGACCGCCAGAGAATGGCCGCACAGCCTTCCGGAGAGATGACGGAGTACCACGAGTTTTCCATCATGAGGATCCGATCACCGAGGCCGATCCCCAGCGCTCCTCCCGAGGCCCCTTCCCCAATAATTGCAATGACGATTGGCACCGGAAGCAGTGCCATTTCCCGCAAATTACGGGCGATGGCCTCGGCCTGGCCACGTTCCTCGGCCTCGACTCCGGGGAATGCTCCGGGTGTGTCGATCAAAATCACGATGGGCCGGCCATAACGCGCCGCCAAGGTCATCAAACGCAAAGCCTTGCGATACCCTTCCGGATGGCACATGCCGAAATTGTTGGCGAGCTTCTCCTTTGTGGTGCGGCCCTTTTGCTGCCCCACGATCAGGACCGGACGGTCACTCAGCATCGCCGGGCCGGCGACCATCGCACGATCATCTCCGTAAGCGCGGTCGCCGTGGAGGGCGGTAAACCCTGTGGTCATCTTCTCTACATAATCCAGCGTGTACGGCCGCATCGGATGGCGGGCCAATTGGACCCGTTGCCAGCGCGACAGCGACGCGAACGTCTCGCGAGTAAGCTTGTCGAGTTTGCGTTCGAGGAGCCGGAGCTCTTTGGTGAGTTCGACGTTTTCGTCGTTGGCAAACTCCCGCATGTCGCGGATGCGTGCCTCCAACTCCAGCACCGGTTTTTCGAAGTCAAGGTAGGTTCCGGGTCGCATTCATCCCCCGCTCCCCTTTCCGGCCGTCTTACCGGTGACCTGAGAGGGCAGCTCTCGCCGCAAAATGATACCCAAGGCGGCTCCCAGCAACAATACAAAAAATCCCAGAACCAGGGCCAGAAGCCGTCTATTGCCATATCGAAAAGCCACGCAGAACATGCCAAATATCGCTGTGACAACGGCATAGACGATAACGACGCGGTTGGCCGACCATCCCCGCGCCATGAGCCGATGATGCAGATGGCCCATGTCGGCACCCATGGGATTCGACCTGGCCAGCGAACGGCGGCCGATGGACAGGAGCGACTCCGCCAGAGGGAGCAACATGGCGATCAAGGGGACGAAAAAGGCCAGCGCGGTAAAGCGCTTGATCGGGGCCAGCAACGCCACCACGGCAAAGAAATATCCCAGGCTCAGCGATCCGCAGTCGCCCATGAAGACACGCGCGGGTGGGCGGTTGAATCGCCAGAAGGCCACCAGTGCGCCGAACAGGCCGGCCGCGGCCACCCAGATCGGAGTCAGCGCCAAGGTGAGGCTGACCCAGATCAGCGGCAAGAGTGCCATCCCCGAAGTCGCCGTTGCCAGACCATCAAGACCATCGATCAGATTTACCGAGTTGACCAATGCGAGAAACCAAACGAGGGTCACTGGCAGGGACAGCAACCCCAAATCGATGCCACCGACGAACGGAATCCACAGTTGGGCGAAACCCAGCCCCTGTAGCCAGAGCAGTCCGCCGACGCACAACTGCACCGACAGTTTCATCGCCGCTGACAGGGGGCGCAGATCATCGATGATTCCGAGCAGCAAGGTGAGCGCCGCACCGATGAGGATGATCGCGGCGTGAATGCGAACTTCGGTGAAGTACTGCGGGAAGATGATCGAGAAGAGAACGACGGTACCCCAGAGCGCCACGAAAAGCGAGATTCCGGTCAGTCGCGGCGTCGCCCGTGTGTGAATCTTACGTGGCGATGGTTGATCCAGAAGATTCCGGCGGCGGCAGAATCTCTCCAGGAATGGCACCGTCACGGTGACGATCAGCCATCCGGCGAGAGCCGTGCCGGCCAGAAGCAGAAATTCAGTCATGGCGACTCCCCTCCTGCCGGAGGCGTCTCGCAAAGAGGAGATCAATCCAGTCAGCGACTTTGAGCGCAGCGAATAGAGTCATATTCCTCAGCGGCTTGTCTGCGTGATGCTTGTGAAAGTAGGTGCGCATGCTCTCGCGATGATGTGCTTTGAGTCTGGGGTCGCGTTTCCCAGAGGCGCCCCATCGATGCGCCACAGTGATGGACGGGTCCATCCAGATCTCATATCCGTGTTCCGACAGCCGCTTGCAAAGGTCGGTATCCTCCACATAGAGAAAATACGAGGCATCCATCCCCCCCACTTCGTGAAAGGCATCACGGCAAAGCATCAGGCAGGCAGCGCTGACAGCCTCGACAACGGATGGTTGGGACGGGTCGGGCCGTGTGTAGAACCGGGATATCGCGCCCCAAGGGGCTCCCCTTGAAAACCAGATGTTGGCGTGGGTGGGGAAACGCCGGATGCTTAACTGCGGCTGGCCATCCGGAAACACGAGGCGCGGCGACACCGCGGCGGCGCGCGGATGGCTTTCCAGGAATTGAATCAGACGATCAAGTTCATCGGCAGACCAGTTGATGTCCGGATTTGCCAGGAGCAGCCATCGTCCCCTCGATTGGGCGGCGGCCGCGTTGACTCCGGCAGCAAACCCTAGATTCTGGGGGCTGTGGATCACCGCCGTGTGGCGCCATGACTGCGGGATTTGCGCTTCCACTCCATCAACCGAGGCGTTGTCGAAAACGATCAGTTCCCAGGGCAGCGACGGAGAGTGATTCGATACGGATTCGATCAAACCACTGATGACATCTCTGGAATTGTGGGTGACGACAATGATCGAGAGTTGGATATCGCTCTCGGACGAGCCTGGTACAGAGGTCGGCGGTCCCGATTCGGGGTTCACAATAGCCGGAAGATGTGCATCAGGCGCAGCTTTGGAACCATCCAAATTGCCTCACGCACGATTCGTTTCGACATTTTCGAGTGCCCCTGCTCGCGGTCGGTAAAGACGATGGGAATCTCGCGGATGCGGAACCCCTTCGTCCAGGCACGGAATGACATCTCGATTTGGAAAGCGTAGCCGTTGGAATGGACCGAATCCAGGTTGATCGCTTCGAGCACTTTCCGGTGAAAGCACTTGAATCCGCCGGTTGAGTCGCGCACCGGAAGTCCGGTCACCAGCCGGGCATAGACATTGGCGAAGTACGATAGGAGAAGCCGTGTCATCGGCCAATTGATGACATTGACGCCGCAAATGTAACGTGATCCCAGAACGATATCGGAGTTCTCGGATTCTTTCAGGAAATCCGCCAGGTACTTGGGGTTGTGCGAAAAGTCGGCGTCCATTTCGAAAATGAGATCGTAGTCGCGTTCGAGCGCCCACTTGAATCCCGCCAGATAGGCCCGGCCCAAGCCAGCTTTGCCGGGGCGATGCAGCACATGGACGCGCGAATCTTCTTCCGCCATCTGATCGGCGATCTTGCCGGTGCCATCCGGGGAGTTGTCATCGACGACAAGGACCGAAAGCCGCATGTCCCGGGCCAGAACATCCGGCACGATCAGGGGCAGGTTTTCCTTCTCGTTGTATGTCGGGATGATGATGAGTGCTTTCATCAGGTCAGGTTCTCTTGTAATTGAGGTCGTTCCGCCGGTCCATTGCCCGGACAGCATAGCCGATGATTGAGGGCCGATCAAGTCGTATCGCGCGAGCCCCGCATCCATAATAGCGGAACGGCGCCCAAAAGTTCCGTGACCGTCAGCCAGATTCGAGAGAGGAGAGCCACAGGAGCGGCCAACCCCGCCGGAATCCAGTTGGTTATCAGGAAGGACAGGGCACCCTCACGGACCGCCAGACCGCCCGGCACAAACAACGCCAGGAAGCCAATCAGATAGGAGGCCGCGAAGATGGCTACGATTTGCAGGAACGATCCGGACGGGTGTATCCCGATGCCAAGGAGGAGCAGCCAGAATGCGCCGCCGTACGCGATCCACGTGGCGAGATAGACGACAAACAACCCCGCGATCGTTGCGAACGGCAATGAAATCGTGATAGGGTCACGGCGGACAATGCGCAGGCCAAGATTGATGCCCCACTGCAGAAGCGGCGGGTACAGAATGGCGAGAAGCAAGACGGCGATCCCCGCGAGCACAGGGACCGGGATGTTGCCGAATGTTCCTGCTCCCAGCACGATCACCGACAGGGCCAGGCCCGAGAGGATGGATAGGGCCTGATTAAGAATGGCAGAGACCAAAACCGGTGCGGCAGAATATCCTTCGGCCTTAAGCAAGACGACCATGCCCATGACCGTCCAGACTTTGCCGGGAAGATACTTGCCGAAGTTGGACAAGAACCAGACACGGTACGCCGTCCAAAAAGGCATGGTGTGCTGACCGATTCGCTTGAGAATAAATCGCCACAGCAGAATCAGGACTACAAAATCGATCCAGACGAGTGCGGCCGAAAGCAGCAGCCAATCCCACCTGAGTGACCATTGGTAATGAGAGACCGTATCCCACTGCGAGACGATGGAGCGGACGAGGAAATACCCCACAACCGCCACTGTGATGATCGTGAGCCAGCGTTTCCACGCCGGAGCGCCCGTCCCAGTCTCATGGCCCTTTGGAGGCTCTGCAGTCCTGGCCGGTCGTGGTGATGTCATGACTGCCCCTTGTACCAGTGGCAGAATTGATCGACGATCCTGCTCGATGAAAATCGCTCCATCGCTGAGGCATGCCCGGCCTCCGCCAGTGTCCGTCGCAACTCGTCGTTTCTGAGGGCTTCGTTGAGGACCAAAGCCAAATCGCCCGGATCATCCGGTCGCGCCAGCAGTCCGGTACGGCCATGCTCAACAATATCGGTCAATCCGCCCGAACGCACGCCGACTGCCAAGGTACCGCACAATTGCGCTTCGAGCAGGGCCATGCCGAATCCCTCATCGACCGAGGTGATCACGACGAGATCGGCGGATTGATACTCTCCGGCGAGTTGTGATTGCGGCATCGGTTCTACTAATTCCACGCAATCCTGTAATCCCGTTGATGTGATTTGCTCGAGCAGTTGGGTGCGCAACGGCCCCTCCCCGATCAGGCGCGCTTTGAAAGCGAGCCCCTCCCCTTTCAATCGAGCGAGCGATTTGAGCAGAACATCGTTGCGTTTCTGGGTGGTGAAGCGCGTGACCGAGACGATGACCGGAGGCCGCCCTGCAGAAGATCTGGATGGTCCGCGCACAAACAATTGATCATCCGGGGGCATGGGCAGGACATGGATCTTCCCGGCAAAATCGGGATAGGTGCTTCGCAAGAACTCGGCCAGCCAACTCGACACGACGGTGATCACCGCGGCACGGGCGAACACTTTTCCGGCGAGCGGACGCAACCATCGCTTGCGTTGAAGGAGCCGCAGATCGGTACCGTGCAGAGTGACGATCAATCGCCCCTCGAAGTCGAGCCCCCTGGCGACCCATCCGGCGGGAATCCACCAATGAGCATGGATCACCCCCGGTTTCAAGCGTGTGAGCTCTTCAGCGGCTGTCTGCGCGAAACATCGGAAGAAGCGCGTGTGTGCGGCGATACTCCGGGCGCCGATCAACTGGAGCTTGCCCAGATCGCCTCGGTAGGCAAGGGTCTCCCGCGCATCGGGCGCGTAGCGAAACCGCCGGACGCCAATCCCGTCCATCACCTCGGACAATTCGGCACCGGGATGATGGGGCGCGAGAACGCCGATGCGAATGCCACGCGCGGCCGCTTGCTGCGCGAGCCTGGCAATGAATCGCCCGGCAAAGTCTCCGCGATGGCGCGGATAATTGTGAGTCAGATAGAGGACATCCACAGAGTCGGCGGCGCCAGCCACGTGAAGCACCTCACGGACGGTTGCGTCGCCCATACTGCGGGCGCTTGACCGGCACGGTCGGCGGCGCCGGGGGTGGTTCGGAAGCCACCGGTGCGTGATCCGGCTCGTCCGGTTTTTCTGGCTGGGCCTGATGCCGATCGTCAGTCTCAGAAGGCTCCTCTGGGATCCCGGCTTCGGTTGCTCGTGAGCTGAAGTCTGGAGCGTGACCGTGGCGCTCAAAGTCGGGCGGTTCGGATTCCGGGGCGGCGATGGGCTCAGCATGGACAAAACTCGTGACCGGTGTTTCGGGCTCCTCATCGCGATCCACGCCTGTCGGGGGAGTTTCGGACGGTGTCGGCGCCGGCGGCTGACCCGCGATGGGTGGCCGCGTGAATGGCGGCCGTCCCTCGCGTTGATCCGGTCCGCGTCTCCTGCGAGAATCTCCCCGCCGTTCGGGTGGTCGTTGTCCCCTCGGACCGCCACGTTGCCCGCCACGCTCACGTTCCTGGGGCGCACTCGGCCTTATCTCCTCCTCCCGACGCGGAGGATGGATATCGGCGACAGGGACAGATGATATCTGTGCGGTCGTGCTTCCCGGGGGAGCCGGATGGTAAAGCCGGAACTTGGGACGTCCGCGCAGTGAATCGAGCTGCTGCCTGATGCCGGCGACAGCTTCCGCCAGGAAACCGAGTGTGAAGAAGACGACGCCGGAAATTCCCAGCATCATGACCAGGTACAACAGAGGACGAAACGCGTTC
>JACRMA010000106.1:0-2613 GCA_016235085.1 Candidatus Zixiibacteriota bacterium
ACAAGGCTCGGCAGGAGCCTCGCCCTCCCTCCTTGCAATTCATGGATTCTATGCAAAGCCGGAGGTGGGAACCTGAACAATCTCACTCGCTCCCTCCCGGCTTGAGGCGTTTGATCAACTCATCGAGCTTCGAGAGCGCTTCCATCGGCGTCATGTGCTCCGGCTTCAGCCCGGACAGTTCGCTGACGGCAGCGCGCTCACGTTCGGAAAAGAGATTTTCCTGCTGAGCGGCGGCGGCGATTCGGCGCTGGCGGTCAACGCCCTGAACCCGTGATAAGCCCACGCCATGCTTGAGCGGATCGAACGTTCCGGATTCCAGCGAAGTGAGAATTTCATTGGCGCGATCCACAACCCGTTGGGGCACCCCCGCCATCCTGGCGACATGAATGCCGAACGAATCGTCGCAGGCGCCGGGTTTGACGCGGAAAATGAAAGCGATCATGCCGTTCTTTTCGCGCACCGCGAGCTGGTAATTCTGCACGGCCGGCAGACGGTCGGCGAGGGCGGTCAGTTCGTGATAGTGTGTGGCGAACAAAGTCCGAGGGCAGCGTGATTGATCTGAGGCCAGATGCTCGGCAATCGCCCAGGCGATGGCGACGCCATCGTATGTCGATGTCCCCCGACCGACTTCATCGAACAGGATCAGTGAACGGTCGGTCGCGCCGGTCAGGATGCGCGCGGTTTCCGCCATCTCGACCATGAAGGTCGAGCGATTGCGTGTCAGATCATCGTCGGCACCGACACGGGTGAAGATGCGGTCGACCACGCCGATGATCGCCTCATCCGCCGGCACAAAGGATCCGGCCTGGGCCATGAGGACGATCAAGCCGACCTGCCGGAGGTAAGTCGATTTTCCCGCCATGTTGGGACCAGTAAGCAGGTGCAACCAACCTTCGTTCTCCCCTACCACGGTGTCATTGGGGACGAACTGTCCGGCCGGGTTGACGGTCTCGAGAACCGGGTGTCGTCCGGCGCGAATCACGAGCGTACGGTCATCGGTCAAACGCGGCCGGGCGTAGCCATGCGCCAGCGCACCCTTGGCAAATGCCGCAAGCACGTCGAGGCGGGCCAGACTTTGCGCGAGCGATCCGAGCAGCACGATTGATTCATTGAGCCGTTGCTGAAGCTCCGCAAAGAGCCGTTGTTCCAGCGCGGCGGCACGCTCCGCCGCGTTGAGGACAATCTCCTCTTTCTCCTTCAATTCGGATGTGATGTAGCGCTCCGCCGATACGAGTGTCTGTTTACGAATCCACTCCGGCGGCACTTTGGCACTGTGGGATTTTGGTACTTCAATGTAGTAATTGAAGACCTTATTGTAGCCCACCTTGAGCGAACTGATCCCTGATGATTCGCGCAGTGTGGCTTGCAGGCTGGCAATCCAACTCTTGGCATCGGCCGCCCCGTCGTAAAGGGAATCGAGTTCGGCGGAGAATCCTTTGCGGAAGATCCCACCGTCATTGATACCGAGCGGCGGCTCGTCGACCAGAGCCCGGCTCAGTTCAGCATGAATCGGTTCGGTCGCTGCCGGCAGAGGGTCGGCGGCACTGATCAGTGGCATCGGGCGCAACAGTTCGGTGATACGGGGCCAGCGCGCCAACGCCTCACGCAATCCGGCCAGATCACGCGGTGTGATTCGTTCGCTTCCCAGACGTCCGACGAAACGTTCGACGTCGAAGATTCCCTTGAGAGAATCAGACAATTGGTTCAGCGTGACCCGGTCATCGACCAGGCTCTGCACGCACTCGAGGCGCTGCTCAATGGCCGCCCGTTCTGTCAGAGGATTGATCAGCCAGACACGCAAGAGGCGCCGGCCCATCGGTGTGCGGCAACGGTCGAGGACGCTGAACAGCGACGGGGCATTGACCCCGGGGCGGACAATCACATCGAGATTCGCAGCGGTCGATTCATCGAGCGCCATCGAGATGCGGGCGATCAATCGTTCGACCTTGGTGATGTGACTCAAGGTAGCGCGTTTGGTTTCCTTGAGGTACGCCAGCAGTGCGCCGGCCGCACCGACCCCACTCGGGGATATCTGGCGGTCACCGTCGCCGAATCCGATCCCTCCCAGATCGCTGACCTGGAAGTGCAACTTGATCTGCCGGGCGGCTTCATCGGGGGAGAACCGCCAATCGGGCCATCGCGTGACCCGGCCGCGATCCTCGCCGAGTTCGGCCACCGGGGCGTGGGCTTCCTGGGGAATGACGATCTCACGCGGCGCGCGGGTGCGCAGAAGATCGACGAGCGCCTCGGGACCGCAGACCTCCACACCGTACCAGCCGGTGGTCGGCTCGCACATCGCCACTCCGAAGAGCCCATCGGAATCGGGACCGTTGACCGCAGCGATGCGGGGCGAGATCGTGTCGTCGAGTGCCGAGGAGAGCATGACTGTTCCCGGCGTGATGATCTCGATCACGTCGCGTTTGACGACACCCTTGGCCAGCTTGGGGTCTTCCATCTGCTCGCACACCACCACGCGTTTGCCGGCCTCCGCCAGTTTGGCGAGGTAACGCTCCGCGGCATGGTGCGGCACACCGGCCAGCGGGATTTCGCCGTCCTTGCCGTGCGGGCGCTTGGTCAGGGCGATCCCCAGAATCCGCGCCCCCTCCACCGCGT
>JACRMA010000106.1:2645-13336 GCA_016235085.1 Candidatus Zixiibacteriota bacterium
ATGCGATAGAAGACGAGATGGTCAGGGTACTGGGCCTTGATGGCGGAATACTGCCGCATCATTGGCGTCAGTGCATCCTGGGGCTGAGTGGTGGTGCTCAAGGTTTGGCTCCCGTGCCGGTCATCCGACGATTCCGCCGTCAATAAAACCGACAGACCCATGGAGATACAATCGATTCGATCATCTTCCCAAAGGAAACGATGCGGCGCGGTTGGCTCAGGCCATCGGGAGTGGTATCATTGCGTTGGAGTTACTCATGAGTCAAACACCGCCTGTCCTCGCTATTGTTGGCGCCACTGCTTCCGGAAAGGGGGCATTGGCGCGCGAAATCGCCGATCTCACCGGCGCGTCACTGGTCTCGGTTGACTCGCGCAAGATTTACCGGGGTATGGACATCGGGACGGCAAAGCCGTCGCGTGAGATTCAGGCAAAGTACCGCTACGCGATGATCGACTGTGTCGATCCGGATCAGACGTTCTCAGCGGGGGAGTATTCCCGAGCGGCTCGGGCGGTCATCGCCGAGCGGATGGGCAAGAGTGAACGGGTGATCATTGTCGGAGGCACCGGATTTTACCTCGATGCCCTGTTGAATGGGTTATCGGAGTTACCGGACATCGATCCTGAGACGCGGCTTGGTGTCGGGAGGCTGGCCGAGGCGGAAGGCTGGGAGGCGGTCCATGCCGAGATTGCCAGGCTTGATCCTGACGGCGCAGCTGTGCTGGCACCGACCGACAAAGTCCGGCTTCAGCGGGCCGCGGAGGTCCTGCGGCAGACTGGGCGGCCGATTCGCATGTGGCAACGGGCGTCAGTTCCCGATCCGGCACCATGGGAAACGATGGTTTACGAACTGATTCGTCCGCGGGAGGAACTTCATGAGCGAATTGCCCAACGTGTCCACCTTATGATTGAATCTGGGCTAGTCGAGGAGACCCGGGGCCTCTTGGCCAGGGGATTCGGACCGGGCAGTCCCGGCATGTCTGGCGTTGGCTACGTTGAGGTTATGTCATTCCTGGCAGGCAGGATTACCGAACCGCGGATGATCGCGGAGATCATCACTCACACTCGCCAGTACGCCAAACGTCAGCGGACATGGTTCCGCCATCGCGATTACGTCCGTCCGTTGGAATCGGAATCTATTGCAATTCAAGAGCTTGTCAGTTCGTGGCTGAGGTAGAACTTCCGGGGCCGGTCGCCTCGATAGCCCTCCCGGTGACATCCCAGTTACAGACTAAACGCAACAATTCGATGGTCTGTAATGGCTTAGGACAGCCGGAACAAGGCCGCGAAATCGATTTTCTGGTAGAAAATAGCTTGACACCCTATGGAAAAAAGCTTAAACCCCTGTAAGGCGTTCCTACTCATTTTGGTTTCTTCGCTGGCAGCAGTTCTATCCGGCTGTTCCGCCAGTGGAGATCGTGCACATCAGTCAGTCTTACAGGGTGATGCACGACAAGGAAATAGTCGCAACGGTAGCGAAGACCCATCGGCAACCGATCCGGCGAATTCGGATCAGTTATTGGGCTCGACCATCGTTCGCGATTCGGCGACCGAAGCTTATATCCGCCAGTCTTTGGCGGAAGCCGAAGCGCTCTACTCGACCGGAGTTGCCGCCAACCGTGACGGCCGCTGGAGCGACGCCCAACTCGCATTTGAACAGGCCACGTCCATTCTGGCCGATTTGGATCTGGATCCATCGGAGATCAATGGTTCAGACAAGAACCATCGTCCCAGTGAGTTGCAGCAGCAGTTTACAACGATCTTGAGGGAAATCGCCCGCGATTATCGTGTCACCCTGGAGGCGACCGGGCAGCTCGATCCGGACTCGCCGGCCTCGTCATTCCTCTGGCAGTTCGATTCGGGGGACTCGACCGAGGCGGATGTTGAAGACACGACCACGGTCGTGATCAGCGAACCGGCCCGTCGTGAAGCGATGGAGGTCCAGTACGATTTCCCGATCGAGTACAACAATCAGGTCATCAATTGTATCGTCTATTTCCAGACACTGGCCAGGGAGCCTTTCGAGACCTTCATCAGAAGGTCAGGCCGGTACCTGCCGATGATGAAGGAGATTGTGGCGTCGTACGGGCTCCCCACGGATATCGCCTATCTTCCCCTCATTGAGTCTGGATTCAACAACCGCGCGTATTCTTATGCCCACGCGTCCGGTCCGTGGCAGTTCATCGCGTCGACCGGCAGGAAATACAGTCTCGATCGAACCACCTGGGTGGATGAACGCCGGGACTTCGAGAAATCAACTCACGCCGCGTGCATGTATCTGCGTGATCTCTACAAGATGTTTGGATCGTGGACTCTGGCGTTGGCCTCCTACAATGGCGGCGAGGGACGTGTGTCGCGGCAGATTGCCCGTCAAGGGACAAACGATTTCTGGAAACTGAAACTGCGCGATCAGACCATGAATTACGTGCCGCTCTTCATGGCGGCTCTGATGATCGCCAAGGATCCTGAGACATTCGGATTCCATGTCGAACCGGATCCGCCTCTCAAGTTCGACTGGGTCGCCACAGATAAGACCTTGGAGCTCAAGGAAATTGGCCGCGCGCTTTCGTGCGAGGTCAGCGTCCTGGAAGATCTGAACCCAGAGTTGCGGCGCGGTGTGACTCCTCCGGGCGTGAAACCATACCGGCTGCGCGTACCACCCGGACTGGGGAACATGTTTGCGGCGAATTATCCGGAGATGCGTGAATCGAAACAAACCGTACTTGTGCAGCATGTGGTTCGCCGGGGCGAGACGATTTCCGAAATCGCACAGTTGTACGGTGTGACGACCACGGCGCTGGCAAGACGCAACAATCTCGGTCCCAAGAAACGCCTCCAAGTCGGCCAGTCACTGGCCATTCCCGGCACCGGCTCGGCGCTGGCGGAAGCAGATGATGAACGGCCCGCCAAGGTGTCCAAGAGCAGCAAGCGCAGTGCCTCGAGCGGCGGCGAGAGCTATACGATCAAGCGTGGCGAGACGCTTTGGGAACTCGCCAAACGGTTTGGAACAACGACCTCCGCCATCCGGCGCGCCAACAATCTGAGCACCGGTGAACAGGTGGTGGCCGGACAGTCGATTACGATTCCGGGACGCAGCCGTTCCACCAAGTCGGCGGACGGCACCTTCTGGTACACGATCCGCCGTGGCGACACGCTGACCGACATCGCGGCCAAGTACGGCCTCGGGTTGCGGCAGCTTTTGGCGTCCAACGGAAACATTGATCCGCACAATATCCGGGTGGGACAGCGCATCCGGGTTCCGCGCAAGATGTAATCAGAATGAGCCGCCGTCGCGACTGGACCATAGGAATTATCATCGGGGCCGCCTTCCTGGTCTTCATGTTCATGACGGTCGCTTTCTTTTGGGGCCTGTCGAGTACGGACGGCGCTGACTTCGGCGGGTTTGGCAAGAAGGTCGCAATCGTGGAATTGAAAGGAACGATCAGTGCGTCAGAGGAGATCGTCGGGCAACTGCGGCGATTCGCCGACGATTCCTCGATTCCGGCCATCGTGTTGCGCATCGATTCCCCTGGGGGCGGCGTCGCCGCCAGCCAGGAGATCTACGACGAAATCCAGCGCGTGAAAGAAAAGGGCAAGAAAGTCATTGTGTCGATGGGCTCGGTGGCCGCCTCGGGCGGATTGTATGTCGCGGTTGCTGCCGACACGATTGTCGCCAACCCCGGCACCTTGACCGGTTCGATTGGCGTGATCTTTGAGTTTCCCACTCTCGAAAAACTGATGGAGAAAGTCGGCGTCCGCTACGAAGTGGTCAAGAGCGGCGAGTACAAAGACATCGGCAGTATTGCCCGCTCGATGACGGAGAAAGAATCGGCGGCGCTTCAAGTGGTGATCGACGATACATATGATCAATTCGTCGAGGCGGTGGCCAAAGGGCGCCGGCTCGATAAGGATTCGGTTAAGGTTTTTGCCGACGGGCGGATATTCACCGGACGCCAGGCGAAGGAGATGAAACTGGTCGATGAACTGGGTGATCTGCACGACGCGCTGGACATTGCCGCGGAAATGGTGGGATTGGAGTCACCGCCCAAGACGGTGAAGATCATTCCCCGCCGCCGCACCGGCATGCTGGATTTCCTGGGCAAGACGTTCATCGACTGGCTAACGGAGTATGCGGGAGAAACGGCGAATTCGGCCCCGGCATTACAGTACCGGTATCGCTGAGCGCCATCAATTGGGCAATCAAACAATGAACGACTTGGCAGGGAGACAACGATACGACAACTCATAGCGAAGCGATAAGGAGGTCAGGATGACCAAGGCCGATTTGGTGGAGCTTTGCGCCGAAAAGACCGGCCTGACACGCACCGATGTGGCCGTGACAGTCGATGCTTTTCTGGATGCCGTCAAAGCGAGTCTCGAAACAGGCAAGAATATCGAGATCCGCGGGTTTGGCACGTTCAAGGTGAAACTCCGGAAAGCACGAAAGGCACGGAATCCACGCACGGGCGATGAGGTGCCGGTACCGGACCGCAAAGTTCCGGTGTTCAAACCTTCGAACGAATTCAAGAATCTCATCGTCAAACAGGCCGTCAGCTAGCCATGTGACGGACGGTTCGGATAGGAGACCGAATGCCCTCAGGAAAGAAACGAAAGCGCCAAAAGATCAAAACACACAAACGCAAAAAACGCCTGCGCAAGGATCGTCATAAAAAGAAATTGAGGTAGCGTTAACGCGCTACCCATAGTGTCCTTGTTCGCCCTGCCCCGCCGCATGCGCGGGGCAGGGTATTTTTCTATTTAGTCAATCCACCCACCGTCTTGACTTTTCGACCATCCGCGCTATATTGCCCGTGGGGCAGAACGAATTGGGCATAGTTCGCAGAATTATCTTCGCCGGATTGGAGGCGTTTGCATGAGAGTTCAAGCCATCCTGGCCGCAGCGGTCATTGCGGGCCTGCTGATGTTCGGATGCTCGGGGTCCACGGGCCCATCGAAACAACCGGCGATCTCCGATGGCTCGATTGCCATTGTGTCCATCGATACAACTTCGGCGCTTCCGGGAACAACCGCAAAGGTTCATCTGCGGCTTGATCGAACTGACCCCAATACCCATGAACTGGACAGCCTGGGCGGGTTCGAATTCTTGATCGCATATGACTCACGAGCGCTGTCGTTCATGCAACCGGCGAGGTTGGGTTCGACTCTGTCTCAATGGGAATATTTTACTTACCGCACTGGACCGTCGGGGCTTACAGATTCGTCCTATTTGTCTGCGGTCCGGTTGATCGCCTACCGCAACCTCGACAATAACGTTCTTCCCAACCCTCCTCAATTCAAACCGGAGGAAAGTCTAATCACACTTAGCTTTAGGGTCACGGACAATCACAAATATGTCGGGACGACGCCGGCGATTGGGTTCTACGTGAGTGGATGCCGTGAGAACGTGATTTTCCCGGAGCGGGATCACAACCATCTCTATTGCCCGGACACTTCGCTCAGTGAGATTGTTTCGACGATCGGATACGACACAACCAGTTGCCCGCACCTTACATATTCTCCGTTGCTGGAATTCCGGGGCGGCTCAATTCGGATCGTTGCGCCTGAGGATGACCGTCCACGTCGAGGCGACATGGATCTCGATGGTACGCCAAACCGCATTGCCGATGCCGTGCTCTTTACCAGGTATTTCCATGAAGGATATTCCGTTTTCGATGCAACAGTAGCTGCCCTTCAAATTGCCAATAGCGATTATGACGGTGACCTTGAGCCGCTGAGCATTTCAGATCTCGACTCTCTGATCCGGATTATTACCGCGGGCGATCAGGGATACACCCCCGACGGTCTGAGTATCCCTTACCAAGATACACTCTGGATCATGCCGCGGCGTACGGATGCCAACACGTGGATTTTAGCGTGCCGCTCAACAATTCAGATTGATGAAATGTGGATGAGGATTGAAAGTCCGATTGACCCCCGCAGTGTCCGATACCTCAGCGATTCGACGGTAACGGTGTCACTGCAATCGGGCCTTCAAGTCGACTCGCCGCCAGCCGTCTACACATGGTTTGTTTCCTGCGGCACGACCGGCCCGCAGACAATCTTCGGCCCGGAGTCGGGCGACCGGCTGGAGATTCGCACGGCCAACGGGGAGTTGAATATCAGGTCCGCACAGGCCTCGCGATATCCGGGTGTCTCGATGAGAGTCATCGTGATCCATCCGAGGTAGATCGTGAAAACCGCAAGTTAGGTCCCCTGGGAAAGGCGGAAATATGAGGGGGTTAATTCGGGGAGTCGTGAGCGCCGCTGCAGGTGTCCTAATAGTCGCCTGTTCCAAATCGACGACTCCCAAAAGCACGCCGACGCCACCTGCGATCATCACCCTTGACACGACCTCGTCGCTACCGGGGAACATCGCCCAGGTATGTCTCCGCCTTCACTCAGCAGCAGGAACTGCACCGAGTTTGGATTCGTTAAGCGGATTCGAATTCCTAATATGCTACGACGGCGTGACATTCTCAGCCGTGCACACGGTCGATCCTGGACCGGCGATTACGGAGTGGGAGTACTTCTCTTTTCGAACTGAACAAACGAATCCCTGTTCCTCCTGTGACCTTCGAGCGCTCAGGATACTCGCAACGCGAGATCTCAACGACGGGAAAGCACCGAACCCGCCACAGTACATTCCAGAAGGGATCCTGGCGCGAATCTACTTGGAAGTATCGACAAATCCCGCAAACAGAGGCAAGATCGCGCAAGTCGGATTCTGCTTGCATGACTGCCTGGACAACTCGATGTCAACCGCAACTGCTTCAAGAACGCTTTATTTACCCGATACCACGCAGGGGAACCTGCTACAAACCGAAGGCTATGATACTATTGACTGTCCAGATAGCAGCAAGATTTCACCAGTACTCGAGCTCAGGAGCGGGTGGGTCCGAATCAGTTGGCCGCCACTCATCCGGCGCGGCGACATCAATCTGGATGGGGATCCGTTCAATGCCTTGGATTTCCTACTTCTTCGTGATTTCTTCCTACAGGGATACTCAGTGTGGAATCCTGAACTGGCATCAAGACAAATCCCCGCGACTGACTGCAATGGCGATGGCGAACCACTCACGGTCGCCGACTTGGACTATCTATTCCGCATTTTTGGGGGAAGTGCGGACCTCAGGGACACGCTGCCCGGGCCCTACTCTGATTCTCTGCTGATCATGCCAAGCGAAGTTGGCGGTCGCTGGGTCATAGGCACTCGCTCAACATGCCCGGTCAGCATGCTTTGGTTGCAAATTGAGGATACGACCGGTGGGCAGATTGCGGTCCGATACCTAGGCGATACTGCCTCGGTTGCTCTCCCCACGCAAACCGGCGGAACTCTCCGCCTCATCGTGATGGGACGACACTTTAATCAGGCTCTCAGGACAGTGGAGACGGATCTGTTGGAGATTACTACGCCGGGGGCTGGACCGTTGAGGATTGCGGCAAGCCAAGCATCCAAGTCCCCAGGAGTATCGATGGTGGTCCAAGTCGCGCAGCGCATCAATGGTGTTGTCACGACGAAGACAATCTGTCCCAGACTTCAGTGACAGATTCGAAAAACCCCTGCACTCCATAATCTGGGGGCCAAGATGGCCGACACCCTAGGACTGAAGATCGCGTGATTAGGCACCGCTTTACCCCGTCACGCGCTCGAGATATTCCTTGGTGCGCGTGTCAACTTTGACCTTGTCCCCTACCTTGATGAACAGTGGAACCTTGACTTGGAGCCCGGTGGCGAGCTTGGCCAGCTTGGTCAGATTCGACACCGAATCGCCTTTGACTCCCGGTTCGGATTCCACGACCTCGAGAATCACCGAGGATGGCAGGTCGAGGGAAATCGGATTGCCCTCGAAAAACGAAATACGGTAGTCGGCGTTTTCCATCAGGAAATCGGTATACCCTTCGAGATGGTCCGCGCCCAGGGTGATCTGTTCGAAGGATTTATTGTCCATGAAATGCCATTCGGAGCCGTCGGTGTACATGTACTGGAATGAACGCTGCTCGAATTCGGGTTCGTCGAACATTTCACCGGACGCGAAGACACGTTCCAAGACCTGACCGGTCTTCATGTTACGGAGCTTGGTGGTCACCTTGGCGCGGCGTTGCGCGGTACGGGCGTTCTGGAAATCGACTATCTCATAAAGATCGCCTTCGACTTTGATCTTCTTGCCCTTGCGGAAATCGCTGGTGGAAATCATCGGTCAGTTCTCCATCGTCATGTTTCAGTCAGCGGGACGCCACCGGGGCGATTTCCCGCGAACCCTAAGTATAGCCAATTCCCGCCCAGATTGCCCGCCAAAAATGCGAGGGGATCAAGCGCCGGTGGCTTGGCGATGGGTCCAGCCCTCGCGGGCCAGAAGCGACGTGATGTGCGCGGTGTGGTGCCGTCCATGCCAGGCGTACATCGCCAGTTGCTCGTCCAAGGTCACGATCCCGATCTCCGGATGCCGGAAGGTGCGCTTGAATCGATCGGTCGTGAGCTGGTGGATGCAGGCAACCCAGCGCTCATGGAGCGACTGGAGAAGATCCAATGAGTAATGAATGGGGCCACCCAGGGCTTCGGGAAGCCGAGCCCAGTCGGCCTCATTGTAGGGCTTGATCAACGGCTCCTCTTCGGTCAGAGCGAACTTGAAACGGAGGTAGGCGTTCATGTGGCTGTCCGGGACATGATGGACCACCTGGCGGATAGTCCATCCCCCCGGCCGGTATGGTGTGTCCAGTTGCCGGTCATTGAGATGTTCAACGGCCTGCCTGATGAGCGCCGGTGTCTCGGCAATCTGATCAACGAAGCGGGCTCGCGCCGTGGCGTCGATTGTCAGCGGCTTGAGGAACTTGCCAATGGGGTAGGAAAGATCAATGGTGGGCATCTTCGACTCCGTGTGTGTTGTTCACAATTGCTTCGAGGGAGGGCGAGGCTCCTCCCGAGCCTCTTAACCGCGCGGGCAAGAGGCTCGGCAGGAGCCTCGCCCTCCCTCAGATCCTTACGCTCCCATTGTAGTACGGCTCAGAGTCCTGTTTCCGCTCCATCAATTCGCCGGCTTGGCCGCCACCGAGTCGGATGTCCACACGGGGATCTTGAACTGGTCGGGACGAAGCTGGATCACGTCGCGCAGCCAGCTTTCGGGATAGCCGACCTCACGCGGACGGCCGGTCGAATCCTTGACATAACCGTCGTTGTACTTGCAGATCAGGAACTCGCCCAGTGTGCGGTACTGTTTGATCACGTCCTCGGCATGACTAACGGAATAGTCGGTCAGGTAACGCTTCATGAGCGCTTGGTCGGTCTTCCCGAGTTCGAGCGACGCCTTCTCGATCACCGGTTGCATGGCCAGAAAATCGTTTTCGAGCTGGTCACGCACCTTGGTGATGTCGTTTTTCATGTACGAGTATTTCAGATTCGCGTAATTCGCCACGAAGTTGACAACCCACCAGCCCGATTCCCAACTGAACTGGCCAAGGCTGCCCACTGTGTACGACACCGGGACACTGTTGATCCCGCAGTACAACGGCGCCCAAACGGTGAAGTAGGTGTCGTCGAGACCGTACCAGTAAACGCCCCCAATAGGGTTGGGGAGCCAGTCGCGCGACTGGCAGATGAACGAAAACGCCGTCTGGGGAGTCGAGATGGCGCGTTCCCAGCCGTAGTCGACGCTGTCGACCTGCCAAGTCATCGGGCGGCAGTGGTTGGGACTCCCGAACGGCCCGGCATCCAGCCCCTTGGTCAAATCGAACGGCGTGCCCTCGTAGTGGTCGCGCATGATGTTCATCACATCGGCCAGCGCGATCTTCTTGTCCGGTTTGATCCAGAGCGGATACGGGTCCACACCCGCGATGCCGCGATTGTACTCCGTTGAGAAATTCTGGGATGGTGCGCAGCGGCGGAAAATACTCCACACCCGGGTCTCGCAGTAGCGCAGGTCTTTCGGTTGCGGCGGGCAGTACGCATCGCAAAAGCGGAACGGCTTGCCCGATTTCGGATCGTAGTACCCCTTCTCAACCGCGAACGAGACGACGTTTGGCGAGTGCAGGCAGGTTTTGGGATCATTCATCGGGAATTCGCCGATGCGCGATTTGTTGGCGTGGGCGCACACGTAACCATCGGGCACGCGCAACGCCACCCAGACCGCCCCTTTGCCGCCCGGCCCGGTTCCCGCGATCTCCATGTACCAGACCTCGCGCGGATCAGACAACGAGAATGACTCTCCCTCATCGCCGTACCCGTATTCGGCAACGAGATCGCCGATGACCTTGATCGCCTCGCGAGCGGTCTTCGCACGCTGGAGGGTGAATCCCATCAAATCCCAGTAACGGATTATCCCAGAGGGATTCTCGAGTTCCTTGCGCCCACCAAAGGTCGTTTCTCCGAAACCCAACTGATGCTCATTCATCAGACCCACAACGGCGTATGTGTGCGGCGCCTGCGCGATTTTGCCCTTCAGTTTGCCGCCCCAATCCCTGATCTCGATTGCGTCGCCCGGCTCGTGGTCGGCCGCTGGTGTGTACTCAAGGTGAGGGTGGAACTCCCCGTCGCAGGTGTAGGTGATGAAGCACGAACTGTCTGCCGACGCGCCCCGGGTCACGAGGAAATTCGTGCAGGCAATTGTCACCGACGTGCCAAGCAGTACCAGCATCACTGTCGTGAGCACGATGCCGAGTCGAGAATGATTTGGATGCATTGATCCTCCCTCCAATCAGGA